>JADGAT010000060.1:0-10004 GCA_015231885.1 SAR324 cluster bacterium
ACAATATTATCACATATTTGATACAAGACATATTCAATCCTTTAATCGCTACAACAGGTAAAGGATTTGGCATACTCCTCTTATACAGCATCGGATTGATCTGTTTATTTTATTCCAACAAATCCTATCGCCTGCTTCCAATTATAATATGGTTAACAGGAGCACTGTTCATTGAAGGCCTGTTTGGAATTCCACCATGGGGAAGGTTTCAAGGAGCCTTTAGCACAATCGGGATTTGGATACTTAGTATTTCTCTATTTCATTTGATGCTTAGTAAATCTCTGCATTCTATAATGATCGGCCTTGGCAATGAGTTTCCTCAATGGAAGCTATTGCATTATTTCACCTTACCCAGAGTTGCAACAACAGTATGGCTGGTGTTGGTAATTTTTTGGGTAGTTCGCGTCAAAGCATTGATTCCCCCTGCTGGTGTGTTTACCACTCATACAGACATTCGCATGGGGCGTTACATTGAAAACAACCTTCCTACAGATGCACTAATTGTAACCATGTGGCCTCCCGACCACCCACGGCATACTGGTTCACTGTTCATGACACGTGGTAACAGTGCTCGAAACACTGTTTTTTCACGAATCGCAGATCATCAAGTTAAATATGGGCACCTCAAATCCAAAGGACCATTTGGAGCATGTTTAAACAAAGAGCCTCATCAAATTTTGAGATGTCTACAAAACACAGAAGCAACTCATCTATTTGTTGAAGCAACTCATAAAACAGAAAATTTTATTAAGCTGTTCAAGGCAACACCAATAAAGCACTTTGGACAAACTTACCTATTCGCTGTCCACTAACTGATATCACAACCACATACGCTTTTTTCACTATGACAACATTATTTGCAATTGGAACCGGCGGCTTTGTTGGAGCCATTTTACGCTATTTGCTTTCAAAACAAGTACAACAACTGTTTGCTGGCAACTTTCCCTATGGAACCTTAACCGTCAATGGCATCGGGTCTTTTACTCTTGGTTTTCTGAGCTACTACTTACTAGAAAACATGATGCTCAACGATGATTTACGGATAGGGCTCACAGTCGGTTGTTTGGGAGCATTTACCACATTCTCCACATTCAGTTATGAAACTCTGACCTTTCTGCAAGCAGGAGATTATGTAAAAATGAGTATTAATGTGTTGAGTAATGTATTGATCTGCATTATTTTATGTGCTGCCGGGTTACAGCTTGCAAAGCACCTTTGAAATAGCAATTTATTTCATCTGGTAATCAATTTTTTACAAACGCCCGTTTTAATTATTTTTTTCACTGAGACAGTGAAGGAACTCAGGTAAAAAACCATCATTAAATAACCAAACTCATAAAGGAGGTATTGTGAGTAACCGTATTCAAGCTATCCAAGCATTAGAAATTTTAGATTCTCGCGGCAATCCAACTGTCCGCACGAAAGTGACATTAGAAAATGGATGCAGTGCTTCTGCATCTGTTCCTTCAGGAGCATCTACTGGTATCAATGAAGCATTAGAGCTTCGTGATGGAGATTCTCGCTACCTTGGCAAAGGCGTTCAAAAAGCAGTAGCCAATATCAATGAAAAGCTCGCACCAGAATTAATTGGAATGGATGCAACCGAACAAGTAAAACTTGACCGCACCATGCTCGAAATAGATGGTACTCCCTTCAAGAAAAATGTAGGAGCCAATGCAATTTTAGGTATTTCGATGGCGGTCGCCGCAACTGCAGCAAAAGCGGTCAATCTTCCCTTATATTCTTATTTAGGAGGATGCGGCAGCTTTCGATTACCAACTCCTATGATGAACATCATCAACGGCGGAGAGCACGCAGATAATAGTGTGGATCTTCAGGAATATATGGCAATGCCAAAAGGAGCCCCTAATTTTACAGAAGCTCTACGATATGGTGCTGAAACGTTTCATCAACTGAAAAAAATCCTTAAGTCCAAAGGATACGCAACCAGTGTTGGTGACGAAGGTGGATTTGCTCCTAACTTAAAGAGCGATGAAGAAGCCTGCGAAGTGATTGTGGAAGCAATTGAAGCGGCGGGATACAAACCAGGTGAAGATATCTGTATCGCCCTGGATGCTGCAGCCAGCTCATTTTATGAAAATGGGCAG
The DNA here is from genome assembly GCA_015231885.1 of SAR324 cluster bacterium. Taxonomy (GTDB): domain Bacteria; phylum SAR324; class SAR324; order SAR324; family NAC60-12. Next base: position 2,109 of record JADGAT010000060.1, read on the forward strand.
TATAATCTCAAAAAATCAGGCCAAGGTATGAAAAGCAGTGCAGACATGCTGGCTATTTATAAAAGCTGGTGTGAAAAATACCCCATCATCTCTATTGAAGATCCAATGAATGAGGAAGATTGGGACGGCTTCGTCAGTATAATCGAACAACTTGGAGACAAAGTTCAAATCGTTGGAGACGACCTGTTTGTCACTAATAAGGATTTTGTGCAAACCGGTATTGAAAAAAATGCAGCCAATGCTGTGCTGATCAAACTGAACCAGATTGGAACTGTGACAGAGACGATTGAAACGATCAATCTTTGCCGTAAAGCCGGTTGGAACTATATCATTTCCCACCGCAGTGGAGAAACTGAAGATACGTTTATCGCAGACTTAGCTGTGGCAATGGGCGGAGGACAGATCAAAACGGGTTCTGCCAGTCGCAGTGATCGAATTGCTAAATACAACCGATTGCTGGAAATTGAAGCAGAGCTGGGAAAAGCTGCTACTTATGGCATGTAGTACACAATAATCTTCTGTGGGAACTTTCCCACAGAAGCATTTCCACATTTAATTCAACTCGTACCCGCGCTCTCCATGCAGGCTTGTATCCAAGCCTTCTCTTTCCTGGTCTTCTTCCACTCTCAAACCCATAGTCGCATCAAGCACTTTAATTAATATAAATGTTACCAGCATTGCATAAATCATGGTTGCAACCACACTGGCAATTTGAGGCCCCATGATGGCAACATTTCCTTCCAGCACACCAGAGGTTCCGCCAATTGCAGTCGCCGCAAACACTCCCGTCAGCAGTGCTCCCAACATTCCTCCTACACCATGGATACCAAAAGCATCCAGCGAATCATCATATCCCAAATTCCCTTTCAGCAAAACCGCACTATAACAAACAACACCACCTATCAAGCCCATCACCAAAGCCCCCATTGGAGAAACAAACCCTGCTGCTGGAGTAATCGTGACCAGTCCAGCCACCAAACCGGATGCTGCTCCCAAAACACTGGGCTGCTTTCTGAACCACCATTCTGCCAAAACCCAGGAAACCATTCCTGCTGCAGAAGCAATATGCGTTGTCGCAAAAGCATTTGCTGCAGAAGTTCCTGCACTCAAAGCACTGCCCGCATTGAAACCATACCATCCAAACCACAATAAACCGCCTCCCAGTGCTGTAAAAACCAGATTATTGGGATAAAAAGGAAGTTTTCCGTAATCCAGACGTTTCCCCAACATCAAAGCAAGCACTAACGCGGAAAAACCCGAAGACATGTGCACCACCGTACCACCAGCAAAATCAAGTGCCCCCATGTCCAGCAACCATCCGCCTTCCCCCCATACCCAATGGGCGACAGGATCATAAACCAAGGTCCCCCACAACAAAATAAAGACACAATAGGTAGAAAATTTCATCCGCTCGGCAATTGCTCCTGAAATAAGGGCTGGAGTGATGATGGCAAACATTCCCTGGAACAGCATAAAAACTACGTGTGGAATAGTTCCACTAGCCTCTGTGCCAACCCCTTTGAGAAAAAGGTGGTCCAGTCCTCCTATAAAACCTCCAATGTCACTTCCAAATGCTAAAGAGTAACCTATGACAACCCATTGAACTGTCATCAAACCCATGGCAAAAAAACTATGCATTAATGAGGACAGTACATTTTTCGAACGAACCATTCCGCCATAAAACAGTGCCAGTCCTGGAGTCATCAACAATACAAGCGCACAAGACACTAACATCCATGCAGTATCTCCAGTATCAATTTCGCTTTCCTCTGCAAAAGCAACTGCTGGAGAAAGCAGTAAAATAAAAAACAGCAACTGCAAACGGTGGGGGATTATTTTCTTCATATCATTTTCCTTCTTTATGAATATTTTTTGATCAACTTTATTGATGGAGGACTATTGGTAAACCTTTACTTTTCAGCAGAATTTATACCAATTTGTTCTTAGGACTCATTATAAGCTTCTGTTTCTTATGATTTGTTATTCTTATATTTTTAATTTCTATTTAAAAAAATATATAATATTAGTTATTTAAACATAAATAGAGTGTTTCGCTGGCATTGACACAAGCGACCAGTATTATGATCAAATCCATTTCTCATATTGGTCAAAAATGTGAAAAATGATCAAAAATTAATCTATTAATCAGGAGATGGCGATTTTTTAGGCAGGACAAACAAAGAAAAGAGCCCCTGATCTTTTATAAATTCCACAAAAGGATGCTCTCTTTTAAGTCTTTTTTTATACTTATTTTCTGTAATCACATATATGTCTTGTTCCGGCGTGGTGTTCAAAATTTCTGGATTTCCAGGAAACTTATACGTATGCAGCATCTCAATCGGGCGTTTTCCATAAAACAATGCTGCAAAAGAAACATAGCGATAAAACACCAATTCACTATCTTTTTCATGAACTTCCTCAACCATTTCCAGCAAAGGCTGCTGAATGTATTGTAAATAGATGGGTACATGAAATCGCCAAAACCCTTGAGTACAGACCAGCATCGTCAAAGCGATGACCCAAGTTGCCACCCAGATTTTCCTTTTTAACAAAAAGATGCTCCCAGCCAAGATTCCTAAAAGCAGTCCAATTCCGCTAATGTATATTGAGTTAGACCAGTAGAGCTCAAAATCAATCTTTTGCTTTTCAATAAAATCTTCAAAAAGTTTAGGAAACAGCATCAAAAAGACCGCAAATATTCCGCCAAGGAACAGGTAGATTCCAATCACCCAACGTGGTAAGGGCATTTGTTTCTGATAAAATTGTTCCAAACAAAACGCTACTATGAACGATAAAGGGATATATATGGATGCAGAATAATGAGGCAGTTTTGTGGTTACCAAGGAAAACAGCACCAAAACGAAAGCTAACCAGCCGGCACTGAAAATGAGTAAAGGGCGAATGTGAGGGTGTTCTTTTGGGATTAATTTCAACTTAAAAAGTAGCAGAAATGGAGTCCATGGAAACAATCCTACGATTGCGACAGCAAAATGATAATAAAATGGTCCATGATGGCCCTCCAATGGTTTGGAGAAAAGAGATTGCTGAAATTGAATAAACCCCAGAATGAATTGAGATCCATGAATCCACCAATTGACCAAGTACCATGAAAGCGCAATACTCAGTGAAAGAGCTGCGCAATAGCAAAAGTGAAAGAATGAGATTTTAGGAGTACGATAAAACCATTTGTATACAACAAATCCGACTAATGGGATCACCCCACCTAACGGACCTTTGGTCAATACAGCCATTCCCATACTAGCACTGGCAATTGTGAGCATCCGCCAGTATCTAAAACTGGAGCAGCTTTTTCCTGCTTTTCTCTTTGACAAAAATTCGCCATATCCCACATCATAAGCATATAAAGAAAAGGCTGCTGACATAATAAAAAAATTGAAAGTGTGGTCAATGACAGCGCTTCTCGCAAACAAACCCGGTAAAAAACTGGTCAAATAAATGAGTCCCCACATGATGCCAAAACGTGAAGATTCCAGCCATCTACCAAAAAAATAACACAACCAAACAGTAAACAACCCAGCCATTGCAGAAGGAAATCTGGCGGCAAATTCATTGATCCCAAAGAGGTGATAACTAGCAGACTCTGCCCAAAAAAAGAAAGGTGGTTTTTCCGCAAAAGGATAGTTATTGATATACACGTTGAGGTAATCCCCGCGCTCGACCATCTGCCTGCTGGCTTCTGCATAAATGTTTTCGTCCCAGTCGATCAGGGGAGAAGCACCTAATCCTAATAAGAGGAACAACAAGGTAAATAATGTTAAAATGATAAACCAAACATCCTTGTTTTGATTGGAGTGCTGCATAAACTTCCTATTCAAAATGCAAATAGATGTGACTACATGATCACTTTGAAAATCATTCTACAGGCTAGCAAAGTTATTACAATTTTAAATAATCTTCGATCGCCTGATGAATAATTTTATTCATGATTCTACTTGACAAAATCCGGGAAGGTTTGTAGGTCTGGCAAAGATAAGAAATAACTTCTTATTCATAAAAAAGCAGTTTTTTATTATGCGAGAGAGAAATTTCTTTAGTAATTAGACCTTCTCAGAGAGCAAAGAGTTTTTTCTGAAGAAATCTAATTGATCCAAAAATTTAAATATATGTATAATGGAGGATGTATGAGGAAAATACTATCAACGTTTGCTAAAGCACTTATGGCAACCGTATTAGGATTATCGGTAACTGCTATCAACGTTTCAGCTGCTGAATTTATCACGATTGGCACAGGAGGCGTAACGGGTGTCTACTATCCTACGGGTGGTGCAATTTGCCGATTAGTCAATAAAGGACGCAAAACTCATGGAATTCGCTGTTCTGTAGAAAGTACAGGGGGATCTGTTTATAATTTGAATACGATTAGGGCCGGTGAGCTTGATATGGGCGTTGCTCAATCTGACTGGCAATATCATGCATACCATGGAACCAGCAAATTCAAAGATAACGGTGCAAACAAAGATTTAAGGGCTGTTTTTTCGGTTCATCCAGAACCTTTCACTGTTGTTGCGCGTGCTGATTCAGGCATCAAAACCTTCATGGATCTGAAAGGAAAACGAGTCAATATTGGTAATCCTGGATCGGGTCAGCGTGGAACAATGGAAGTCGTGATGAAAGCATTAGGCTGGACAAAATCTGATTTTGCTTTAGCTTCTGAGTTAAAATCAGCGGAACAATCCAGTGCACTGTGTGATAACAAAGTCGATGCAATCGTTTTTACAGTAGGTCACCCCTCTGGTTCCATCAAAGAAGCGACCACTTCCTGTGATAGTGTTTTAGTCTCAGTAACAGGCAAAGCAATTGATAAACTGGTTGCAGACAATGATTATTACCGAACAGCAACAATTCCTGGTGGAATGTATCGAGGCAATCCAAATGACACAGTGACCTTTGGAGTCGGGGCAACCTTTGTCAGCACTGCAAACACTCCAGCTAGAACCGTTTACCAAGTAGTAAAAGCCGTGTTTGATAACTTCGATGATTTCAAAAAGCTGCACCCAGCATTTAGAGTTTTGAAAAAAGAAGAAATGATCAAAGATGGTCTGTCCGCTCCATTACATGATGGTGCCAAAAAATATTATATGGAAGCCGGTCTATTGAAATAAAGATCCATTAAGATTTGCACTTGACTTACTCCCAATTAGGCATGAACGGCCTATTGGGAGTATTTTAATTCTGGGAGAAAAGCTCACACCACAAGCATATCGAGAGACACAACTATGGCAGAAGAAAGAAAAGGCGTTGAAGTTTCTGAAGAAGAACTTCAGGCAATGATTGCTGAATCGGATAGTGGTGCACGTACTGCTACAGGCATTCCTGGTAAAATTTTATTTGCGGTTCCTTTGGCCTGGGCATTGTTCCAGTTATGGTATGCCTCTCCTCTCCCTTTTTTACTCCATTTCGGAGTATTCAACGACACAGAGGCTCGCTCCATCCACCTCGCTTTTGCAACATTTCTCACCTATACAGCCTATCCTGCTTTTAAAAAATCTTCCAGAACCCATATTCCGCCACAGGATTGGGTAATGGCAATAGTTGGAGCATTTTGCACCAGTTATATTTATTTATTTTATGAACAGTTAGCAAACCGCCCCGGTAATCCCACCACGCTTGATCTCGTGGTTGCAGGAGCAGGAATGCTTTTATTGCTAGAAGCAACCCGTCGGGCTCTAGGGCCTCCGCTCATGGTCGTGGCAAGTATCTTTTTGTGTTATACTTTTTTTGGACCTTATATGCCGGATGTGATTTCTCATCAAGGTGCCAGCTTTTCTAAAACCATGTCTCACCAATGGCTGGGTACAGAAGGAGTGTTTGGAGTTGCTGTTGGAGTATCTACCAGTTTTGTTTTTCTCTTTGTATTATTTGGATCCTTGCTGGATAAAGCGGGTGCTGGAAACTACTTTATCAAAGTAGCCTTCTCTCTGTTAGGACATATGCGTGGCGGCCCTGCCAAAGCTGCTGTTGTTGCTTCAGGTTTAAGCGGATTGGTTTCTGGATCTTCCATTGCCAATGTTGTCACAACAGGAACCTTCACCATTCCATTGATGAAACGTGTGGGTTTCCCCGGCAGTAAAGCAGGAGCCGTAGAAGTGGCTGCATCAACGAACGGCCAGTTGACCCCTCCAATTATGGGAGCCGCTGCTTTTCTGATGGTTGAGTATGTTGGTATTTCTTATATAGAAGTGATCACCCATGCGATTCTACCAGCATTGATTTCTTATATTGCCCTGGTTTATATCGTGCATCTGGAAGCATTAAAAGCCAATATGCAGGGCTTGCCACGACGCCATAAGCCAACTCTGGCACAAAGTTTCCTTTCATTTGTCGGCACTATTCTGGGATTAATTATCCTGAGCGCTATTGTTTATTACGGAATCGGCTGGATAAAGACTCTTTTCGGTGCTGGTGCTATTGCAATAGTTGGAACCATCACCATGATCATTTATGTCTTGTTATTAAAATATGGGGCAAAATATCCTGAATTGAAAATGGATGATCCCAATGCAGAAGTTGTTGAATTGCCAGAAACTGGTCCCACTGTAAAAGCTGGCCTGCATTTCCTGTTACCCATTGTTATGTTAGTATGGTGTCTGGTTGTTGAGCGTTTTTCGCCAGGATTGTCAGCATTCTGGGCATCTGTGTTTATGGTGTTTATTGTTCTCACACAACGTCCGCTAAAAGCTTTTTTTCATGGAAAAATGAGCCTTGCCTCAGATATCCAAGGAGGTTTTCAGGAGCTAATGGAAGGGTTTGTCGCCGGCTCAAGAAATATGATCGGAATTGGAGTGGCAACGGCCACGGCCGGAATTGTGGTTGGGACCGTGACTTTGACCGGTATTGGCTTGGTAATGACCGAATTTGTAGAATTTATTTCCGGGGGAAACGTCCTGGCAATGCTGATTTTTACTGCCGTCATCAGTTTGATTTTGGGGATGGGCCTACCAACAACAGCAAATTATATAGTAGTTTCTACATTGATGGCACCTGTGATCGTCACTCTCGGAGCTCAAAATGGCCTGATCGTTCCTTTAATTGCAGTGCATCTGTTTGTGTTCTATTTTGGAATTCTTGCCGATGACACACCCCCAGTGGGATTGGCTGCATTTGCTGCAGCCGCAATAGCAAAAAGCGATCCGATTAAAACCGGAATCCAGGGATTTACCTATGATATCCGTACTGCTATTCTGCCCTTTATGTTTATTTTCAACACACAACTCCTGCTGATTGGAATTGACCATATATTTGAACTTTTAGCCACGATCTTTGGAGCGATTGTTGCCATGTTAATTTTTGCTGCAGCAACACAGGGATTTTGGCTGGTCAAAAATAAATTGTGGGAATCCCTCGCTTTATGCCTGGTTGCCTTTATTCTTTTCCGCCCTGGTTTTTTCTGGGATGAAGTTTTTCCCCCCTTTGAACAAATGTCCGCAACCAAAATTGAATCGATTGCCCAAAAAACACCTGAAAATGGCAAATTAAGAATCAATGTAAAAGGAGAAAGACTGGATGGCAAAGAAGTAAAAAAAACGGTATTATTGCCTGTGGGTGCTGCCGGTCCGGGCAGGAAACGGCTTAACGAAGCCGGTTTAGAATTAGTTTTTACTGAAAATAAGGTAATTCTGGACAATGTCGCTTTTGGAAGTGAAGCTCAGAAAGCTGGCTTGGATTTTGATTGGGAGATTCTGAATGTGGAGGTGGAGTCCGACCGTCTTCCCAAGCAGCTGATGTTCATTCCTGGTCTATTGTTGTTGGGATTGTTAAGATTTTTACAGCAACGGAGAAAAGTCCACCAAGATTTGATTTATAGCACAGGAACCTCAGACAGCATAAAATTCTGATAGGAATAAATCATGTTCAAAAAAATTATTTTTCCCGTTG
>JADGAT010000060.1:10102-29714 GCA_015231885.1 SAR324 cluster bacterium
AACCTCAACGAGCAGTCATTTGCAAATAAGGCGTTGCATGTTGCTGTTGAACAAGCACGTCTACATCAGGCAGAGCTGCACATCATTACCGTCATTCCAGGTTTCAACATGCCGATGGTCGCATCTTTTTTTCCTGAGGATTCCATTGAAAAAGCAATCGGAGCCGTAAAATTAAAATTAAAAGAATATACAGCAGCTCATATTCCAGAAGAGATGAAAGCAACATTGCATATTGCTGTTGGCGAGCCATACAAAGAAATATTGAAGTGCCGAAAAAATATCCAAGCTGATTTGATTGTGCTGCAAAGCCATCATGATGGAATTGAACACATCTTACTAGGCTCTGTTGCCTCTAAAGTTGTAGAACATGCTAAAGTTTCTGTGATGGTAATTCGTTCTTAAACCAGCTAATTCATCCATTTCACCCCCTTTGCTACTCCAATCATGAAACCACTTTCCATCAATCCACAGGTCCTGAATGTAAAAGAGTCCGCAACACTGGCTATTAACCAACGAGTCAAAGCATTAAGGAAGGAGGGTAAAACAATCTATCACTTTGGATTTGGTCAATCACCCTTTCCAGTACCCGAAATCATTCAAAAAGCACTACAAGACAACTCCGATAAAAAAGATTATTTACCCACTCAAGGTTTACCAGAGCTAACGGCAGCTGTTTCTAAATTTTACTCCAAAGAATTCGGTTACGAATTTACATCAGATTTTGTTTGTATCGGACCAGGCAGCAAAGAGCTGATTTTCCAAATTGTTTATTTACTGGAGGGCCCCCTTCTCATTCCAGCACCCAGTTGGGTTAGCTACGGCCCCCAAGCAGCCATTCGAGGCAAAAAAATTGTACCCATTTTAACAAAAAGAGAAAATGGATATCGATTACAGGCTGAGGAGCTCGATGAGATTTGCCATCGCTATGGAGAAATACAAAAAATTCTCATTTTCAACAATCCAAATAATCCAACCGGAGGCTACCATACAGAAAGTGAAATCAAAGAAATCGCTGAAATCTGTCGTGCTTATCACGTGATTGCAATTTGTGATGAAATCTATTCATTGTTAAATTACAGTGGACACTCGCATTATAGTATTGCCCACTACTATCCAGAAGGCACTATTGTCACTGGGGGCTTATCCAAGGCTTTTTCAGCAGGAGGCTACCGCTTGGGAATCATTATGATTCCCCCTACTATGGACCATGTCCTCCAGGCACTGAAATCATTAATCAGTGAAACTTTTAGTGCCGTCAGTACTCCCATTCAGTACGCTGGATTAGCGGCTTACGAGTCCTACGAAAAGCTCCGAAGTGAAATAGAAAAATGTACATCCATTCATCAATTCACAGGAGAGTACTTGCACCAACGATTTGTAAATATGCATCTCAACTGTCCGAAGCCAGAAGGCGGATTTTATTTATTTCCCGACTTTAACAACTATGGCCATTCCTTAAAGGCTCAAGGAATTATTACAAGCGCTCAAATCGCCAATACAATGCTGCAAGAAGCAAATGTTGCCTTTTTGCCTGCGTCTGATTTTTATCTTCCTGCAACTAATTTAGGAGTCCGTGTGGCTTCCGTAGATTATGATGGAGAAAAAGTATTGAATGAATTTCCAGGAATAGAAAATATGACTCCAGAAGCAACTCAACATCTCTTTCCCAACTTAGTCAAAGGATGTGATCAACTAGAAACATTTTTGAAACAGTTATAAGAAAACAAGAAAAAGGGGGAGGAAGAATTTTTCCGACCTCAAGACCCTCCAACAACAGGTCTCAAGGCCGTAAAGAGGAGAAAACATCAGGCTCTTGTATCTACAAAGCCCGGATTTTCCGGTGGAGTACTAGATTTATTTACTGTTGAAACCATCTGTAATGCGCCAAACAACAATTTTTCTTCGCCATTATCCTGCATCATTTCAGCAAAAGAGCGATGAACATTTTCTGATGAATCCATCAGGCCTGCAAAAGTAGGATTTTTCAAGAAAGCAAAAGCTTTCATCGAATTGTCTTCTTCTGTCAACATGTCCGCAATTTCTTCTCCCAATTCGTCAATATCGTCGATATTCAATTTTTTATACTCAGGTAGTTCTTGAATATCACGACGAGCATGAGAATTTAGCTCTTTAATCCGGTTTGCAATCGTTTTCCCCAGCTGATCTGCCGAATCACCAGTAACCTCACTATTGCGTGACACGTTTTCATAACTAGAAATGACCATTGCGTAAGACCGTGGGGCTATTGCAGCAGCATTATTTTTTATTCCTTTCAGGTTGGATGTGCCTGCAGGTTGTTGAGCAAGCTTTTGCTTAGTGATTTTTGATGCTTGGGCAGCTGATTGTGCAACAGCAGGCTTTTGTATGGGCTTTTGATGTTTAGCGGCCTTGGTCGCATTTGTTTGGGCTTGGTTTGCCTTTGGGGGAATTTGCATATATCCTCATCTTGAAAAAAGTATGAAAAACCATCCTTAATGTCTACAGAAGTTATACAAAAATCTGGCCAATTTCTTGAAAAAGCCAAAAATCCTGGATCTGTCAATGAAAAACATGCCATTTTTCAGAACATAAAGGCTTGACTCGTCTCCGAGAAAACGTACACTACATCTGGTTTTTGAGAAAAAAATTTGATTTGTTCACTTACACAATACAATTTGGAGGAACCCATGACATCTTTAACAGAATGGGAAAAAATTGCTCAAAAAGAACTAAGAAATAAATCGCTTTCAGACATCCAGTGGCACACTGCAGAAGGAATTGAAATTAAACCGCTTTATACTGCAGACGATCTGGAAAAGTTGGAAAACGTCAATACTCTGCCTGGTATCTTTCCGTTCACACGCGGCCCTCAGGCAACCATGTATGCGGGTCGCCCCTGGACAATTCGCCAATATGCTGGATTTTCAACAGCAGAAGAATCCAATGCGTTTTATCGCCGAAATTTAGCAGCAGGCCAAAAAGGTTTAAGCGTCGCTTTCGACTTAAAAACCCACCGAGGTTATGACTCGGATCATCCTAGAGTGGTAGGAGATGTGGGAAAAGCGGGAGTGGCAATTGACTCTGTTGAAGATATGAAAATCCTTTTTGATGGTATTCCATTAGATGAAATGTCCGTTTCTATGACCATGAATGGTGCGGTTTTACCGATTTTAGCAGGATATATTGTTGCAGCAGAAGAACAGGGCGTTTCCCAGGAGAAATTGACTGGGACTATACAAAATGACATCCTAAAAGAATTTATGGTGCGGAACACATACATTTATCCGCCAACTCCTTCCATGAGGATTGTGGGAGATATTATCGAGTATACCAGCCAGCACATGCCTCGCTACAATTCCATCAGTATCAGTGGCTACCACATTCAAGAAGCCGGGGGTAATGCTGTTCAAGAATTGGCATTCACCTTGGGAGATGGAGTAGAATATGTAAAATTAGCATTAGACAAAGGAATGAAAATTGACCAATTTGCTCCTCGCCTTTCCTTTTTCTTTGGTATTGGGATGAATTTCTACATGGAAATTGCCAAATTGCGGGCAGCTCGTTATCTATGGGCAAAATTGATCAAATCATTCAACCCGGAAAACGATAAATCCATGAAATTGCGCACCCATTGCCAAACTTCTGGATGGAGTTTAACAGAGGCCGATCCTTATAACAACATCATCCGTACTACCATCGAAGCTATGGCAGCAGCATTGGGCGGCACTCAATCTTTGCATACCAATGCCTTTGATGAAGCACTGGCACTCCCAACAGATGCCTCTGCCCGATTTGCCCGGAATACTCAATTGATCATTCAGGAAGAAGCAGGCATTCCCCATGTGATTGACCCATTTGGAGGTTCCTACTTTATGGAGGCTCTAACTGCTTCACTGGTCTCAGAAGCAGAAAAACAATTGGCTGAAGTCAATGAGCTTGGTGGGATGACCAAAGCCGTTGAGAAAGGACTGCCTAAACTCCGTATTGAAGAATCTGCAGCAAAACGGCAAGCCCGAATCGACCAAGGAACGGAACCGATTATTGGGGTGAACAAATACCGCCTGGATCATGAAGACCCCGTCGATCTGCTTGAAGTAGATAATACCGCTGTTCGAGAATCTCAGCTGGCCCGATTGGAAAAAATCAAAGCAACACGTGATCAATCCAAAGTAGATGCATGTTTGAATGCCTTAACTCAGGCAGCAGCATCCGGAAAAGGCAATTTACTTGCTTTATCGGTTGATGCAGCAAGAGCCCGTGCAACTGTTGGTGAAATCTCAAGTGCTTTAGAGAAGGAATATGGACGTTACAGTGCTCCCATTCAATCGATTTCTGGAGTATACAGCAGTGGTTTTCAAGGTGATGAAGCATTTGATGCAGCAAAAGCAACAATTGATGAATTCGCCAAAACAGAAGGGCGACGCCCACGTATCTTGGTCGCTAAAATTGGACAAGATGGTCATGATCGAGGAGCCAAAGTTATTTCAACAGCCTTTGCTGACTTGGGCTTCGATGTAGATATCGGCCCATTGTTCCAGACTCCTGACGAAGTTGCGCGTCAGGCAGTAGAAAATGATGTTCATGTCATTGGCGTTTCCAGTCAAGCAGCAGGACACAAAACTCTAGTCACCGCCTTGATAGAAGCTCTTAAAAAAGAAGGTGGAGAAGACATTGTTGTTGTCGCAGGTGGTGTGATTCCTCCTCAAGACTATGATTTCTTGTATGACAAAGGAGTTGCATGTATTTTTGGTCCTGGTACTGCTATTCCTGGTGCTGCGACTGAAGTGATCCAAGCAATTCAAAAGAAAGCCGCATGAAGCATCCGATCAAAAAGTACGTCAAAGAAATTCAGGCAGGCAATCGTCGCTTTGTTGGAAAAACAATCACTTTCCTCGAAAGCACATTGCCTAAAAAGTTTGAGCATGGGCAGCAAATTCTTGAAAAATTGCTGCCATACACCGGCAACTCGATCCGCATTGGGATTACTGGAGTGCCAGGTGTGGGCAAAAGTACTTTTATTGAAACCTTTGGATTGTACTTAATTGAACAAGGACATCGTGTAGCTGTACTTGCTATTGATCCAAGCAGTCCCATTTCAGGAGGAAGCATCATGGGAGACAAAACCCGGATGCAGCTTCTCTCTGCTCATGAGGGTGCTTTTATCCGTCCTTCACCATCCGGTGGGATGCTGGGCGGGGTCGCTCGAAAAACCAAAGAAACTATCATGGTTTGCGAAGCTGCGGGATACGATGTCATCATCGTAGAAACTGTTGGTGTCGGACAATCCGAGACCACAGTTTCTTCCATGGTAGATTGCTTTTTAGTTCTGATGCTCCCAAATGCTGGAGATGAACTACAGGGTATTAAAAAAGGAGTTTTAGAAATTGCCGATCTGATTACAGTTAATAAGGCCGACGGTGACAATGAGCTCAAAGCCAAACAGGCTGCGATGGAATACACACGCGCCTTACATTTTTTAAGACCTCCAAAAGCAGCCTGGGTTCCTAAAGTTCTAAAATGCAGTGCTTTACAAAAAACAGGTATCGATGACGTTTGGGTCAATATATTAGACTACCAGAAAAAAATGGTTGAATCTGGAGAGTGGATAAAACAGAGGCAAAATCAAGCTCGCAATTGGCTGTGGACATTGATTGAAGAAGATTTGAAATTTCGATTTCAACAACATCCTGAAGTGCAGCAGCTGATAAAACCACTTGAAGAAGCCATCCAGATCGGAAAGATGCATCCCACTGCTGCAGCTCGCCAATTATTAGATGCGTGCTTTACCTCTCAGAATAAGTCTTGACACATTTCTAAATCAGGCGCCAACGCAACTCCATCTTCCTGATCACAAAATATTTGAGACTCTTGCTTTATAGATGGTGTAAAAATCATAAAACTCTGCTACTTTTGTTCAAATAGTTCAGTTCTTTGGATTTCTACTTTCTATATGAAAAGTTTATTTCTTTAATTTTTCAAAAAAATGCAATGCCTGAAGCACTTCATGAAGAATGCGGTATTGTTGCCGTTTATCAACTGGATCAAGCAACCGCAAAACCTGTCAATGCAGCAAAGTATGTTCCAGATGTTTTGCTAGACATTCAAAATCGAGGTCAGCTGAGCGCAGGTCTTACCAGCTACAATCCAAAACGAGACAGGCTGCTGCAAACTCACAAGGGGCTAGGTTCTGTTGAACAGGCTTTTCGCTTATACAATTCTCAAAAATATGACAATTTGATGAAGCGTTTTAAAGGCACTGCTGCAATTGGACATGTCCGTTATGCAACAAGCGGTCAAGAAAATCTCGATTTTGCTCAGCCTTTTGAGCGCGTTCATGGACGCAAATGGAAGTGGTTTTCTTTCTGTTTTAATGGAAATCTTGCCAACTTTGATGTACTAAAAAAACAGTTGATCGCAAGCGAATACAACATCACTTATAATACAGATACAGAAGTGATGATGCATTTTATCAACAGGGAGCTAAGAGGAGATGGCCGAAAAAGTTATAAAGAAGTCTTTGCTTCTTTGTCTAAAATCTTTGATGGAGCCTTTACAATCGCTTTCTTAAATGCTTGCGGAGATTTAGTGGTTATGCGTGACCCTCTCGGCATCAAACCCCTTTGCTATGGCATCAAAGATAATTTACTGGTTGTTTCTTCTGAAAGTATTGTACTCAATCGGATGGGTGTGGATTATCAAGATATAGAACCAGGAACTTTATTAATAGCAACCCGTGAAGGGGGCTACCAAATTGAGCGCTACCATAAAAAGAAAAAAACTGCACATTGTCATTTTGAATGGGTTTATTTTGCAAACTTGGCTTCAAACCTGGATCGTCGTTCAGTCTTCAAAGCCCGCAGATTGATGGGCAGGCTGCTGGCAGAAATGGAAGATGAGAAATACGATATAAATGCTAGAGTGGTTCCCATTCCAGAAACTGCAAAAATAGCAGGCAATGCCTTTGGGTTTAAGCTTGGTATCCCAGTAATTGAAGGGTTGGCGCGAAATCGCTATGTTGGACGCACCTTTATTGAAGGAGGAAACCGACAGGCTGTGATTCGGCGAAAATTTACACCTATCCGCGAATTACTGAGTGGCAAGAAAGTATTTTTAGTTGATGATTCTTTGGTACGTGCTGTCACGTTAAAAACGATTATCGAAGATCTACGAATACGAGGCAAAGTCCAGGAAATCCATGTCCGCATTGCATGCCCTACTATTATTGCACCATGCTTTTATGGAATCAATATTCCGACAGTACAAGAATTATTTGCCACTAAGTTTTGGCAGCCTGGTCAACCACTCAAGCATTCAAAAAAAACATTGAATGCCATGGCAAAAGAACTTGGTGCAGACAGCTTAAAATTTCTAACTATTGATCGCTTAGTTCAAGCAATTGGATTTCCAAAAAACCAACTCTGTACAGCCTGCATTAATACCAAGTATCCAACGCCTACAGGCACAGAAAAATATCAACAACAAGTTGACATGATGAATTAGAAAGGAAATCTTCATGATCGATCAAGAGTTGCTTAACATTTTAGCCTGCCCAGAAACTAAAGAAACAGTTTCTTTAGTAGAAAAAGAACTCATTGAGAAAATTAACAAAAAAATCAAAGAAGGCAACCTTCTCAACCGTAACAAAGAACCTGTAAAAGAAAATATCGATGGAGGGTTGATGCGTGCTGACAAAAAATATCTCTATCCTATCCGAGAAGATATTCCTGTTATGTTGATTGAAGAAGCGATTCCATTGGATGAATTTTTGTAGTCAAAAGATCATCCTCCATCCGTTTTAGACATACATGTTTGTTTCCACATGGAAGTCTCATGCCTAATTCCTACTCAACATCGAGCATTCTTCGAGAACACAAAATCGAAATTTTTCTTTTATTGATATTAGGGGGATTTTTATCTTATTTGTTTTTTTCATTTTCAGAAGATACACTTATTGAAGAAACTGGACAACAAGAATATATTCTCCAACTCAATAATGTCGAAATTCAAGAACATTGGTTAACCGAAAAACGTTGGAAACTCCTGGGAAAAAAAGCCTCTGTAAAAAAAGATACAGATATTGTTATTTTAACCGATGTTGAAATCTTTGTATATGACCCCAAATATCCTGAAAAACAAGAAGTCGATATCATCGTTTCTGCCAACGAGGGAGAAGTCGACTGGAAAAATGAAGTCGTGACATTGACAACAGATGTAAAAATGACTCGAAAGTTAGAAATGGGACTGAATACAGAAAGAGCTGTTTATCACTACAATAAAGGAATTCTCCATATCCCTGAAAATGCAGACATCCACTATTTTGAAGATACAATATTAGGGAAACAGATCACTTACAATATAAACCAAAAGACCTTCCAGATTTCTGGAGCAATTTGGATGGAATAAATAAATACGAATATACATATAATATAAGATGGATCAGTCCTTGCTTTCTTACACATGAGAAAGTAATCTAATTTATAGATGATAATCTTACTGAAGAAGACACAAACCTCCTAATCTCTAGTAAAAGCAAAGGTTTTTTTGAGAAATTTGAACCAAAATCCTAAATATTAGTCTATAAGGCCAGAGGGATTATTTTTCTCATCAGACAGAAATAAAGTTCACATATTCTAGAGGGATGGTTTATGTCGTATTCAGCAATACCAACGACACCAGATTGGTATTCTATGGACGATAAAATTCTGATTAAAGCACACCTAAAGGGAGACAAAGCAGCTTTTGAGGTTCTTGTAAAAAAGCACCAAGCTTCTGTGGGCCGTCTATCTTACTCGATCATGAAAAATAATCAGGGCGTGCCGGATGTTGTTCAAAATGTATTTCTGTCTGTTTTTCGGGGATTGAATAAATTTCGAGGTGATGCTTCGTTCAAAACATGGCTTTACAAAATTACCGTCCACGAAACCATGCGTTACCTCAAAAAGAAAAACCGCTGGACCTCTCTTATTGATAAAGGCTCATCTTTCCCAGATGGTTCAGAGGTGACTTTTGTTGTCTTTGACAATAAAAATTCCCCAGAACACTTAGTACTGAATGCGCAAACCAAGGCTTTGATCCAGGAGGCCATGAGCAAATTGAGCGATAATCATCGCATTGTTTTACACCTGCATTATCAAGAAGATCTCTCTGTACAAGAAATTGCAGAAATTTTAGAGATTCCTATTGGAAGCGTCAAATCACGTTTACATTATGCACGCATCCAGTTGAAAGAATTATTAGTTCCATTTTTTGAAACTCACTCCTCGGAAGAAGGTAGACGCCATGCCCTGTAAACATACAAAATCTTTGCAAGCTTCCGCCATTACGTCTCCTAATCTTTTGGGTTCAGAACAATGGAAGTCTCATTTAGATGCCTGTCAAACATGTTACGAAGAAGCAAATTATCTGGATAAATCTTTAGAGCTTTACCTCCAATTAGAAAAAAATGCGGTAAGCAAACTCCCAAACCTGGAAATGTGGGAGCAAATCGAACAAAAAGTTAACGGAACATCTCATTCAATCAATTTTGTACAATGGAGGAAAGGTCTCGCAGCTGCGGCAGTTGTAGCGGTACTGATCGGGATGTCATTATGGTGGAAACAAAGCATTTCTGTAAATTCACAACCCACTTTTCTTAATGTCACTTCAAATTTAACCATGAATCATCAAATATCTGAAATTGAAGCAGGAAAACCATTTGGTCCTCCATCGGCGTACAAACAAATTATTTGGACAAATGAACAGTTTGGCATTTCTATTGAAAATAAATCAGACGGTAATTATTCAACCATCTCAATAGGAACCCGTTTACCTAAAGAATATGCTCACACTTCATTTCCTGGTATAAATTTTTCTTCAGAGCTGGCAATTGTTGAACAAAAAGCATCGTTCTAATTTATCCATGATGTCCCACATGTGTTTGTCCAAGCAAACATGCATTGTTTTGCCTCCATTCAATCGCTCGATAGCTTTTTTGATCTTGCAAAGTGTATTGGCAATTACCATTGGAGCTTTGTCTTCTAAAGCAGCGATAGCTGAAGACCTCAAAAGCTGGCAAATATCTTCTCCTTACATTCTTTCAGAAGAAGTTATTGCCCAAGATGTGACTTGTAACAATTCATCATTAATCATTCAAGCAGAAGTCACAGGGCAAATTTTTGCTGTCGGTTGTGATCTTGTTATTGGCGAAAACAGCCTTTTGCACCAGGGCATCACTTTTTCAGGAGGAGATATTACCGTCGAATCCAATGCTGATATTTTTGGAGATATCACTCAGATAGGAGGATCGTTAGCATTATCTGACCATGCTAATTTACATGGTATGATACATCGTTACCAAAATTCTATTGAACCGCCGCTGCGTTTCATCAGTATTAGTCAGCACTACTTAACTTTTCAGCGTATTGTTCCCAACAACTTGGAACACCTAACCCGGATTGCTCAAGAATTGAGGCTACATCGAATCCTTGAGCAAGGAAGATCACCATTATTGAGTTTTAAGATACCAAATTTTCTAGAATTTCTTTTTCAAAAAGAGCAAATACGATTTGCACAAAAATGGACTTATGAAAAAAATCATTACCCCATTGAATTACAAATCATGCAATTTTCATCTAAAGAAAACTCGTTCCAATTTTGGAAAAATATTTCCACTTTTACCAACCTTTCCATGGAACATTCTATACAAAACAATCTTGGAGATGGAGGGCACTGGTTTTTTCGATTTCAAAACTATTCTGTCCTAACATGGCATCGAAACAACTGGATATTTTGTGCTCAAGTATATGCGCAAACAGATGCCAATGGGCTTGTCAATTGGAAAGATGCTGAAGCCGAACTAGACGAAATGATACGAATCTTCCAGCAGGCACTGGTATCCAATACTAGCAGCCCAGATGTCGGAGACCGATTTATTGGTGCATTCTCTATTAGCGACATCCGGTAAAACTCGCTTATATGTTCATTCCTTTTTTACCACTCATCATCGCTTTCATCACTCTGGGATTAACCTCTCAGGTATCCATCCGTTCAGAGTGGCATTTCCCTTTATCACCCTGGATTCTAATATTTTCTTTTTTGATATTCAGTGCTTTATTTGCACAAATTTCTTCCAGGTACTTGGGAATACGATCAGCGCTCAGGTTGTCTCCAAGGAGATGGATCATTTTAATCCTTTGGGCTACAATGATCTATTGGACCAGATTAGATCAGGGACTTGAAGCATTTTATGACAATATTTCCATCAAGGCGGAGCTGAGTATATTGACTCTCGTGCTGACTTACTGGCTAGGAGATTCACTATGTATCGATCCCATTCTCACATGGAGCAAAAATGCATTTCTTCAAAAGTACAAGCTGATCATTTCCCACCTTCGTCTCCAATTACCGATCCTGATCTTAGTTGCTTTGCAATTTGGGGTACTTCAAGTGATAGAATTTTCACTTTTTGACTTTCCAGATTGGGCAAAGAACATCCTCATCTTTTGTTTGAGCTTACTCGCGATGATCATGGCCAGCCCCTTCATCATGGTTACTTGCTGGGGTGCGACCCCTCTGCGTTTAAAAAGCACTAAACACCTCATCACTACAGAACTTCAGACAAACCAGGTTTCTGTGACTCAAATTCTTGCATGGCCAGAGCACATCATTTCCACAACAACTGCTGGAGTGATTGGATTTATCCCAGGATGCCGCTATTTATTAATTAGTCAACAACTTGTAGACAACCTGTCTAGTGAAGAGTTGCGAGCTGTGATTGCCCATGAAGCAGGGCATCTCCGAAAACATCATTTACTGTTTTTTCTTCTTGGTTTTATTTCCTTCAATGGAGTTCTCATTTTAACTTATCATATCCTGTATGGATTCCAGTGGCTTTATTTTTTAGAATCATCCATTTGGCCCTATGCTATTTTAACAGCCCTGGAACTTTTATTATTCTTCCGAATTGTATTGGGATTCTTAAGTAGAAATTTTGAAAGGCAGGCCGACTGTAACTCATTAGAACGCACAGGATTCATGCCTATCAAACAAGCGTTATTGAAAGTAGCATGGTTGAACGGAATTGATCCTGAAGAAAACAACTGGCACCACTATGGAATTCAGCAGCGTTTACAATTTTTGTCTGATTGTACCATTTCTCCAGAGTTGGCCAAGCAGCACCATCAACGAGTTTCGATTATAAAAGCGACCTGTATTGTATTGGTCATGATGTTAATAGGACTCAATTCTTCTGTCATGTCTGAAAAAATTCAGTTAGAAATTTTTGAATTTCTTCTCCCTGAAAAATTACAATTACTGAAAGAACAAAGCGTTGAAAACCCAATCTTATTGAGGCAGATGACAGACTTGGCAATTCGCTATCAAGTTAATGACCGTATTGATCAAGCAGAACCCATTTATCGTAAACTCTTAGATATCACACCACATGATACTCTCGTCTTGAATAATTTAGCCTGGTTATTGGTCACTCACTTTGATGATTATCCGGAAAAAATTGAAGAATCCCTCGCACTTGCTCTTTTAGCAGTAAAACAGGAAGAAGCCGCGTTTATCTTAGACACTCTTGCAGAAAGTTATTTGAAAAATGGAAATTATCAGCAAGCCTTTCAAACCGCTCACCAAGCATTAAGATTAGCCCAACAGGGAAAAGGAATCTCTCCAGAAGCAGGTATGGATTATTACCAAAAACGCTTTGATTATTTTCAGCAATTCATTAGCACTGAATAATCCAGAACGAGATAACGCTACTGGTGTTTTTTGAGTTCGTCAACAATATGTTGTTTAAAGGATAAAGGCAGATGAATAGATTCATTTTGCTCAAATGGATGAGACATTTGACGAAACGCATCATGAAGATCTTGAACTTGTCTGGCAGATTCTCTACATGCCGCACACATATAAAAGTGCATTTTGAGAAGCAGACGTTGAATCCATGGTAATTCATTGTCTAATGACAAAGAAATTCTCCGTGCGGTTTCTTCACAATTCATTGCCCATTTCAAAACTTTCTCCATTAACAATTAATTTTTTCGGCAAATTAGAACTCGTTTTGTAGTCGTCACAAATTTCATAATCTTACTATCTTTTAAGACTCAAAGCTGCCCATCAAAAAATTAGAACACACGCTACAGCAAATGGACCAAATTACTAAAAAATTTGCAACAAAATTAATATTCATTGAAAAGATTGTAAGAATCCCTTCGTATTTTCTACATCTATGTCACAGTATCTCTCTGACAGAGAAGATAGAAAGTTAGTCAGAGGGAAGAAAATAGAATTATTTTGTTAATCGTCAAATTATGGAGACAAAATGAATCAAACAAAACGAAAAATATGGGCAAGTCTTTTGATGGCTATGACCATGTTGTGGTTTTTTGGAAATGCTACGGCACTAACCACTCTGCAATATGGAAATACACCAACAACCCAAACGACTTCGGACCACAACAACCCATGCAATCCATGTGCAGCTAAATCAAATCCATGCAATCCATGTGCAGCTAAGAAATGGAAAAACCCATGTAACCCGTGTAATCCATGTGCTTCAAAAGCAAACCCGTGTAATCCATGTGGCGGCAAATCGACATTTAAGATGTCACCCTACAAAAAAAAATCCGATGCTATTGCTGCAGGAAACAAATTATTTCATAATACGAACTTGAGTGGGAGCAAGGCCCTTTCCTGCAGTGTATGCCACAACCCCGCCAGCAAAGAAAATTTAGACTTAACAACATCAAAGCCGTGGCCACATTATGTTAAAATGGGAGGAGGCATCATCAGTTTAGACCAGATCATTCAGATCTGTATGGTCAAACCAATGCAATCAACAGCATTTAAATGGGATGACCCAGAACTTGTTGCACTTGGTGCTTACGTTAATTCTTTAAGAAAGTAGTGCCAAAACATATGTGGCCGAGCTGTCCTCGGCCATATTTAGCAAACCCATTGAAGAAATTTACAAACTGCGAATAATTTGTGAAATGATTCTCTGCGGGAGTAAGTTATCTGTTTCTATAATCTGGTCTGCTTGTCTGTATAAAGGGATGCGTTGTTCAAGCAGTGAATGGATCTTTTCTTCTGGATTTTCTATTTGCAATAAGGGACGATTCTGAGAGCGTTTGACCCGGTCTATGATATTTTCAACAGGTGTATCTAAATAGATCACTGTTCCAATTTTTTTCATTAATTCAAAATTATCTTTTGCCGTGACTACTCCCCCTCCTGTCGCTACAACAGTATTTTGTACTGAAACCAACTGCTGCAATAATTTCGTTTCCAACTTACGAAAATAAGCTTCTCCTTGTTCCGCAAAAATTTCTGGGATGCTACACTTTTGTTCAATTTCTATCTGCTCATCCATATCAAGAAAATGATAGCCAAGACGTTTTGCTAATTTTCGACCAATGGTAGTTTTACCAACACCCATAAATCCAATTAATACTAAATTCATGGTTTAAACTCTTTCATTTGACAAAATCAATCCAGCCTCCGCCCAACAAAATATTTTCATGGTAAAAAACTGCAGCCTGCCCAGGGGTCACTGATCGATCAGGGTTTTTCAATATTACCTGAACCCTATTATGACTTTGGGGAATAACAGCAGCGCTTGTTCCCAAGTGAGAATAACGCAATTTAACCGTCACATCAATAGACTCCTGAATAGGGTCAATAGAAACCCAATTTACCTGCGATACTCCAAATTCACTGACATAAGTTTCTTCTAAATGCCCTACGACAATTTCATTTGTTGCTTTGTCTAAACGGATTACATAGTATGGTTCACTACCACTTATGCCCAATCCCCGCCGTTGCCCCACAGTGTAGTATGGAATCCCCTGGTGTTCTCCCAAAATTTCACCAGAAGTTGCAACAAAGTTGCCTGGTTTTGGCGAATCCTTCAATTGGTTTGCAATAAAATCACGATAATTTTGCGGTACAAAACAAATTTCCTGACTATCTGGTTTTTCCGCAGAAACCAATCCAAATTGAGCAGCAATCTGACGAACTTTTGGCTTAGAATAATCAGCCAAAGGAAACAGCAATTTTGGTAACTCACTGGATAGCGTTCCGTACAAAAAGTAAGTTTGATCTTTATATAAATCATCAGGCTTAACAATTTGTAACCTCTTTTTCAAAGGATCCTCAATGATACGTGCATAATGCCCTGTTGCTAAATACTCACAATCCAGCTCGTTTGCTTTTTCTAACAAAAATTTATTTTTAATTTTCATGTTGCACATGATACAGGGATTGGGTGTTCTCCCATCCACATACTCCTGCACAAAATAATCAATTACATTTTTTTTAAACTGTTCTTTAAAATCGATCACGTAAAACGGAATCTTCAAACGACTGCACACAGCACGCGCATCCAAAGCATCATCGAGCGAACAACAGCTTTTATTTTGTCGTTCTTCAAAGGAAGTGTCTGCAAGCTTCATATGAATACCAATGATGTCGTATCCTTGTTCTTGTAATAAGGCAATCGCTACAGAAGAATCCACACCACCACTCATTGCAACAGCAACTCGTTTTTTTTTCATATAATATTGGCAAATAAAGAATGGAATTAGGAACACTAAAAAGGTAGGTTACTTTCTGGTAATTGGCTTAAAGCTTTTGATGTAGGCCGTGTAATTGGTATGCTTTCCTTTTTGAGGCAAGTTTTTTAAAACATTTCTAAAGTATCTATCCATTTTTTGCTGGAGTTCAGAATTTTGACGGGCAATTTCTGCGGCTTGTTCTTGTCTGGCTTGCGCTTGAGCATTTGCAATATTTTGTTTTTTTTGTTCCACAATACTTTTCATTATTTTATTAGCTTCCGGTTGTAGCTTTGCCACCATCTCCACAATACTTTTCCCTGTTTTACTTTGCTGCTCCTGTAATAATTTTTGATCACGGATCACCTGCTCTAGTGTACGCCCAACAATAATTTCTTTTGCACTCAATTTGACAGGTTTTTTTTTGGTATCTCGCACATTTTGTCGAGCAAGCTGAAGAACGCTTTGACTAATGTTGGATTGATTTATACTTATTTGTGTTTTATTACTTGTATTTGTTTCTGAAGACACATTTATTGCATTCTGAGCATACAATGATGCCGAGTTCAAAAGAGTTCCATAACCAACAAATAGAAACAGCATGCACGTTGCAATTCCATATTTTATAAAAAAATCAATTATTATCATTCTTTGTTTATTCATTTATTTAACCCTTGCTCCTGATGCTTACTCTCAAGCAGCACCTAAACCACAAAATTTTAAAAATTGCTTACGCCCTGCCACCAAAGAAGAAACCCATCAATGCTTTGTCATACTCCACAATCAAAACCTCAAACGGGCACAAGAAAAGAAACCCAAAGTTTATCCCCCCACTTATTACGAACAGCAAATGATTGCTGAGTTTTTGCAAAATGAGCAGCGAAGATCTGCAGAAAAAGAATTAATCCGCCAGCGTATTGAAGCCGCGCGTGCACGAAATATTTCCAATAAAGGAAAAAAGTATCGAATTACTTATGGTCGTGTCACAGAACCTTCTTCTAATTAACCCAATTTAAGCAGGACATATTTGCCTACTTGGCAATTTCAAACTCCTGTCCATCAAACAAATTGGTTCCTGTTCAACCGATCTAGTTTTTGAGATCCAGAGAATGAATGTATTCCTTCATATACTGGGCTTTCAAATCTTCCAGTAGATATTCACTCCCTTCCTCGGTTTTTTGCTTATCATGAAATGATGAGACCAGTTTTCTTAGGATCGTATCGTCACCTATATCGCTCACAACCGTATCTCCTTGAACCGAATTAATGGTGTTTTGGTCAAATTCAAAGAAATCCATGTTTTTTATATTTGGAATACTAAATATTTCTTGCAGCGTTGTGACGCCAGAATACTTACTTTCCACTCGATTAAAGTGATGACAGTTTTTCCGATTATCCAAAAAACACAGAATATCTGTATATAAATCTTTAAGGTAGTGATCAACCTCATTAATTCGGTAACAATGCGATATCACATGAATCCAGTAAAAACGACCACTGTGTAGAATATTTACTTTTTTAAATTTAATTTGTTCTGAAAACTCCATTACCTTTCCTTAGTACAATTATGTAATAATAAGTATCCGACCAAATGTTTTTTAACATTTTTTCGCTATAAGCCCAAGGATCGTAAGGAATATCTTTTTAAAAACTTATGACCGGGTACTTATATGCGAATCCGGAGTTAAAATTTATTTTATAAAAACAATGTTTTAAAAAAAATGATTGGTCATGCAAGACTTGATTCGGCATCCAGAAAACTCTGGGAATTCTTTTGGATTCCGGGTCGAGCCCTGAATGGCATCGTTTTCAACTCCGGATTCATATAATAATATTTGAACTTCTAATCAAAAAACAGGCTGGCAATCAAAAACTTTGATCAACCTAACGACACATCCATAAATTTTGAGAACGTCCCCAGTCCCGCATGTGATTAACCAATCTTCTTACCTCTTCAGGCTCCCCTGGTCGAATGTGGTCTCCTTTTGCCCATACTTGATATTTTGGTTCAGGTGCACTTTCCCACATCGGTTGATAAGCTTTCTTAGGAACCAAATGGTCCTCTTTACCATTAATAAAATAAATTGGAGTCTGAGCAATCTGAGGGAAATACAACTCCATATACCCATATTTAAACATATTTCCGAGCAAAAAGCCAAGAATACGAGCTAATACTTTCACTCCAATCACTTTCATGCCATGAAGGGGGTTAGAAAATAACTGATAAGTTGGTTCTAAATTAAAATGAATCAATCCCTGCCGGGTTAACTCGCTCGTGATGACGAACTGATAATTTGTAAAACCATAAATCACCATCAATGCTGCTGTCTGTTCTGGTTGAAAACTGGCTAAAATTACTGGAAACGGACTTCCAAAACTTCCTCCTGCTAAAATAACCTTATCCGTAAATCGTGAATCATTTCTTTGCCCACCATTTACATAATCAGCCGTAGCCCTGAGTGCACCAACAGTATGAGCCATTTCATTTTTCAATACCATTGGCAAACTCAACCATTCCCACCAAGTCCACTGTTTCCAAGGGTGTGTTTCAAAAAATTGATTAATTGGATGACGGAGGGCTACAATATTTGCCCGTTCCGGAATGTGCTCGGCACCAACAGCTAAATTGCGGCCCTCTTCTAATCCTCCCATAATCACAATCGTATCACATTGTGCATTGTCTGGATTTCCTTCAATCCATGCTGTTGTTTGACGATGAGGCTCATCCAAGGCAAATACTTTCCAAGTTCCAGCATCTATCTCTTGAACTTGCCATTCGGGGATTTCGGATTCATTAAAAGGTTGTTGAAACAAGCTGATTTTCCATAGTACTGCCCCTAATGAAACAGCTCCGATCAACAAAACTATATAAATTGTCCTCATTGTGCATTTGCTTTATGAGAAGAAAGCACTTTTCGAATAGACTTTTCAATCGGTTGATCCGTATAGATGGCATAGTGTGCGATATTTTGCTGCAGACAGAATTTTCGGAGTTTTATTTTATGTTTTTGGAAATTAAACCGATATTCATGCCAGTCTGCCAAGGTCAAAGAGCGATATTCTTGATGTGCTTCCATATGCAGTACCTCAGAGTGAGGAATCGGATTCTCTTCTTCAGGATCAATCAAATGGAAACATGAACACTCTTTTGCCGTCAAATTTACCGTCTTCAACCAGCCCTTCCATTGATTTTCTGCAACAAGAAAATCTGAAATTAAAAAGACATGGTCTATTGATTTTGGCTTCAACGGGTGACCACAAAATTCTGTTTTTCCAAGCGGCCCTTGTTTCTCTAGTAATCGAAGCTGCTGTACAAAATGCAAAAAAGCTTTTTTAGAAATGCGAGGCTTGACCGG
This sequence comes from SAR324 cluster bacterium, assembly GCA_015231885.1. Classification (GTDB taxonomy): domain Bacteria; phylum SAR324; class SAR324; order SAR324; family NAC60-12. The sequence goes on from JADGAT010000060.1 coordinate 28,974, forward strand.
ACTTGCCATCGTAAACATGGATTTAAAGCTAAATGCGTCTCCCTGCTTGTAAAGTACATAGCCCAGTCCAAAAGTTAATAATAATGCTCCATGGAATTTAGAAATTTTAGCAGATTTAGAAAAAAAACCCATGGAAGGGGAATCATCCAGTAATAGAAGTGTTGTCGCGCGTGTATGAGTGTCTCGTTGTTTAATGTAATACCTGTCTGAGCGGGCAAACAATTTCCAGTCCAAATCTTTAGGATCATCCCCTGGTCGATATTGCTGATATCCAGCAAAATCCTGACTTCTTCCAAGATGTGCTAAATGGTGTACACCCATTCCACTCATATATTTGGAAGGCCGAAGCTGTAGTTCTATCTGTTTCAGACTCATTAAAAAATCATTTGTTTTAATCATACATTCATCACTCACGGCAATGGCTATCACACAATACTCAATTGGACTACTCACGTTGAGCATTTAAAAAATCGTCAAGCGGATAAATGATCCTCTATACCCACTTATAACAAATTGTATTTAAAAGCACCATCCTGTCCTTCAGTCAAAAACGGAGATGGATAAAAGAAAAGTATTTGCGAATCAAACAGAAAGTAGGAATTTTTGGGAATGGAAACAGAGTCGAAAGGACCGAAACATATTTACAGGAGAGAAAATAGGCCTGTCGAACACAGGCCTATAAAAAACTAGATCTTACCTTGAAGAATAAAAGCGATAACCAATCCATAAATTACCAGAGAT
>JADGAT010000061.1 GCA_015231885.1 SAR324 cluster bacterium
ATGTAACCGATAAAGCAACGCAGAAGATCGTTGAAAAGAAAAGTAGATTTGCTAAGTTATTGTTTGAGCATTCCTAAATACCTGGCCATATATTTTTTCACATTCCGTTATTGCGACGGTACGCCGAAGCAATCTCAGGAAGAAATAGATCACCACGTAACTCGTATCTCGTGTCTCGCAACGACAGTCAAAAAAAAATGTTAAAATACTTTTGACCTAGTACTTATAACGCCACCTGTATTCCCACGTACCAAAAAAAAATGTTAAAATACTTTTGACCTAGTACTTATAACGCCACCTGTATTCCCACGTACCAAAAATTTCGGGTTCCCATCGCATACAATGGATTGATCCCTGGTACGGGAATGAGAAAGGCATCCAACCCTATTTTTAGACCAATGTTACTTCCCAGTATCCAATTAGCCCCGGTACTAATAACTAATGCCAGATTCGTCACGGACTCGGTATGGCCCTGTGCCTCACTGGTAGAATTCGCAATTCCCAAACCTGCTCCCAGAAAATTATCCAAAAAACTGCCGCTGGAAACATTACGATATCCCAGCGCAAAAAGCCGTTCTTTCTCAAAAAAAGATCCCCTGCTGCGAATTCCTCCCCTGGCATAGGTCACTTCCCATCCGCTTGTGTTCTCAAACGCCAGCTTGAAACCCAGTGTTGGCAATGATGCACTATCACCACGATCAATTCCGCCAATCAATCCAGAATACATGATTTCTGCCTGTACTGTTTTTGTCAGCAGAAGCAAACACCCAAGGACGACTAAAACAAAAGAAAATAGAGCCTGTACCCCTGTGTGCACTGTTTGAGAAATACAATGACTGGTCATAAACGGAGTTCTATAGAAAAACGATGAATCGCAAAAATGTGTACTTATCAGATCGTGATTTGAATGATTCTGTTCATTTTACCATTGAAAAAACCTGACAAAACTAACGACTTTTTTTACAATGCGCAAAATAAAAGATCATAACAAACAAGGAGTGTTTATGGATATGGTGCGTAAATATCTGGAAATGATTAAATTTTCTCATACGGTTTTTGCACTGCCTTTTGCATTGGTTGCCGTATTTGCTGCCAGCAGTGGAAATCTCATTTTATCAGATCTATTTTGGGTCATTGTGGCCATGGCAGGCGCCCGTTCTGGGGCAATGGGTTTCAATCGCTGGATCGATCGGCGTTATGATGCAGAAAACCCGCGTACTCAACAAAGACCGTCGGTTACTGGCGAAATTTCTTCCTCGACAATGCTTCGCTCTATCATCATTTCTTATCTTGTTTTAGTGCTTGCTGCCTATCAGCTCAACTCCATGGCGTTTTATCTTTCTCCTGTTGCTATTGCGCTCACCATGTTTTATTCAGTCACCAAGCGGTTCACAGCCTATTCCCATTTGCTTTTGGGGTTAGCCATTGGAGCGGCTCCCATTGCAGCATGGATTGCGGTGACCGGCAACATTTCTTTTGCCTCGATCCTGTTGGGTACCTCGGTGTTATGCTGGATTGCCGGATTTGACATTCTATACGCTTTGCAGGATCTTGAGTTTGATCGAAAGAGCGGGCTTTTTTCCATTCCAGTAAAATTCGGAGTACCAAAGAGTCTGTTGATTGCCAGGATACTTCACATCCTGACAGTAGGATGCTGGATTCTGTTTTATTATGTGACCGGCATGGCCCTTTGGTTTTTGGCAGGTGTCTTTTTGTGTGCAGGGTTGCTTATTTGGGAACACAGGCTGGTCAAGGAAGATGATTTGAGTCGTCTCGATATGGCATTCTTTAACATGAATGGGTACATCAGTATGACCATGCTCTTTTTTACAGCATTAGCATACTGGGTTTGATTTTTGATTGTTGCTAAGAAATGCTCAAACAATAACTTACCAAACCTTCTATGCGCCCGATAAAACTCCTTGCATCTCGATGAAAATCCTGCGCAACTTTAGCATGTTATTATTTTCGCCTTTCTAAAGAAAATTGGGTAGTCTCTGCAAAACAATTGAGGTAGTCAAATAACCTTCTCGAAGGTAAAATATAACAAAGTCCGATCCGGGTCACCGGCAAATGCCCTATTGTCAGCAAGGCAGACAAGCATTCTCTGAAACAGCCCATAGTGATTTATGGGATAAGCATGAAAGAAATTTTCTAAAAGGCATCGTATGAATACACCCGCTATGAAAATGGAGCTGACTCAGGCACCATTAACCTGAGGTTTTGATGGTGGTACCTATTCCAGGGGAATGATTTAACCACCACAATTGTTTTGCAGAGACTACCAAAAATTCCAATTGACACTGATCTAAAACATTCGTATGATCAACAACTGCTGTAGATTATTTGTTTGAATGAGGATATGGCAAGTCATTTGTCAATATAAACGGTTCTCAAGAATTAATTCTATATGCATTGTGTTGTCTTATATTAGTAATTATAGATGGAGTGTATAATGCAGGATGGTGTTGTTAAGTGGTTTAATCCGCAAAGAGGATATGGCTTTATCACTCGGGAGGGTGAAAAAGATTTATTTGTTCATTACTCAGAGGTCAAAGGAGGCCGTTTATCAGAAGGAGATGAGGTAAAGTATGAAGTTGGAGAAGGGCGAAAGGGACCATGTGCTGTGAATGTGCGATTGGCCAGTGAGGAGGCTGAGTAGTATTGTTGCTATTTTGTTGACACGCCTTATCTGAACCTGTTCCATTTCAAGCTGGGAACTCATCGGTTCTCAGCTTACCTTCCTATATCAATACATCAATTATCCAATCTAGTATTTAATAAAATTTTCAGGATTTTGTCACGGGCATTATTTTTTTGATTGAGCATAATGACAAAATACAGGTTTTTTTTTGGATGGGGGAGGTATCCTGCCATTGTATACACTCCACTTAGTGTCCCTGTTTTCAAATGAATGCCATGATGCTTAGGAAGCGTTTGCTGATAAGGCTCAAACGCTTTGAGCAGTTTGAGCATGGTATGTGCAGTGATTCGATTTTTTCTAGAGATTCCAGATCCTTCTGCAATTGTTTGTTCATTTTGAGGTATGTTTAGTTTTTTTGTAAGAAACACATTCATAGCGGCCACCCCCTTCTGCCGTGTTGCCGGCATTCCATAGGTATGCATACCTATGGTTAAAAATAGTTGGTTTGCCATAAAATTATTGGAATATTGCATCATATTAGTAATGGTATCGATAAGGTCATGCCGGCTGCTGTGAGTATGTATCAGATACCCCTGCTGGTAGGCAGGACCTTCTTTAATTTTTCCAGAAACTTCAAACCCGAATTGTTGAAGAAATTCTTTAAACAGGCCTCCCATGTGAGGTAGTATATATTGGGATTTATGAGAGATGTTAATACGATGTTTTCCTGGAGGAAGCCCTTTTGCCAATTGTCTGGCCATCGCAGTGAGAGGAGTTTGCTGCTCTGCTGAGTGGATACGGTGATTTTGATCAACAGCAACATAAATGGTATTGAAATTCACAATCAGCGCACCGTTCAAGGCATCATAAGGATTGAGCGATTTTTCCACGCCAGGAATCCGGATATTAGAATTAAACGCAGATGTGTCCAAGTGAATATTTCGAAATGCTGCGGGTAATTTTTTTTGTAGGGACAATGCGTTGGCAATGGAGTGTATTTCTTCTGAAACCAGTTGCGGATCTCCATATCCTCGTATGGTCAGATCATGGTGTTTGTTTAAATAAAATTCTGTTTTAAAATGGTAATCTGCTTGCAAATAGTGCAGGGCGGCCAATGCCGTCGCAATTTTCAGAATGGAAGCCGGAACAAATAGTTTATTTGGCTGAAGACTGTATAGAATTTTTGAATCGTCAGCGACCAGGACACTGCCTTGATCAATGTAAGCTGCCAGCTTCCGATCCAACTCTGCAGAAAAGCTGGAAAAAACAGGAGTCAAGAGAAGAAAAAGCGAAAAAAGTAAAACTCGGGACATTTTTTGATTCAGCGCTGCCAAAAGGAGGTAAAAATATAATCAGACAGTAAAATGAAAACAGCAGAAAAACTAACCGCCTCTGTGGTTGCTTTTCCTACACCTTCTGCGCCATTAGAAGCATTATAGCCTTTGTAGCATCCGATGAATGTGAGTACGACCCCAAACATTGCCGCCTTGAGCATACTTCCTATGATATCTCGTACGACTACAAAATCCCTGATTTTTGCCATAAAAATCCCTGAATCAACATCCAGTAAACCGACTGCCAGGAGGTAGGAACCGACCACTCCCATCATGTTGGCAATTGAAGTCAGCACCGGGAGCATGACGACTCCTGCGAGGATTCTAGGAGTAATCAAGTACTGAACAGGACTGACAGCCAGTGACTGTAGGGCATCAATTTGTTCTGTAACCCTCATCGTCCCTATTTCTGCCGCAATTGCAGAACCTGCACGGGCATTGACCATCAGAGCAGTTAAAACGGGGCCCAGTTCTCGTATCATACTCACAGCCACCATACCGCCCACGATAGTTTCCGAACTGAACTGTCGAAGTGCAAAATAGGACTGTAGGGTCATCACCAACCCAGTAAAAATACCGGTCAACAATGTGATCCAGAGGGACTTATTGCCAATAAATTCCATCTGTTTGAAAAATAGTTTAAAACGAAAGGGGGGAACGCAGACAAAAACACAGGCTTCTACAAAGAGCAGACCCGCATTGCCTGCTCCATGGATTCCTTCTAGAATATGTTTTCCAAGGTTTTCGATCCATTGCAAATGATTTTGCCTTGGTCTCTCCATTGTGTTTACTGCGATTGGAAATAAGGAGTTCTCTATGGCCTGACACAGGTAAGGAGAACCAATAAGGGGTGAATTAGCGAATATCGTTTGGCATCACTTTATAATACTGGTCGCGGTAAATCGCAATCAAATTGCTGGGATCTTCATCACGCATATTGAGTCGAACCACTCTTTGTAGAGATTTATTGAGGCCCTCCAAATTTTTGATAGCAAAAAAATCCGAACGTTGACGATCTGGACATTGTGCGACTGTATTTGCAAGAGCCATCGAATCTGAGGCGGCATAATAGGCTTCAAGCAAATGATTGGAGTCGCGATCATCATAGTGTTGTGCCAACTTCATTTTTGCTTCTCCATACAGTTCATAGGCTTGGTCAATGCGTGTACTGGCACAGACAACAATTTCATTCTTTTTACCCAAAAGAGGGTTGGTCAGATTTTTGATTTGTGAGCAACCAGGCAAAAGAAATGAGATCATCATCAAGCCTGTCAAAATACGCTGTATTGTCATCATTCTCTCCAATTGTTTATGCGAATACGTTGATAATCATGTGTATGCAACATATATCGGTTCTCTGTAGAAAAACTTTAGTTTTTTAAGAATTTTTATACCAGTTTGGAGAGCGTTTTTCATGAAAAGCCTGTATCCCTTCTTTTGCCTCTACACTATCTAGCATTTTAACAAAGATTTCTGGGGTGTATTTTAAATTCTTTTCGATACCATTGGCAGTGACATAGTGGATCAATCGTTTGCATTCTGCCAACGCTTGAGGCCCTCCTGCCAAAAGATGCCTTGCATAGGTCTGGCATACCTCATTCAATTGTTCGGGGGCACTCACTTCAGTAACCAATCCTAACATTAGAGCCGCTTTGGCACTAAATGGTTCTCCTGTTAAAAAAAAACGGCGTGTTTGTATGGCCCCAATGCGTTGAATGACAAAGGGCGAGATGACTGCAGGAACAAGTCCTAGGTGTACTTCAGGAAAAGAAAAATTTACTTGGCTGGAAGCCAGGACAATGTCTGCAACACACACCAAGCCCATACCACCTCCCATTGCAGGGCCATTGACCATGGCAATAACTGGTCTGGAGCATTGGTTGATACACTGAAGCATTTTGCCCAATTGCAACCCCATCTGTTTTGCATAATCGGGAGATTGTGTTGCAGACTGCATGTCATGCAAGTCTGCTCCAGCGCAAAATGTATTGCCGGTTCCTGTTAGGACAATAACCCGGGTACCTTGATCATTCTGGCAGTTTGTAAAGACATGTCCCAGTTCCTCGATCATATGATTGTTCATGGCATTGCGTTTGTCAGGCCTGTGTAGGGTCACATACGCAATGCCGCTGTCAATATTTACCAGTAATGTCTGATAATCCATTACTGTTATTCTTTGATATCCTGAAAATTTGCTTCGTCACTTCGCTTTGCCTCTTTATAGTTAGCTTTGCGAAGTTTGGCCCGTTTGAAGTTGACTTTGCGAATGTCGGCATCACGCCACTTCGTTTTATTGAGATTGGCATCTTTGAAATTCACATCAACTAAATACGCTTTTGTGAAGTTGGCTTGTGAGCAATCGGCTCGTACAAAGGCAGAATCTTCCAAATCTGAATGTGAAAAGTCTGTTTTATGACAATTCGCATCATTGAACATGCCTTTTTTTATTTTTGCTTCTTTAAAGGAGACTCCAGAGATATTTGCTCGTTTGAAGCTGGTGCCGTCGGGAAAAGATTTTCCGGAAAAGTCACATGCTGTCAGGTCTTTACCTTCTCCAGGTTTACAATCAGGACTTTCTGTTTTATCTTTTGCCATAGGCTTAGTTTCTTCAGGCTTCTCCATAGGCTCAGTTTCTTCATCATCTTTTGCCATAGCAGCCGCGTTTAACTTTTCCGTCAGTTCCGGTACTGAAATCAATACCCAAAATTTGGAACTGGACCTGGGAGTGGCGGAGGGATCTCCAGAGATGTTGTTCTTGAAACTATCCATGTAATCACCAACAAGAACAGTGGTTCCATCTTTCTTTTGTTCGTACAATTCTAAATACCTCAATGACGTCGCATCTTGTGCATAGTGGTGAATTCCGATGGAGTATTTTTCCAGTGCATCTGGTTCCACTAGGGTGATGCATTCTTTATCGGTAGGGTTCGCTTTCTCATGAACAGCGACAAGGTGACCTTTGATCCTCAGTGTCGTATTTTCAGGAGGATACAACACACGATCTCGTCCTAAAACCAGCGCTATATCAAAATCAGGAACAGTGGTGTTTTTAGGTACTTCCCATTCAAGACAAACCGTTGTTGCCGCTTGTGCCAGCGGAGTCATCAATAGCAGGAAGATTGCAATAATAAATGCAGTTTGTTTCAATTTCATAATAGATCCTTTCTAAGATATGATAAAAATAAATAACGTACATGAAGGAGAAGAAAAGTTCATGAAATCGATCATATTCGTTACATGTTAAATTGCAATGTTATTTTTTTGATTGAAGCGATCTTTACTGCCGTCGCTTCCTTTGACTAAAATAGATATTAAAATCTCCATACAGCCTCATGGATTCTGTCCTGTCTCCTTGATGGATCGTTAACTCCCCATCTGTTATTTAATATTTCTTTTCAAAAGAATCTTCAAGTCTTCGAGCATTCGGTTTTCCCTTTCTTGTAAAAGAATTTTATCGCTTTCGATTTTTAGAACTTCACTCAACACATAGAACGATATTCCCATCAGTTTACCAATATTGAAATAGACATCAATTTCTGATTGTGCTTTTTGCCGGTCAGCATAAATAGCTTTCACAAACACCTTCAACATATAATGAACCTTTGCAGATTCCGAAATATTGAGATACCAAAACTCGGGCTTTTCCTTATTTGCAATATATTCTTTTAACCTATCAATAGTGATCACAGAATCGTCTTCAAGGAACACGCGGCAGTGTCTTTTCAGGTATTGGAGCTCAGACGTTGTAACCACACCATCAGCGAGAATAATGGCAATAATTCCTTTTGCAACCATCGCCTGCTCTCCAGGGGTGAGATCTGCCAATCGGATTATCTTTATGCTTTCGTCTATTAAGTTAGCCATTCTAGTCCTAATTAAATGAGTAGAACCCTCCTCAAGTTTTAAAAAAGGAAGTATTCTGATTTGAAATTAAATAGCCGGTGAGTCTATTTATTTTTCTCTTGGAATAGCATACCAAGCATGTGGTCAAAATACAATGGGCTCCTTCGCACAGCAAAAGCACATTGTCTGTGATTGAGTATAGAGACCCTGTTTTGTTTGAAGACCATCATTCATGCAGATAAGAAAGTTTGAAATAATCGGAAGTGGTCTAAAATTTGAAAAGCCAATGGGAAACCATTTAAATATTTTAAAATTTATGACTTTTTAGACGAATAGGAAACATTGTGCCTTGGAATAATTGCGGAGAAATAAACCCTCACACCACTTGTCTTGCTTGTGGATCGAGAAAAAGACTGGAAGTATATGAACAAATGAGATCAACGATTCTTGAGGATAGACAATATTGGCAGGAGTGTGACAAGTGTGGCTGTATGAGTAAATTTTATCGGGATGACCGACTCGAGGAGTATTATTGTCAAATTTTCAAGGCTGTTGATTTGGTAGGATTGCATGACTTGATGAACATGGTGCAAGACAGGAATGTTGTGAATTGAGTCTTTTTGATAGCCATTTATTGTGTCTAGTCATATTCTTGTGACATCACATTGACCGCATATTGATTGGCCCCGGTCTCAACAATCGATACCACTTTATAGGAATGCCCTTCAATTGAGATGATTTCTCCTGTAACCATCTTATATTCGGGAAATCTCATTTCCATGAAATTGCAGTGCCGCATGACACCATAAACTTTGACATAAACAAAATCTTGGTTTTCTTCCATTGTGATGTCTCAGGTAGGGCATGTTGTATTCTGCATCATATCACTCTCCTGATTGGAAAAAGTCTAGTGCATCCACTTCTGTTTCAAAAATAGGAACCAGTTTGTCAAATCCAGTAAATTGGAAAGCTTCTAAGACGGTTCTGGTAAGCCGGCAAAGTGCAAATCCCACTTGTTGTTCTTTGGCTGCATTAAAAGAGATGATGATGTAACTAAGTCCTGCTGAGTCAATACTTTCAATTTTTTCTAAATTCATGAGGATCGCCTTTGGCGACAATTGATCCAGTACCATGGAAATATAGGAACTTAATTTTACAGCATCCTTGCCAATCGAATAATCTGCAACATGGACAATACATATATTGTCCTTCACTTGATGCGATAGGCCCATCCTAGTCCCTTTTAAATAGATTTATTGCTTATATCAGTTTTCTTTTTTTTCCTCCATTGCTATTTTATTCTGACAAATAAATACACAGTAAGAGAGATAAGTGCAATAGAAGAGTGCTTTTTTCCACTATACCATGGTGGTTGGTCTGCTGACTAATAGGCCAGAAATAACATGAAGAATGTGATGCTTATTGATTTTTTATGGTTTCTTATCTTGATGGTCCTTTTTCCATCAAAGGCATTTGCAGATACGGAGACCGAATATGAATTTGCAAGAAGAATCACTCCCTTTTATAGTCGAAATCGAAGTCCCTTCATTAATATTTTTGGCCTTCCTGCTGTAGAACCAGGATTTTTGATACCTGCGGGCAAGGTTGAAACCAGCATGGTGTTGGAAGTGATCAATAATTATTCAAGGGATCGGCGTTCTCAGCAAAGCATTTTCCTGGATGGAGAAACGTATCTTACTATGCTATCGTGGCGTTGGGGGGTATCTCACAAGCTGGAAATTGGACTGGATTTGTCTCACATCTCGCATAGTGAGGGGGTATTGGATAATTTCATTGAAAAATGGCATGATGTTTTTGGCTTTTCCAATAAAGAACGACAAGAGACGGGCCGAAATCAACTGAATTACTTATTTTATGACAAGAAAAAGAAATTTAACATTCATCAACATCAAACGGGAATGGGTGATTTTTTGTTGACGGTTGCTGTACCTTTATCAGAGTGGGAGGGAAATCCATTCCGCTATATGGCATTGCGATCAGGATGGAAGCTGCCTGTCGGCAATCCAGATACCTTGCATGGTAGTGGCAATAGCGATGTTTATCTTAGCATCAACGCAGATGATATCATGATGGAAAAAACATGGTCCTTGGCAATTTATGGTAGAATTGGCCTGCTGGTTGCGGGAAAGAGCCCAGTTCTTCCTGTGGAGCAGCACCGCCAGATAGGTTTTGCCAGTATAGGAGTTGGAAGGACTGTATGGGAGGCTCTGGATCTGAAAACTCAAATTGATGTGCACACAGCCTTTTATAAGAATGCTTCCCAACAATTAGGAGTATTTTCTGGTCAGATGGTCATGGGGGGAACTGTACATTTTCCTAATAAAATAGATGCAGATGTGGGAGTAATAGAAGATATTGCCAAAGATACTGCACCGGATTTGATTTTCCATCTGGCTTTAAGGCAGCAGTTTTGATAAAATTGTTTTAAACGGATCATTTTTTAAGAGATGATATTTTATTCTAGTTTATACCTTTGAAACGGATCAACATGATATCTCACTATACTAGAGGCAGTGTTTGCATAATCTCTTTACAAGGCAGGATTACGCTGAATGAAACATCAGAAATAGAGCTTTACTTGACGGCATTATTGAATATGCATTTTGAGGGGATTGTTCTGAACTTTGCAAAAGTGATTCATCTCGATTCTTCAGGAATTGGCCTGATTACTGCACTTTCCCGTAAATTGATGAAGAAACAAATTAAGTTAGTATTTTGTCATTTTGATACGGTATTGAATGAAATAAAATCAGCGATACCAACGGAGACTGTTTCCATTTATGATACGGAAGAAGAAGCGTTAGCATCTTTCCAATTATAGCCTGTGAACAAAGGAGAAGTGACCAATGAGAGTTGGCCTAATATTATGCGTTGTGTTCTTTTGTCCTTTTTCATTCTTAGCAAATGCTGAGGAACAAAAAAAGGATTGGATGGATATGTTCAAAAATGCCATTCCGGAACATATAGACCCTCGATATTATTTGGATAATTTGTATCAATACACTCGTGATCTGGTGCTGGATCATCAGAAAGCCTATTCCCTGGAATGGTATCAGAAAGCTGCAGAACAAAGTTTTGCAAAGTCACAGTACAAGCTCGGACAAATGTACAGAGAGGGGGAAGTCGTTCCGCAAGATGATAAAAAGGCATTGACGTGGTTGCAAAAGGCGGCAGAGCAGGGACATGCAGAGGCCCAATTTGACTTGGCTTATTTGTACCACAATGGACAAGTGGTTTCACAAAATTATGCAGAGGCCCATAAATGGTATCAGAAAGCTGCAGAACAAGGACATCCGATCGCCCAGGGGGCATTGGGATTTTTTTATGAGCATGGTTATGGAGGCAGTCAAAATTTAGAGAAAGCCTATTTATGGTATACCATTGCGGTCTCTAATGGGTTCAAAGAAGTCATAAAATGGCAAAAGCAATTGTCTACCTTATTGAATACCCAACAGATTGCTCAGGTGAAAATACAAGCCGAACAGTGGCTTGCCGAGCATGATTGAAGCATACGATTGCAAATGTTGTCTGACTTGGAAAGACCGTGTTGTTCCTCATTTATGACCCTGTATTGCAATGTGCGATTGCTTCTTCTTCTGATGCGTAAACAGGAATGATATTGTGAATATAGGTATCGTTAAAAAGCATAGAGAGGGAGACAGGATGACACAGTACCAGTTGAATTTTCTTTCTGGTTAATTTTCCAAAACTTAAAAAAATGACCCCTTCTCCTAAAGAATCAATGGTCGTAACTTTTTGCAAATCCATGACAACTGATGTGAATTCAGCTGTGTTTAACAATGTGTCAATGTAGGAACGGACTTTTCTTGCATGTTCAATATTTAATTTTCCTTCAACCTTTATAATGCAAATGCTGCCTTCAAGGCGGTGTGTTAAATTCATAATGACCCGATTTATTATTTTCTTTCGCTACTGTTCTTTTGTAAGAGTTTCTAAATGTTAACCTAATCGGTCTGCAGGCAATTCTCAAGTTATCCTTGCTTTTTTCACTATCCTCTCAAAATTGGCTACATCTTCCTCATATACAAATTTCAATAATTGTGTAATGATCTCTGTACGGTTTTATTGTGTGTGCTTGATACATTCTTTTGGTAATGTTTTAAATCTGTTGATATTGATCTAACAACAAGTCCAAATTCATATCGATTTACAAACAATCCAATGATAATATCATGCATTTGCTGAGATTTAGAGAAACAAATAGTTTTACGGACTAACCTTTTAACTCGAGTACGCAAAGTGAATGGATTTTAGGTAAATCAACAGGTTTAAAACACTACCGAGAAACGATTAGGCCGAAAGAAACTCATCGAACACTGGTGACTTTTACATTCTCTTGTGCTATTAGTAGCATTAATTACTATTACTGAGGAATGCTCAAACAATAACTTAGCAAATCTACTTGTATTTTCAACGATCTTCTGCGTTGCTTTACCGGTGACATAGCAAGCTATGCGCCCGATAAAACGCCTTGAATCTCGATGAAAATCCTGCGTAACTTTCACATGTTATTATTTTCGCCTTCCTGAGTTAGCCATAGTAACAACAGTTTTAGTAAGCAAAAAATTTCATTTCTTGTCATCGCCCGACAGACAGCCCGCACAGATCACTCCCAAAGAAATGAGGGAACTAAAACTCAGTAGACTCAATCATTAAGCTTTTTTAGATGATCAACAGATCACGATGCCATTCCTGTAATGTCATTGTCTCTTCTCATCCTAACGAAGCTGATACCGATTTTGTTTATTGCTGTTTACAAATCACAAAACGCTAAAAAAGAGGACAATCATGACTTATGAAAACATCATTTTTGAAAAAGAAGAGGGTGTTGCAATTATCAAATTCAACCGCCCCAAAGCGTTGAATGCTGTTAATTCACTCACCATGGCAGACGTGTCTGATGCCTTGAATCAAGTCGAGCAGGACCGTTCCATCAAGGTCCTTGTTTGTACGGGTGCCGGCGAAAAATCGTTTATTGCGGGAGCTGACATCGCGGAAATGTCCCAACTAGGACCTCTTGAGTTGAGGGCCTTTTCTGTGAAAGCCCATGAGCTTCTTTTTCGTTTAGAGAAACTCCCGATTCCAGTGATTGCCTGTGTGAATGGTTTTGCGCTGGGCGGCGGTTCAGAAATAGCGATGGCTTGCGATTTTATTTATGCTTCAGAAAACGCTAAATTCGGCCAGCCAGAAATCACGCTGGGGCTCATTCCTGGGTGGGGAGGAACTCAGCGTTTGTCGAGGTTGGTGGGTAAAGCACGGGCAAAAGAAATCTGTTTGACCGGAGATATCATGAAGGCCCAGGAAGCCAAAGAAATCGGTCTGGTTAACAGAGTTTTTCCAAAAGAAGAGCTCTGGGGAGAGACCATGAAAACTGCCAAAAAAATAGCGTCAATGGGCAGAGTTGCCACTAGGGCCATCAAAACCTGTGTAGATCGAGGCTTCGATGTCGACCTGCACTCAGCATGCAACATGGAAGCCGATGCTTTCGGATATTGTGTTGCCACCCCAGACGGTAAGGAAGGGACAACGGCCTTTCTTGAAAAGAGAACACCCAACTTCCAAGGGGAGTTGATTTAAACTCAGGGTATCATAATAATCATTTGTTTTAGTAAAAGGAGAAAAGTATGGCATTAATAAAATCAATTATGAAAACGAATCTTCATGTCGCTAGACCGTGGGATTCAGTGTTGACGGTTTCAAAAAAAATGAGCGAAAACAACGAAGGCGCGATTTTGGTGGTGGATAATGACAGAGCTGTTGGGATTTTCTCAGAAAGAGATCTTCTCAAGCGCGTGATCGCCCAGGAAAAAAACCCATTGCATGTCAATATAGATGAGGTGATGACTGAAAACCCTGCCACCGTAAATGCGGACACTCACGTCAAAGACTGCGTGAAGCTAATCAAAGATAAGGGAATCCGGCATTTGCCTGTGGAGGACAACGATGGAAAACTGGTTGGAATCGTTTCCACGAGAGATTTTCTGCAATTCATTGTCAATGGGTTGGAGCACCTGATTGATGAAGCGGATTTTAAAGCAAAACTGGAAGAAGGCGAAGACCCCTACGAACATCTTGGTGGTGGATACAGCACAGAATAGCAAATGACATTCATGCATTGAGCATGAGTGCCTCTTGATAAACGGGAAAAAATGAAAATTTACAGCGGTTTTCTATTTTCAAAATACAGTAACTAAAATCAAACCAAGGAGAAGAAGAAATGGACCGTGAAATAAAAAAAGTCGCATTATTGGGTGCAAACGGCAACATGGGGTATGGAAGTGGAGCACTTTTTACACGTTCTGATTGTGAAGTTACCTTTTTAGCTCGATCTGCTGAAAAAGCTCAAGCTGGGCTGGATTCAGCAAAAAAACAAGTCCGATCGGTTTCGGTAGGTAGCAAAGCATCAGTGGGAAGTTATGATGACAACTTAGAACAAGCCTGCAAAGACGCTGATATTATTTTTGAAGCTGTTGCCGAAAACATGGCAATAAAAAACGAGATGTTTGACAAAGTTGATAAATACCGAAGACCTGATTCGATTGTCGCAACCGTTTCATCGGGTTTGGATATATCGAAATTAGCAGAAAATCGCAGTGATTCCTTCAAAAAACATTTTTTAGGACTGCACTATTTCAATCCGCCCAATGTGATTGTGGGCACAGAAATTATTCCGGGAGAGCATACCGATCCTGGAATTGTCGATTTTTTAATAGATTGGTGTACAAAGTCCCAAAACCGAGTGATGGTGAAAACAGCGAACACACCAGGGTTTGCGGGAAATCGGATTGGTTTCAAAGTATTGAATGAAGCCGCCCAATTAGCTGAAGAGTATGGCTCCGTTTATATCGACTATTTGGTTGGTCGATACACAGGGAGAGCCATGCCTCCACTTGCGACCATCGACTTGGTCGGTTTCGATGTCCACAAAGCCATTGTTGATAATGTCGTTGAAAATGTACCTGAAGGTGCTGACGAAGCCATCGAAACTTACAAACTGCCTGCTTACATGCAGAAATTAATTGATCAAGGTATCTTGGGGATGAAAACCAGGGGAGGATTTTTTAAACGAGTGGATCGGGTTCCTCATTACTTGGATTTTGCCACCGGAGAATATAAAGAATCCTCTTCCATCAAATTGCCCAAGCTGGACTTCATGGAAAAAATGAAAACAATGCACCGCATTGGTCGATACGAACAAGCTATGAAAACTTTTGCCAGCGCTGAAGGAGATGAAGCCAAACTGGCTCAAAAAGTAATTGCCGGATACATCAGCTACAGTTTTCATAGAGCCGGTGAAATCACCGAGACTATTACTGGTATTGATATGATCATGGGAACTGGGTTTAACTGGGCTCCTCCAAGTGTTTTAGTTGATTTGATAGGGGTCAAAGAGACTGTACAAATGATGGACAAGTGCGAAATTCCCGTACCTGCCTCATTAAAAGAAGCAGATCCCAAACAAAAATTCTTTAATGAACAAAATGTAAACCTTGGAAAATTCTTTGTCGCCAAATAATTGATTACCAATAGACTCGAAAGGATACTATGAGCAATAAAACATATTTACTCGGTGGTTATCAGACCGATTTTATCAGAAATTGGAGTAAAGAGAACAAACACTTGATGGCCATGTACCAAGAGGCCGTTGAAGGAGCCATGAAAGAGGTTAAAATTGATCCAGAAGAAATCGATGTTGCCCATGTTGGTAATTTTGCTGCTGAATTGTACTGCATGCAAGGCCACTTGGGTGCATTTTTTGTCAATATTGACCCTGCTTTTCGTGGCCTACCGACCTCTCGACACGAAGCAGCCTGTGCCTCGGGCAGCATTGCGATCATGGCTGCAGATGCTGAAATTGAAGCAGGTCGATATGATCTCGCTTGTGTTTTGGGAGTAGAGCAGATGAAAACAGTCGATCCCGCAGAAGGCGGTAATTTCTTAGGTACGGCTGCCTGGTATGAGCTGGAAGGAAAAGATGTGGAATTTCCATTTCCTAAATTGTTTGGTCAGCTTGGAGATGAATATGACAAACGGTATGGATTGAAATACGAGTATCTGGCTGAAATTTCAAATATCAACTATTCCAATGCACGTAAAAACCCTCTTGCACAAACTCGCACCTGGTACATGAACAAAGCCCATGCCTGTCTGCAGGATGATAATAATCCCGCTGTGGGAGGAAGAGTGCGTATCTCGGATTGTTCACAAGTCACTGATGGGGCCGCTGCCGTTTTTCTAGCTTCAGAAAAATATG
Source organism: SAR324 cluster bacterium (assembly GCA_015231885.1). Classification (GTDB taxonomy): domain Bacteria; phylum SAR324; class SAR324; order SAR324; family NAC60-12. Next base: position 16,118 of record JADGAT010000061.1, read on the forward strand.
CGCAAAAATGGGCTGAACGGAATGGTAAAAAACTATCGGACATTCCCTATATCAAAGGGTGGGGTCATCATACAGCACCCATTTTATTGACCGACAAATTCGAAGAAAGCAAAGACAACGAATACATCTTACCACACGTAAGATCAACGGTGACTGATGCTTATAAAAGAGCAGGTATCGCAGACGTCAGTGGAGTCGATGGAATCGAGACCCATGACTGTTTTACCACTTCAGAGTATATGGCAATCGACCATTTTGGACTGACCAAGCCGGGCGAAAGCTGGAAAGCCATTGAAGAAGGCGTGATTGCCCTTGATGGGAAATGCCCGATCAATCCAAGCGGTGGATTAATAGGAGCTGGGCATCCTGTAGGAGCGACTGGCACGCGACAAGTCCTGGATTGTTACAAGCAGGTCACGGACACGGCTGGTGATTTCCAAATCAAAGGAGCTAAAAACATGATCACTCTGAACATTGGAGGCTCTGGCACAACCAGTGTATCGTTTGTGATAGGTGTCGATTAAATTGAATCAATCAAGTACTTCCTTTGTGGGAAGTACTTGATTGCTGCGGCATTACCGTCCTTTGCTCATAGCATTCTCAGCGGAGGTCTTACTGTCAAACACTCTCGCATCACTATCCCCGAGTACATCAACCAGTTTCATCCTCAAAAAACTATTACTGGAGTAACGCGTCACTTGTTTGTAATAGTTTTTTTCCAAGTTACGGACCATTTCCATATACGGATTCAATAAATCAGGCAGGATATTAAAATTATCATAATTGATAATGGCATAAGTATTTTTGCCATTCTCTTTTACCATCTGTTCAACATAGTCTTTAATTTCATGGACCTGTTGTTTATCGGTAATGGACAGTCCTTCAAAATTAACATACAGCCTAGATTTTTCGGAATCGTAAGTAAAACGGTCTCCCAAAGGAATTCCCAAAAAATTAGAACGCAGTCCCATTGGATCATCTGCAAATATTCTAGGATCCATGGTTTGCAGAGGCTCTCGAATCAGCGGGGTAAAATCCATGTTGCCCCGAATATCTTTATCGACATCAATTCCTGGAGCAATTTCGATCAATTCCATTCCTTTGCTGGTCAATTGAAAAACACAGCGTTCCGTTACGTAAAGGACACTTTGCTGTTGCTGCATTGCGTGATGACCGCTGAAGGTGACATGCTCCACCTGCTGAATAAGCTTTTTAACTTTTCCTTCCTGCACAATCCGTAATTTTCCATCTTCAACGGCTACTTTCAAACCACTTGCGGTTAAAGAGCCGGTAAAAACAATTTTTTTGGTATTCTGGCTAATATTGATAAATCCCCCGGCGCCTGCCAGCTTAGGTCCGAATTTACTCACATTGACATTCCCATATTGATCTGCTTGTGCCAGCCCCAAGACCGCAATATCCAGTCCCCCTCCATCATAGAAATCAAACTGATTCGGTTGATCAATAATTGCTTCTGTGTTAGCGGCCGCACCAAAATCAAGCCCTCCTGCGGGGACACCGCCAATCACTCCGGGCTCTGTTGTCAAAGTGATGTATTCAAGAATATTTTCTTCATTGGCCACATTGGCCACACCTTCCGGAGAACCAATTCCCAGGTTGACGATATCATTAATCCTCAGCTCACTAGCAGCACGTCGTGCCGTAATTTTCCTCTCATTCAACGGCATTGGGGAGAACTGCGTTAAAGGCACCCGGATTTGTCCGGCAAAAGCAGCATCAAACTCCGTTCCAAATGTTTGCCAATGATTTTCCGGCCGGGAAAGCACCACACAATCCACCATGATTCCAGGAATTTTCACATGACGAGGGTTCAGTGCTCCCAGTTCGGCAATCTGTTCGACCTGGACAATCACAATACCGCCAGAGTTTTTTGCGGCAGTCGCAATGGACAACGCTTCCAAAGTCAGCGCTTCCTTTTCCATGGTAATGTTGCCATGAGAATCTGCCGTAGTTCCTCTAATAATGGCAACATCTACCGGAATGGTCTGGTAGAGCAAATATTCTTTTCCGGCCACTTCGGTCAATTCAACAAGATCACGTGTGGTGGATGCATTAATTTTTCCCCCTCCGTTTCTGGGGTCCACAAAAGTGGACAGTCCCACACGGCTTATAGTATAAGGCTTATGTGCTGCAGTATCTCGAAACATGTGGGTGATAACCCCCTGAGGAAAATTATAGGCCTCTATTTTATTGTCAATGGCTAATTTCTGAAGTTTTGGAACTAATCCCCAGTGACCTCCTATCACACGAGAAACCAAGCCTTCATAAGCAAAATGGTTGAGCCCTTTTTCTTTACCATCCCCTTGTCCAGCAGCATAGAGCAGTGTTAAATTTTTTGGAGAACCATACCTGTTGTAATAATCTTCCAGGCCTTTGGCAACCTCCTCAGCAAATCCAATGCCAACAAATCCTCCTGTCGCAACGGTATTCCCATCCTGGATCAGCTGCACGGCTTCTTCCACACTGACCAATTTACTTCTGTTTGCGACAGATGGTGAAGTTGGCACATTATGCATAACACAACCTTTCATTGACAAAAAGAACGGATGACCTCCACGGTTTGAGGAATGGCTTCCAAATTCAATGCATGTCCCACATTAGGAATCGTTTTAAATTCTCCATTGGGCAGATGATCTGCAATTTCTTTCCCCATCGCAGGGGTACAGAACGTGTCGTTTGAGCCTTGAACCACCATGGTGGGAATCGTCACTTTTTCCAACTGAGGCAAATAATCATCTTCTCTTATCTTCATGGTGTCCATCAGCTTTTGGACAGATACTGGGTCATTAATTTCCAGTGAGAACTGCTTCAGGGTGTCAATGGGAACCAAAGGGTTCTCAAAATAATTCTCGCTTAAGGAAAAAATAAAGGCAAAATCGGTCAACAAGTCCATTCCGGCCGTAGACATGGTCTTATGCCAAACAAATTCCATGTATTTGAAATACTCACTTTTTTTACCCAGAGTCGCCATCAAGACCGCTTTTTCCAGACGGTCCGGGTAGCGAACCATAAAATGCTGGGTGGCCGCTCCTCCAAATGAAATCCCGGCCATGTACACTTTTTGAGCACCTACTGCATCCAACAAACTGACCATATCGTCCGTCAGCTGATCAAATGGGCGCACCTCTCCTTTTTTATCAGACTGTCCCTGAAAGATGAAATCGAAAATAAGGATCCGATAATCTTTTTCCAGTAAAGGCGTCATCATCTTCCAGGCAGGTGCTGATTGTGTCACCCCATTGACCAAAACCAGCCAGGGAGCATCCTCGTTTCCTAACACTTCATAATACATTTTTAAGCCATCGGGTAATTCGTGGTGCATAGTCACTTTTCCTTTCTAAGTTTTATAAATTTCTTTCAATTCTCTTTTTAAAGTTTTCCCGGATGCGGTTTTTGGCAAATTCTCTCGGAAAAAATACTGTTTTGGCTGTTTATAGCGGGCCAGTTTATCCTGGCACCAGTCTGTCAATATTTCTGCTGTCAATTCTTTTCCCTGTTTTTGGACAATAGCGGCTACAGGCACTTCGTCCCATTTTGGATGAGGTATTCCAAACACGGCCGCGTCGGCAACCGAAGGATGCTGAAACAAAACAGATTCGACTTCAGCAGGATAAACATTTTCTCCACCAGAAAGCACCATGTCTTTCTTGCGATCGACCATGTAATAGAAGCCATTCTTATCATAATATGCCAAATCTCCAGAATGCAGCCATCCTCCTCGAGTTGCTTCTGCTGTCGCCTCTGGGCGATTCCAATAACCTTGGCAAATCACATTGCCTCGCAAAACCAGTTCTCCAATGGTATCCGGAGGAAGAGGATTCATGTCATTATCAACGATGCGGGCATCACAACAGATTGCGGGTTTCCCGACACTTCCCTTGTTGTTGAAAGAGTCGGCAGGGCGCATCAAAAAAATAACAGGAGAGGTTTCACTCATCCCAAATCCCTGAGTTAGCGTATATCCTTTCTTTTGATAAGTTTCGATTAAAGACACAGGGCATGGGGCTCCTCCACTGGCAAAAATCCGTACACTTGACAAATTAGCTGTTTCAAACTGCGGATGCAGCTGCAGTTCATTAAAAATAGTGGGCACCCCCATGAAAATAGAAATTTCGTACTTTTCGACATCTTGAAAAATCTGGACAGGATCAAAGACTTCCTGCATGATCACTGTTCCTCCTTGAAACAAAGTTGGCAATAAAAAGCATCCCCAGCCGCCAATATGAAATAAGGGTAAAATAGTAATAGAAATATCTTTCTGCAGCATGCCTAAAATATGAATGGCGTTGATACAATTCCAGATATTATTACCATGGCTTAAAATAGCACCTTTCGGATGCCCTGTTGTCCCGGATGTGTAGATCAGCATCAGAGGGTCCGCTTCTTCAAGGTTATCAATAGGAGTGAAGTCCATGGACTCTCCTGACTGGATCAATTCTTCGTAGGCTACTACCTTTTCCTCGGGTGTACCAAAAAACTGTATTCTATTTTGGATAGTCACTAACCCCTGTAAAGCATTTTCCAGATCTTTCAAAGAATCTCTGAAAAAGATCGTCGTCAGCTGGCAATCCGAGACGATGAATTCCAACTCTTTAGCAGTCAATCGTATATTCAAAGGCACGGCAATTGCGCCCAATCGGCTAAGAGCAAACATCACCTCGACCATCTCAATACAATTACTGCTCAAAAAACCAATCCGCTCCCCTTTCTGGATATCGAATTTGTTAGACAAAGCAGCAGCTAGATACTGGGATCTCAGGCTAAGCTGCTGGTATGTCTGCTGTTGATCTCCGTAAATCAGTGCTGTTTTTTCAGGAGTATGATCCAGCCAGTAAGCAAGTATTTGATGTAATATCATAGTACCTCTTTATTTTACAATTATTGGACTCGTTTCTCTTTCCCTTCCCAAAACGGCTCACGAAGCAATCTTTTTAAAATTTTTCCAGTGCCGCTTTTTGGCAATTCTGGAATCAAATCAACGGCTGCAGGGCATTTGTAATGGGCTAACTGATCTCGACAATGGTCGATCAGCTGCTGTTCAGTTATCTGAAACCCAGGTTTCAATACTACAGCAGCCCTTGGTCTTTCACCCCACTTCTCATCAGGGATTCCAAAGACAGCACATTCATAAACAGCCTCATGAAGATAAAGAACCGATTCCACTTCCTGAGTAGAAATGTTTTCTCCTCCAGAGATAACAATGTCCTTGGAACGATCCACAATCAAGATGGATCCTTCCTCATCGATGACGGCCATATCACCCGTGTAAAACCAACCATCTTTGATGACCTCATCCGTACTTGTTTCATCCTTGTGATAACCCATCATCACCAGGTTACTGCGTACAACAATTTCTCCAATATCTTTGGCATCGCGTTTTACAGGATTTCCTTCTTTATCAAAAACATCCAGTTTTGTGCCAATCAATTCAAAGCCGGTACGTGCCTGCAAACGCTGCCGGTCTTCCTCAGGCAAACTCCGATGCTGAGGTTTCGGGGCAGCATTGACAATCACTGGACTGGTCTCAGACAGACCATACATGGCAATGGCCTGACACTGGAAAGTTTTTTCTAATTTTTGAATTATAGCGAAGGGAACCGGGGCTCCTCCCATGGCAAACTGCTTGATACTGCTCAGGTCATATTGGTCCAACCTTTCAAAATTCAACAGATCATTCATGATTGTCGCAACTCCATAAAGGCGAGTCACCCCTTCTTCCTGCACCAGACGGCAAATTTCTTCTGGAAAAATTTTTGGCAGCATCACATGCTTCCCGCCAACAGCCGTTAAAAACTGGGGGGTTCCCCACCCATTCACATGAAATAGTGGCACAATGTGTAAAATGACATCATCAGAAGTGATCTGAAAACTGGAAATAAAGGTCAATGCATGCAAATAAAGATTTCTGTGAGACAGAGCCACAGCCTTTGGCTGCCCTGTTGTACCAGAAGTGTAGAACAATTCACACATTGAATTTTCATCTTCGACCACGTAATCAACAGGCACAGGCTCAACACTTTTCAGTAATTTTTCATACTCTCCTTCTCCCTCTTCTGGGTCTCCATCAATAATAATCAAATCCTGAAGTACGGGCAAATGAGGACGCTGCTGGCGAACAATCGGAGCAAAGTCTGTGTGAGCAAAGACAATTCGGGAACCGGAATGCTGCAAAATATACTCAATCTCTTTTGTGCCCATTCTCACATTAATTGGATTCAGAACTGCTCCAATTTTGATGACACCGTAATAGGCTTCCAATAACTGGTGACAATTCAAAGTGAGAAAGGAAATCACATCTCCGGGCTGCACCTGCAAAGCGAGCAACGCATTGGCAAGTCGATTGACACGTGCGCCATATTCTTTATAGGAAAAACGGATATTCCTGTCAACGATGGCTGTTTGGTGAGGATAGAGGTGGACTGCTCTGCGAAGAAAATCTAAAGGGGTAAGCGGTACAAACATATCATTCCCCCTAACAGGTAATGGGTATGCATAAGCTGAGGGAGAGGGCTGCGAGACCATGCTTGCAGCCCTGTGGATGGTAAGTTTTTAAAATTACATCCTCAAGCCTCCATCGATTTCAAATACCCTTCCGGTCACATAATCATTTTCAATGATAAATGCTGCCGTTTGAGCCATTTCATCAGGAGTTCCCAACCTTCCCAAAGGGATGGTTGCTGCGATTTTATCCAAAACAGCCTGATCAATCGCCATGACCATCTCAGTACCTGTGTAGCCAGGAGCAATTGCTGCTGTTCTAATTTTTGCGCGTGACAATTCTTTTGCCCAGGTGACGGTCATTGCATCCACGCCTGCCTTAGCGGCACTGTAGTTATTCTGTCCCATATTGCCTGCCCTGGACAAGCTGGAAAGGCTGATAATGACGCCTGGTTTGTCCAACTTCATAAAAGAAGCTGCGGCTTCGCGCCCTGTTAACCACACACCCGTCAAATTCACGGAGATTACCTGATTGAACTTATCCAAAGACATTTTTTGAATTTGGTCACCTTTTTTTCTTACGAACATTCCATCTCTGGTGATTCCGGCATTGGCGATTGAGACATCAACTGTACCAAAATCATTCACGACATCTTCAAATAATTTGACAACCTGATCTTCTTCCGAAACATTGCAAATATAGGTACGGCATTCTGTTTCCAAAAGCCCTTTGGCTTCTTCCAACTTTTCCTGATTCATATCAGCAAGAGCAATTTTAGCACCTTTTTTAGAAAGATGCACAGCCAGTGCACGACCGATTCCGGCAGCACCGCCAGTAATTACAACAACACTATCTTTAATATCCATTTTAAAACCATTGAAAATAAGATTAATAATAAAAGGTTACTACGTATTGTGTGCTCTTTCAGAAGCAAAGCGCATTTCTGAAACAGCCTATTTAGTATGTTCTTCCATCTAACAAATATAATGACGAAGATACTCAAAGTCAGAATCTATCAACACAACTAGAAATCTCAAGTAGAATATGTGTTTATCTCAAGTTCTTTGTTTTTTGAGACACATTCCTGTAAAATATAATTTTCAACCAATCAGCTGCAAATCAAATGTTCTAAGGTTGATGCCGTTAAACGCAGCAACTTGATACACCTGACCGAGAGTAGGATAGTTGAAAACAGCATTTATAAAATACTTACGCTCATCTCTGTTTTGAGGTGGAGTACCAGATTTTTCTTAATAAAATCAGTGATAAATCGATTCACCTCACCTTAAAACGTATATGAGCGAATACTTAGGAAGGCGAAAATAATAACATGTGAAAGTTACGCTGGATTTTCATCGAGGTTCAAGGCGTTTTATCGGGAGCATAGCTTGCTATGTCACTGGTAAAGCAACGCAGAAGATTGATGAAAAGACAAGTAGATTTGCTAAGTTATTGTTTGAGCATTCCTTAATGCTGCCTCCATAATGGAGTACCGATTGGCCAAGATGAGCCATGCCCAAAGTGCTGATCACTTACTGAAAAATTCGCTAATCAAAAAGAACATTGCAAAGAAAGTAAAAACATAATACATTTTTTGCTTTGTAAATGGCGTATCTCAATTCAATCAATCTCATTTTCTTATAGTTATTTGGAGTTTTATGAATGTTCCTTTTCTTCCTCCCAAGCTAACTTCCTTATCAGATATCTTACCACCCGAACCGCTGTTATTAATGGGAGCTGGCCCTGTGCCTATTCCCCACTCTGTCGCACGCGCCAACGGTGTCATCATCAACCATCTGGGAGGTACCATGGATGCCGTCATCGGTGGAGTCAAAAAAATGGCACAGTACGCGTTCCAGACACAATCAGATAAAATCCTTGGAGTGGCGGGGGCTTCTTCGGCCTCTATGGAAATGGCGATTGCTAATCTACTCTGGCCTGGAAGAAAAGCTCTGGTTTTCAAAATGGGAACATTTAGCGGAAGATTTGGGGACATGGCGCAAGGTGTTGGTGCCGATGTTACCATTGTAGAGCCTGCGGTTGCTCATCCAATTACTGGAGAAATGGCAGCAGATGCCTTGAAGAAAGGCCAATATGATGTGGTGACTCTTGTACAAGGAGAAACGTCATGCGGTGTTTTCAATAAAGAGCTGCCGGAAATCATTCGCCTTTCCAAAGAGCACGGTGCATTAGTAGTAATTGATGCTGTATGCACTCTGACGACCATGCCAATGAATATGGATCAGTGGGGGGTTGATGCTTTGATTACAGGAGGACAAAAAGGGCTCTCCTCCATTCCAGGTGTTTCATTGATAGCATTTTCCAAAGAAGCCTGGGAGGTAATTGAAAAAAGAACAACAAGACAACCCCATTGGTGTCTCAATGCTCTCTTTGCTCAACAATTCTGGGGACATCAAAAATATCATTATACTGCCCCCGTCCCTGGAATCTTGGCACTCCATGAAGCATTACGCCTAATTTGTGAAGAAACACTGGAAAAGCGATTTGAACGGCACTTCTTGAGTTCCATAGCCCTACAGGCAGGCATTGAAGCAATGGGGCTGAAACTATTCATTCCCAAGGCATATCGATTGAATTCTGTGGTCGCGATTGATTTACCGTCTGGAATCACGAGCCATCAACTGCGTCAATATATGTCCGATGTTTTTCATGTCGAAATTTCGGGTGCGTTTGGTCTGGATATTGTGCGCATTGGGCAGATGGGAGAACAATGCCGTTCCCATAACTTATTTAAGGTGTTGTATGCCCTTGGCATGAGCTTCAAGCATGAAGGGCTGGATCTGAAAGTCAGTCAAGGGATGGCAGCTTTAGAAGAGCATCTGGTTCAGGATGCAGAACATTTTGTAGACTGAAATCACAGAAAGTGGAAACAACAGAATTACATTTTGACAAAGGGACCCTCATTCTGAAAAATGCGCCGGAGCAGATAGCATCTTCTCTGCCTGGCGTCAAATGGGATGAGCGTATCTCCAGCCACCGGGCCCCGGCGTATTACTACCGAAACATTGTTCTGTCTCTCAGGCATAACAAAGTGAACTATACAGACCATGCCCGTCAGTTCGAGCCAACTCCTTTCCCGCTGCAAAATAAAATCATTCCTCGTCCTTATCAGCAACAAGCCATCCAGGCATGGTCTGAAGCTGGAGCTTTCGGCATTGTTGCTCTACCAACCGGTGCCGGTAAAACAATCTTAGGCGTGTTATTGATCGAGAAAACTCAGCGTCCTACCTTGATTCATGTACCAACCATTGATCTCATGCATCAATGGTATGCTGTGCTAAAACAATATTTTGATACCGAAATAGGCTTATTGGGAGGCGGATATCATGAAATAGAGATGCTGACTGTCGCAACTTATGACTCGGCGCTGTTGCATGTTCCTCATAGAGGCAACCGCTTTGGTTTGATTATTTTTGACGAGTGTCATCATTTGCCCGGCGAACAGTATCAATACACCGCCATCAGTTCCCTTGCTCCATTCCGTTTAGGACTGACAGCCACTCCAGAAAGAAATGACGGCCGCGAGTCATTATTATATCAGCTTTGCGGACAACTGTGCTACCAGGCACACATCCATGAATTGAAAGGAGAGACCCTTGCTCCTTACTCCGTAGTCACCATGGAGGTGGAAATGGGTATCGAGGAAAGAGAAGAATATGAAGTGGCTCGTCAATGTTACACCGATTTTTTAAGAAAAGAACAAATCGATTTTGGCCATCCGAGAGGATGGAATAATTTTCTTTGGAAATCCAGTAGAACACCTGAAGGAAGGCAAGCATTCAAAGCATACCGAATGCAAAAACAGTTAAGCCAGGCATCTCGGGCAAAAATCGAAATAATTTGGGAACTCATTCAGCAGCATCAAGGCGATCGCATCATCATTTTTACACAAGATAACGAAATGGCCTACCGCATTGGTAAGCAGTTTTTTCTTCCCGTGATCACACACCACACCAAACTAAAAGAGAGAGAACTTTTTTTAGAATCATTCCGAAATGGCATCTATTCTGTCATGATCACATCCAAAGTCCTCAATGAAGGAGTGGATGTTCCTGAAGCAAATGTTGCTATCATTGTATCTGGCAGCGGAAGTGTTCGAGAGCATGTTCAACGACTGGGGAGAATTTTACGAGGTCGCCCGAAAAAACAAGCTTATTTGTATGAATTGATTTCCAAAAGTACTGGAGAGTATTTTGTCAATAAACGTCGTAGACAGCACAGCGCCTACCAAAATTCAAAGAATGACTCGTATGTCAGTTCTTAACCATTCACCCTTTTTCATAACAGAACTATGAGAACCATGATACGCCTTGGCACCCACCACCGTGAAGAGTTAGTTGATATCACAGAAGAAGTTCGCAAGCATGTGCGAAAGAGTGGAATTGAAAATGGAATCGTTTCCCTGTTTGCACAAGGAGCAACTGCAGGTTTGATGATCCAGGAAAACTGGGATGCCAGTGTACGCACAGATGTTGTTCATCTCCTGCAAAAGCTCATTCCCAGAGGAGTTTGGCTGCACGATCAACAGGATGGTAATGGAGACTCTCATTTAAAATCAGGATTGGTTGGGCCATCAGAAACGATTCCCCTGATTGATGGACAATTGGGTCTTTCCACCTGGCAAAACATTTGCTTTTGTGAATTTGACGGTCCACGGAGCCAGCGCACAGTAGTCTGCACAATCATCGAAGATTGCTAGCACTCAACACTTTGCTCCCTTTTGGGCCCATTGGAGGTATTGGCACGTTCCCAATTGACAGGCTTGTTTCCAATCCAGACAAGCCCTTGTTTTATTCTGAAAACCATTCCAATAAACCACTCCTCTTTGCCCATAGATTTCTGCTGCATCAGGATCGTGCTGCAATACCCTGGTAAAATCGTCAAGGGCTTTTTGGTACTCTCGAAGCTGCACATGAGCAATCCCTCGATTGGTATAAGCATTGATAGAGTCAGGTGCTATTTCAATAGCCTTCGTAAAATCATGGATCGCCAGACGGTACTGTTTGGTTTCCAAATAAACAGCCCCGCGGTCATTGTATGCCTTCATAGAATCGGGATCCCAATCGATGATTTGCGTGAAAGTATCAATGGCATGTTGAAATTGCTTTAAGTAAAAGTAAGCCAACCCTCGTAAATTATAAGATTCGACTGTGCGAACTTTAGTAAAATCCCGAACGGCATTTTCATACTGCATCAGCTCCATATACACCCGGCCTCGGTTGATATAGATTTTTAAATAACCCGGATTGAGTTGCTCGGCACGAGAAAAATCCTGCAAAGCCATATCATATTTTTTTAGATGCAAATACGCTAGGGCTCTTCCCGTATAAGACTCCACCGAATGTGGGTTACTCAAAATGGCCTGATCAAAACTATATAAAGCTAAATCATTTTTATCCTGCTCTAAATAAACAATGCCCAGATTGTTATGGGCCAACCAGGAGTTTGGATTGTGGACCAGTGTTCCTTTCCACAGGGTTTCTAAATTTTCGAACACAACACTCTGCTTCCAGGTCAGGCTTCCCAGCATAAAAACAATAACCACTCCCATTGTCCAACCCAACCCCAACAAATAGGTTTCTCTTTTCGCAACTCCTGCTCCTCCAGCCATCAACCACTGTTCGTCAGCAAAGGCTATCCCTCCATATACAGATTGAACAAGAATCACTAAAATTCCCAGACTGGCCAGATACTGAAAATGATCTGCGACAAAAGAGTAACGGAAAGGATAAACATTAAAAAAGCCCAATGCAGGAAAGAGGGTGATGGTATAATATAAAATAACCAAAACAATTCCCTGATATTTTTTCAACCAAAGCCATGCCAGACCTCCTGCCAAAAAAACAATAACCAATAGCGGCCAAAGTGAAAGCCAGTGGCTTGTGTTCAAATCCCAACGTGGATAATTGAACATAAGGGGATACGGGATCAGTATTTTTTGGGAGTAGAACAATATGGCCTTGCTTGCAATCAAGCAACGCTGCAGCAGAGAAAGATCATATTCACTTCCTACAGCACCGACTTGATGGGTTTCTAACCATATTGTCACGCTGCCCATCAGAGCGGCTACACAAAAAAATGGCAATAACCTTAAGATATCGTTGCGAGAGACGAATCCTTTTTGATAGTAAAGTAGCAAAAGAAGGATTACAGGCAAAGTGACCGTGACAGTTTTGCTGAATAACGCGCAAACAAAAAGGAGGCTCGCCGCCCCATAAAATCGTTTTTTTGCTGAGACTTCAAATTGCAAATAACAGAAAATGCTCAGGAGATAAAAACAAGCCGATAGGACATTTTTCCTTTCTGTAATCCAGGCAACCGATTCCGCATGCACAGGATGGATGGCGAATAAAAATGCCACCCACCATGCACCCCGCACTGGTACAGAACGTAACACAAGACCTACCAATATTG
>JADGAT010000062.1 GCA_015231885.1 SAR324 cluster bacterium
TATGGGGTTCCCTGTATTTCGGGGAAAGACAGCATGAAAAATGATTACCGCTTTGGTGAGACGCATATTGCCATTCCTCCAACAGTTTTATTCACAGCCATTGGAAAAATTGAGGACATTCGAAAAACCATCACAATGGATGCCAAACACCCTGGTGACTTGGTATACCTACTGGGTGATACTAAAAATGAACTGGGAGGTTCCGAGTATTATGACCACCTGGGATATCTTGGCTGCAATGTTCCTCAAGTGGAAGCAAAGAGCGCTAAAGAAAGATATGATAAACTCAGCGAGGCCATCACCTCAAACTGGGTACGCTCTTGCCACGATTGTTCGGACGGAGGATTAGCCGTTGCCCTTGCTGAAACCGCTTTTGCGGGCGGATTTGGGATGATGCTGGATATTTCTGCAGCTCTTGCAAAAAATCCGTTGCGTACCGATACCTTTTTGTTTTCAGAGTCTCAAAGTCGTTTTGTGGTCACAATTGATCCCCAACATCGTCATGTTTTTGAGAACCTGTTTGCCGCACAGAGTTGTTATTATCTCGGAGAAATTGTAAAGACAACAGACTTTACGATCACACAGGACAACACTGAGATTATCCACTCTTCCGTTATTGCACTTAAAGAAAGCTGGCAAGCCACTTTACGTTGAGAAAAAACATGCCCAAAACATTAATTTTATCAGGCTATGGCTTGAACTGTGAAAAAGAAACCGCTTATTGTTGTCAACTGGTCAGTGGACAAGCAGCCGATACAATCCACACATCCCAATTGATCCGTGGAGAGATTTCGTTGAAAGACTATCATTTTCTAATTTTTATTGGCGGATTTCTGGATGGAGATGATCTGGGTGCCGGACGTGTTGGAGCAAACCGTTTTAAGTATGGGACATTGGGGTCATCCCACCTTCAGCTCCAAGAGCAATTAGCAGCATTTGTAGAAAGCGGGAAGCCAGTATTGGGAATATGCAACGGATTTCAAGTGCTGGTCAAGCTGGGTGTATTGCCGGCCTCTCAAAAAACGATTGGATTGCAGGAAATTTCATTAACCAATAACAAAAACAGTCAGTTTGAGAACCGATGGGTTCATCTTTCAGCCAATCCAGCATCCAACTGTGTGTTCACCCAAAACATGACCAGCATTTATTTGCCGGTGCGCCATGGAGAAGGAAGAATTGAAGGAGATAGAGACACGGTACTGCAATCCCTACGGGAAAATAACCAAATCCCTCTGCAGTACTGCACACCCGAAGGAGAAATTACAGAAAAATATCCTGATAATCCTAATGGGTCTCCTTGGGGAATTGCCTCGTTGTGTAACCAGCAAGGCAATGTGATGGGGCTCATGCCTCACCCGGAAGCGTTTCACCACTATACCAACCATCCTCATTGGACAAGGCTGCCGTATCAAAAAGAAGAAGGAGACGGGCTGTTACTGTTTAAAAACGCATATCAGTATCTGGCATGACTCATCGTGCCATGACTCTGGCATGGGCAATATGTCGATCTCGGACTTCTCTATCAATGGTTTTGCCCAATTTTGACAACTCTGTGCGTAAATTGACTGATTCGTCCCGTAGTTCATTTTTACTATTGCGCCGAAATGTCAGGTTAGAAGTACTGCACAGGTCTTTTGCATAATTGAGAATATCCTGTTTATGCTCCAAATACCGACGATCCCGAATGGGTATTAAAATCGTGTAGGCAAGTTTCGCATATTTGAGGGCATCATCTCCCATGTCCAGGTATTCATAATTCTTTGCCATCTGAAACATGGATTCAAAATAAACATCCAGCCATTTATTGTTCCGTCTCAACCGCCCCAGAGCACCTTGCTGGATATTCTGTGCGTCACTGGAGATATATACCCAAATTTTGTCCTGCTGTACTTCATTGGGAGGGGGATCCGTAATTTGTTTCATTTTTTTGAAAAAATCTTCACGAGTTTGAAAAACTGTTCCCTTCATCTCTTTCAATGCCTTGATGAGATGTGGTTTAAATTTTTCCAGTCCTAATCCAACAATGACACCTTCTGTTGCTTGATATCCTACGCTTCCCACCTTTTCAGCAATTTTTTCAATGGCTTTGTGCTCCGCATTGGCTAAACGGATGATATCCCTTTTTGTTTTTCGCATCGCAATGGCATCATTGCGTCTCAACACCGCAATGGGATACGGTTTCCTGCGGGTGCCATGGTCACGATTGTAACGATCAATAAAATTAATAAGAATCGTTGCTCTTCCAGGCTGTACATAATGAATGAGCTCTTGAAACACATTGCCAATCCAAGCATGTGTTCTGGCACGATTGAGAACGGCCTGCGGGTCATCAGCTCCGCGAAATTTATAGATTTGCAATATTGTTCCAAAGTGAACAAAGGCATCATAATAATTTTTTTCTTGGGCACACAGTTTTGAGAGTTTAATGCGCAAGGCTACATTCTCTTTATCACCATAACCAATATCAGAAACCCGGCGCTTGAGTTTGTGCAATTCCACGTAGCTTTTATAAACCTCTTTTTCAATGAACAGCTTTTCATCAAATTCTCTTGGAAATGTTGACATGACATGAAGAATCACACTGGATGCCATCAAATCAATGCCCTCATCGCAATATTGAATATAGGTACGTAACATATCAATGGCTTTGAAGAGCAGAGGGATTTGTTTTTCCTTGTGATTTTCCGCACGAGCTTGCTTGATGCATAAGTGGGCCAGCGACAATAGATGTTGACGATACAGATTTTTATCATTTTTTTTGAGATAATGACGCAAATGACTGTCAATCATCGTGCTGCACTCTTCTCCCTGTTCTATCTTCTTGCGAATATCCATCAAAGACACAGGGAGTTTACCAATCAGCACATGAGAAAGCACTCCCTGCCCTTCTGCCGTTTCAGTTTCTGGCAAAGCTACAATATTCCGTCGGTGCAGAAGTTCTTTTTCGCATTGAAATAACTTGGGAAGCCTAAGGAATGAATGTTGTGGTTCAAATACGCTACTCATGTTCCGTTATCACTTGTTCGATTCATGTGCTATTGAGACTCTATTTATAGAAGTACAAAACTCATACCATGATTAGATTATATCGACAACTATCACAGATTACTGAGCGTTCGCTAATTTTTTGATAAGTTTTCCAAAATGGGTTAAAGTGCCCAAATGGAAAAATCATTAAAGGTATTGTAAAAAGGCATCGTGTTGAAATATTAATTTCACTATACTGGTTTTTGTACAGATTTCAATCGGGCGCTATTCCACCATAATGCTACACCGATGATGAGACAGATGAGAACTCCCAATGCAAAGAGAGAAAAGCTGAGCTTGGCAAAAGGGTGCTCAAAATGAATGTCGAGTTGGTATTCACCCGCAGGTAAAGCGAGACCGATCAATCCTCCATTGACAGGCTGCATCAAAATTTTTTGTCCATTGATGGATGCCTGGTAGCCTTCATAATGGGCATCCGAAATAACCAGAACCTGTGGGTTTTTCAAATGAATTTTTAATAGATACCCCTGATTGGTTCGGTTTAACAATTGTGGAGGAAGGTTCGAAAATGAAGGTGGCAACTCTATTTTCGGCCATACAGGAGAATCATAAAATAGAGCTTTCTGCATTAATAGTTGAGGATTTTCCTTTATGGTCTGGAGTACTTGGCTTCGGCCTGGCAGGGTCTCCCATTGTGAAACGAAAAAAACTCGGTTTTTTGCATTTAAATTTTCTACAATCACCACATGCTTGTCACGATAAACTTCACGAAAATCAGAACCTGAAGGAATATTCGGGTGGCTGGGGGAAAAAGGAAAATAGCGGACATTTAAAATATCAAATCCAGGATGCTGGTACGTTAAGGCTCCATCTAGCTCATGAATGGATTCGAAGCGGTCCCAGGCAACTTGCCCTTTTCCATAGTCCCCAAATATGGAGGACAGGGTATCGGTTGTGTTTTGGGAAGTGATTGGCGCCATATAACGAATATCCGGAATTCCGTATCCTGAAGCAGTGCTTGGAAAATAAACATTAGGAGAATAAATTCGGAAAAGTTCTCCCTGACGGAGTTTATTTTTTAGAAAAGCAATGCCTGGTGTTTCTTCAAAGGCATCTTGTTTGTGATAAAAACTTTTGGAAAAGTTATAACTGGAGTACAGAAAAACCGTGCTTATCAAAATCACGGTCCAGTACTTACGAAAAACAGGCCACCATCTTTTTCTCTGAAACCATGGAGACCAAAGGCTGAAGAGGACAGCAAATACGCAGACAAAAGAAGTATTGGTTTTATTCCATTTGATAAATTCTGCAATCACAGAAGTATCGTTTTGCCATGCAGCAGCTTGTGATGCCCAATAATTCAGTAGGAAAAAATATACAGCCACCCCAACCCATAATAAAAAAATGAAACGATAACGAATGGAAGTTAGTTTGCCAGAGTGGAGGTCATGCAGTACTTTTGCACTGAGAAGAGCTGCAGCAAAGACATAAAGGGGAGGGAAAAAACGCCAGAACCAGATCAGATCCAAGATGGGAATCTGGCCGACAATGTTAAAATTGAAAGCTTTTGGCCCAAAGGACTGAGACACGTAAAAAACAACTATCAGAAAAAATACGAGCCATTTTTTTTTATTATAAAATTGAGAATAATGACTAATCCAGAATAAAAAAGTGATCAGGGGAACGAGGCCAATAAAAATAACATTCAACTGGTTGGGGAAGGCTCCCTGGAAAAAATCATTCTGGGCCCAACCTCGAAAATAAGGTAAAAAGAGATCTGGGAAGTAGAGTAGTGGGATGGTGATATGTCCAATCTTGTGGGCATGAGGCATGAAGCCCGAGTTGTAATGCAGCGTTACCAAATAGGGGGCAGAGAGCAGTAATGAAATAGAAAAAATAGTAAATATCCACAAGCCAGACTGCCATAATGCTTTAATGGGCCAAAGCGGCAGCCGCAAAAGAAGGTAAGCACATAGCATGAAGTACGTCGCAACCGTACCCTCGGACATAGCCGCATACGAAGATTGAGTGACACAAAGGATGATGGCAAAGGCTGCTAGAATTTTGGAACGATTGGAACTCGTAGAACAAAATACTTCGACAAAATACACCCCGAACGTGAAACAATAGATGTTGAAGCTTTCTCCTCCATTGACCATTTGAGGAGCAAATAGAGCGGAAGATAAATAGATTAATGTCCCTATGAGGGAAGACGCGGGTTCTAAATAATAGTAGCGATGGAGTGTTTGAAACAGCAGGAATCCGGAAATAAAAAACAGAACTAAATAAACCCAATCCCAATACATGGAATTGAGAAAAGCCATGACGGCGGTGCCTATAAAAAAAGTGGAATCTACCCCATTTCCAAACAATGGAATACCCAATCCCAAATAAGGATTAATCCATGGAAATTCACCTGATAGCAGAATCTCATTGGTTGCTTTAATTTCAGGATCATTAACCAGAGGTTGATCCCAGAATGCTCGGGCTCCGGTATGCTCTCGTGGAAAACGATTGAGGCTTCCTCCTTCAAAGACACCATGGTATTTTGGGATTTCATAAACCCAGGCAGCAGGAGAATTCTGGAATGTACTTCGGGTTCCATTTCCAAAAAAAACATCACCAAATTGGAAAAGTACAAAGAAAACAATAACCCATTTAGGCCAATGCTGTTTCCAGTGGAATGTTAGTGTTGGCATGAACATCAATAGAAAGCCTATTTTTGTGGCTGTTTATTTTGATCGTCAGTCGCGCTGTCTAACTCAAAGAAAGGCTGTTTGTCAAATGAAGTGCGATAGATGCGAAAAATTTCTTCCATTTCTTCTTTATTTTCATTGTATATTTCTTTCCGTATTGCTTCCCACTCTTCATTCAGTTTTCGATGTGCTTCGGTAGTTGCATACCTTGGCTGAAATAAATTTTTGAGCCATGAATACACATAACGAACTGCTACTTTGCGCACCAATATTTTTGATTCTCCAAACGTCCGCATGTATTCATGAGTTGCGACCTCTCCCATTGTGAATTGGTGCAAAAGTGTTTTGATCACCATTTCTTGTTCAATGGAGGTGATGTTTTCTTCCAGTCCCAGCATTTTGAAAACACCAGTACGAATGGCTCGAAATCCATTTTGCCCGTCTGTCAAATCAAGGCCAAAGCGATAGTTGATGCCCAATAAAATGATGTCACTTCCTACCATACGCATGAACTTATTCAAATCGCCATGAAGTTCATCACTTCCTCCCAGCATCCGGGATCCACTGACATGATCGCAATCTCCATTGAAAATAGGATAAATCAGTTTCGGAATGTCTGCAGGGTTGTGGGAGTGGTCGGCATCAATAAAAACGGTGACAGGCCTGGTTGCTTTTTCTACCGCCATACGAAGTGCTGCCCCTTTGCCCAGTTTATTGTCTAAGTAAACATGGGGGGTGTATTGTTTTGCAAACTCAACGGTATCATCGGTAGAATGTCCATCAATTACAATCAATTCGTTGGAATAGTTCACCAAATGAGGTAAAAGAATTTCTAAATTTCTTTTTTCATTTTTTGTTGGGAGAATAATACTGATATAGTCTTTCAACATAAATAATCTTTCTAAAATGAGCACTAGGTCTCATTTGCACTAAACTGTCAGTTTTTCAAACACACCATGATAGATAGAAAATAGATCATCATTAAAATGGTGAACCGTTTTTTTCATTTCAAGCAATCCTTATGCCCTAATAGTAAAGCCCTTTTGCATAGAGAAATGACATTAGCAAATGGGATGGTATAATCAAACTTTGATTTACTTTTTAGGAAACTATTTTCCCCAGGTAGAAAATTTTTCCGGATTACTCTAACTTTTTCAAAAATTAAATATGTGTGGAATTTGTGGTTTTGTTACTAAGCATACCTCTCGATTGGATCTACGGCATTTACGTCGGATGAATGACATAATGGCTCATCGAGGGCCAGATGATGCGGGGGATTTTGTAGACCAAAATGTTTTTCTGGCAATGAGGCGCTTGAGTATTATTGATTTAGCCCAGGGACATCAGCCAATGCTCACTCCCGATAAAACACTTTGTGTCGTCTTCAACGGAGAAATTTATAATTATCAGGAGCTGCGACAGGAATTACAGCAAAAAGGTTATCATTTTTTAACGGATAGTGATACCGAAACGTTGTTACATGGTTACCATGCCTGGGGGATAGATGGACTACTTTCTCGTCTGAACGGAATGTTCGGGTTTTGTATTTATGATGCAGCACAAAAACAATTGTTTTTAGCAAGAGATCGTGCGGGAGAAAAGCCGATTTATTATTACCGCAATTCGGACTATTTTATTTTCGCATCTGAGTTGAAAGTGTTGGCTCATACACACTCAGTCCCTTGCACAATTGAGAATGATGCATTAGCAGGTTATCTGTTGCACCAATACACGCCAGGATCTCAAACTTTGTTGGCGGGTACATACAAATTGCCTCCTGCCTCTTATCTGCGATTGAATACAGAAAATTTAGATTACGAAATCATTTCTTACTGGGATATTCCCCATTCTACTTCTCTTGCGTCAGCATCTTTGGAAGAGCATAAAGCCAAATTGTATGATTTATTGAGTGACTCCGTCAAAATTCGATTACGTGCCGATGTGCCCGTTGGAGCTTTTTTGAGTGGAGGTCTGGATTCCAGTATCAATGTTGCGCTGATTGCGACTTTAGGAATAACCGACCTGAACACGTTTTCTATTGGATTTGAACATCAGGATTTTGATGAATCACCTTACAGCCAGCAAGTTGCTCAACATTTTGGTACAAAACATCATCATTTCTTGTTGAATCCAAGGGAATTGATCTCGTTGTTACCCCGTGTCATTGCGATGGTTGATGAACCAGTTGCGGATGCGGCCTCCATCCCGACTTACTGGCTCTGCCAAGAATCTAGAAAATTTGTTAAGGTGGCTCTGACTGGAGAAGGTGCCGATGAGTTATTTGCTGGATATGATTATTATCGTCATCTTCCCTACTCACTGCCGCCATCCCCAGCAATTTCATGGAAGCAAAAGATAAAACAATTCCTTGGCTTGAGTAATCTCCCTTTAGATCTGCAAGGAATGCCGGACCCTATTTCCGGGTTTCCCCTGATGACTCCATTTCATACTATTGCTCAATTATTGGTTTCGGAGTGCTCTCCAGAATATTTGCTGGCTAGCTATCACCGTCAGATGACCAAGAACTTCTCTATTTTTCCAGATCACCTTCTTGCCAAAGCACAATATTATGATACTAAAACATGGTTGCCCGATGATCTGTTGATGAAAGTTGACAAAATGTCGATGGCCAATTCTTTGGAAGTCAGGGCTCCTTTTTTGGACCATCGCTTGATTGAATACAGTTTCACACTCCCAGATGAACTGAAGATCCAAGGAGATACTGTGAAATTTTTGTTACGGGAAAGCTTTGCGGAGTTGTTACCAGCTTCTATCCTGAATCGCGAAAAGCATGGGTTCAATTTGCCAATGCATATTTGGCTGAAAGGAGACCTTAAAGAATTGGTCATGGATACATTGAATTCAGATACATTGAAGCAGGAAGGAGTATTAAACTCCAAAGTGGTGGCATCTATTCTGGATCAGTTCATGAATCATAATGCTTCTTGTGAAAGACTGGTTTATTCTTTGTATGTATTCCAGCAATGGTGGCATGCGTTAAAAATGCCTTAATTTTTTAACCTCTTTCACCAGTATCTTAGAAGCTATTGAAAATGTTTTTCTTAGACAATACAAACCAGAAATTGTAATGAAACCATTTTTTTATACTTATCGTGTTTTCCAAAAGTTGCAGTGGATTCTAATAGGAAGTGCTCTATTTGCTGTTCTATTCCATTTCTTTGGATTAAGCCAAACGTTTCTATTCAATGAAGATATTTGGGTTCGAACAAAGTTCACACTGAACAACTTCTGGCGTAGCGGTGAAGGCGTTCATTTCTCTCCCCTACACAATTTAATCCGGGCCTTAACGAATGATTTTCTACCATTGTGGGGAACATTCTCTCATCTGCAAATGATGATTTCATATCTGGTTTTTGTGATATTATGTTTTTGTTTTTTTAAAAAAAAACTTCAGCTAGAACCTTGGCTGGTTTGGTTAGGAATCGGTATATTAACAACTATTCCTTTTATTACAGAAGGGACATTTTGGATATTTGGCTCACACACATTCTACAGCACCATTGTTTTTCTTGCAGCCCTAGTTTTTTTTCCAGACAACGATAAAGAGATGCAATGGCAATCCTGGCTGGTTCCCGGGACAATGCTTCTGCTCATGCTTTCTGCTTCTCCAGTAACTTATGCCTCCTACTTTTTACTGATTATTTATCTTACTGTTCGATTTTACAAACAAACCAAAATATTGGCTGTAATCGGAGGACTATTTTTATTAGGTATGCTCTATATTTACATCCGTAACTTGTTTATCAATGGAGACGGATGGACATTTACCTACCAGGCATCCGTATCCTATGGGATGAATCAACAATTCTCTTTTGTCACCTCACTGGAATCGTTAGTAGAAATTCTGGAATATTCGAACCCCTTGATTGTTTTGCAGAGGCATCTTTTTGATGGCTATTTGAGTCAAAGTTCCAGAAGTTTTTTTTCTTTGTTCCACTTATTTTGGGTATTACCTCTCTGGGGGATAATTTTATTTCGCCGTTCTTCCAAAGGGTGGGAAGTTTTTATTTACGGAGTTGGCGCTGCAGCCGCTTTGATGATGGTTGCTCCCCCACTTGCGACACGTCTTCTGATTCCTCTGATGTTGGTTCAAACAACCGGATTCCTTCTTTTACTCCATTACTGGATTCATCCGTTACAAATTATTAAAAAAATATTGATTCTTCTGATAGGGTTGTGTGTTATTGGAAGCAATTTAACCGCAAAAATAGAGGCAGAATGGTATCACTGGATTCTTCCCAAGAGAATTGAACAAACAATATTAGATATTGCTGTACAAACAAAAGATCAAGAAGTACCTTTAGTATTACTAACCCATACCGCATGGAAAAAACAAAGTATCGACCACCCAAGCTATGCCAGCGGATCCAGTGCAACACTTGGAGGACTGAGAAAAATTTTAGGATTTGCTGGAATCCATCGCTGTATCTATCAGGGATATCGTGAAGATGCCAATCCACAAGAAATAGAGATGGTTCACAACGAAAACGATATTGTATTTTTTTATGTTTATCAAACCATCTATACTTGTCCTGCAATATTACAAGAAGCACAGCCTGTTTTGTGTTATCAATATAATGAGTCCTTATCTGTTTTTGGAGAATTTCAACAAATTAGAGGAAATGTCACTGTACCGGGCAGTACCAAAGTCAATCCTGCTGACTGGAATATTCATGATCAAACATACTCGATTCAGGTTCACTGTATCTAATTTGATCCCAGACGAATTCCATGCAAGATAAAACCATCTTCTTACAAAATGCTCTGGAATATAGTGCCAAAGCTAGCAACGACTTTGCAAAATTTTGGAGCTATTACGATAGTGATTCAGTCTTTTCTTCAGAGGCGCAACCTTTCTTTTCCAGTTCTATAGTAGCTTTTCAAGCAGGATTAACGCATTTAGAAAATCATCCCTTTGGAAATAAACAAGGAGATAAAATTGAATCTTTACGGCATAAAACCCGTCCTATCCTCCAATCGCTTCAAGTAGAGAAAATATGCTCTGGCTCTGCCTTGTCCAGTCCACAACGGTTCATCCAACTTTCAGCCTATTTCAATCTTCTGGAAAAATTTCAAAAGTTGCTCAACCGGCTGATTATTCAAGAAATAGATTATTTTTTAGAGCAACCAACTTGGAGAAAGTTAAAAAAAATCCACCCTGATAGTTATATAAAATTCTACGATACCATTTTTATTCTTCCTTACCGGATGAGGAACACAATACCCTTGGCATTTTTATTAATGATACTCATGCTAGGTACTAGTATTGGTTGGCAAATAAACTCCCTTTTTGTCTCTTATCGTGTGCCTGGTGTCGTTTGGGCTTACTTTGACGGTGGTAATTTTAATGAAGTGGCTACATTCCAAATAACCGCCAATGAAAAACTCCAGCAAGTGATCATTCCTTTTCATAAAATATCCAATGCCGAAAAGTTTGGGATAGCTTTAGATATTCGGCCAGGCCAATCTCTGGAAGTTATTAGCATTCGTTTGCTTGACAAACAAAAAACTGTTTTACAAGAATTTGATTTTCATACCTCTCAAAAACAAAAATGGGGAGTTGTCAATGGACGCTTTTTAAGGCAGTATCAAATTTATGAGGAAGGAATTGCCGAATTGGCACGATTGAATTCGAATTCTGAATCACCTGTTTTCCCAAAAGATATCCGGAAACAACTAGTTCCTTTGTCAGGGAAAATTTTCAGTAGTAAAGACCAATTGCATCAAAGTCTTGAAAAAACAATGATTCCTAAACCAAACAGACAACAAAAAAAAAGGTTACGTAAAGTATTTCAAAGACCTGTTATCGAACAAGCATATTTTAATGCAAAAGAAATTGTTTTGATCTCCCCTTTGACTCCTTCAAAGCAAATTCAAATTATCGAAATCAAGGCGAGGGTTCATTTTCCATTTTGAAAGAAAGATCCTCCAGTAAATAAATATAACAACATCATCCAATATAACACAATACTTGCATCCCATAAAACAGAATTTTTTTAGCCTACGATTTTTCAGAATGCCAGGGCACTTCTATTAGAAATAGCACTGGTTAATGACCCATTCTGAACAACTTTCTTCAAACAGGTCCTAATGCAAAAAGCACCTTTATCTATTATCATCCCTGCTTATAATGAAGAAAATCGTCTACCGCCCACATTAGACATTGTGCTAGAGTGGGTTTCTAAAACATCTGTTTTTGATGTTGAATTGATCATTGTTGATGACGGCAGTGAAGACCAAACCTGCGACATAGTGCGCAGCTATATGACAAGGTATTCGTGGATCAAATTAGTAGAAGAGAACCATGTGGGAGCCATGCATGCTACTATTTCAGGGTTCAAACAGGCAACATCATCTCTCGTGGCAAATATGGAAGCCGACTGTGCAGTCCATCCACAAGAATTTGAAAAATTCCTCCCTCATTTGGAAAACCATGGCATCGTAATGGGTTCGAGAATCTTGCGGGGAAAGTTGCCGCCAATTCAAGGAAAATCGCCTTTTAGACACTTACTTTCCTTTGGCATGTCCAGCATTTTCCTGATTTTGTTCAAGTGCAACCTGTATGATCCTCAGATAGGCTTTAAATTATTTAAGAAGGAGGCCCTCTTAAAGGTCTTACCTTTACTAACATCTCCTCATGATGGAATAAAAAGTGCGGAAATCCTAGTCAAAGCCTACAGTTCTAATTATTCTATAAAAGAAATTCCTGTTGAATACAAACATCACCCGGACTCCAGATGCGTTCCTAAAGGAGCATTTTTAGTAATATTCCGAGCTATTTTGGCTACTTTCCAACTATGGGAACAAAGCTATCGAGAATATCAGGATGGGCTTATTGAGCGTTTACCAATCCGTGGAAACCTCCTTTTGGATTTCTGGGATCATATTTGTGTTAAAAGCAAAAAACTCTGCAATAAAGCAATACCTGAAAAACAATAAAATACATCAACAAGACAACCGCATCACAGAAGGGAATCTGGATCATGAAACATCGCCCTAGCGTGGGAATTATCGGAGGAGGTATTTTTGGTATTTCCTGCGCATTGCATTTGGACAACACACACGATGTCTCGATTTTTGAGCAGGGTTCCGAAATATTAATGGGAGCCACCTATGCCAATCATAACCGTCACCATTATGGATTTCATTACCCGCGAAGTCTCGAAACTGCCGAACAATGTTTAGCGAGCAGGGCCAGTTTTGAAGATATTTATGGTCCCTGCCTGGTATTGAATTTTGATAATTATTATTGTGTTGGCAGTGAAGGTTCCAAAACCTCACCAGAAGAATATATAGCATTCTGTGAACAAGCCGGTTTAGAGTATCAAGAACAATGGCCCCAGGAAGGAGTGCTCGATGAAAGTAAAATTGACTTATGTCTCAAAGTCAAAGAAGGCGTTTATGATTTTGAGGTGTTAAAATCTCTGGTATGGAAGCGCCTGAAAGCCACTTCGACAGTAGAAGTCAAACTGCGGAATAAAGCAATTGGCGGGTGCATATTGCCTTCTGGCAACAAAATCATTGAGGTGCAGAATGAAGACGGCACACAAGAGCATGAATTTGATTTTGTAATCAACGCAATGTATGCCAATCTAAATCAATTCAGTGAGTGGTTTGATTTTGAAAAACGGTGGTTTCAATTCAACCTGCAGGAATTGGACGTCATTGAACTTCCGATCAATCGGCGTATTGGAGTTACGATTCAAGATGGGGTGTATCCTTCATTCCTGCCTTTAGGACAAACCAACCGTTATTTGTTGGCCCATGTGGAAGTCTCTCAATTGATACGTGAGAAATCATGGGGAACAGTTCCCCTACTGAGCCGCGTCCCTTACGTCGAATCCAACTGGGAAGAAGTAAAAAATACTTGTGCCCAATGGATCCCGCTTCTCCATCAGGCCACTTATATCCGTTCTTTATTTGTAGATCGGGTGGTTGATGCCGCAAGACTGGAAAATGATGATCGCATCAGCGACATCATTTATTATGGTTCCGGATGTTGGTCGATTTTCTCTGCCAAAATCATCACTTGCGAATCCATCGGCAAACAAGTTGCGGCTCAAATCAGAGAGGAAGGATGAATATTCTGCTAACAGGCCACGAAGGGTACGTTGGAGTCGGATTATTTAATTATCTGAGTACCAATCATTCGGTGACCGGATGGGGACGGAAGCAGGACATTTTATCAATCACACCAGAAATTCTAAAAAAGCAACAAATCACAGCCGTTGTCAATTGTGCTACCGTGATGGATCGGATCAGTCCAAATTTTGTACTGAATTCAGAAAGTGATCGTGTGAATATTGAAGGGATGAAACCTTTGGTGCGAGCAGTACAGGAATTGAATATTCCCCTGATCCATATTTCTACAAAGGATGTGTTTGGTGATTGCTTTTCATGCGAAGATGTTAAAGAAACACCCGAAGGATTCCGCCCAAAATTTTTAGTTGATGACAACCAGCCATTTTCTCCGCAAACTATTTATGCCAAAACCAAGCTGATCAGTGAATTCATTACAGAAACCCATTCCAAATCCGTTGTAATTCGACTGTCTTCCTGCTATACCGACTTTGATCATCACCGTGGGAATTGGATTGTCAACATCATCAAAACCTTATTCAAGGGAGAATCACCTAGAGTAACAAACACAGGCAGGCAATTTCGTGATTTATTGCATGTCCATGATTTGGGAATCTTGATCGAACAAATCTTAGAATCAAAGAAATATGGAGTGAAAATCAATGCTGGTGGTGGAGTGGACAATATCTACTCTATTTTACAAATTATTCGTATGATTTTACCATCCGCTCGTATTGCTGAAATAGATGGCGGTGATTATGGCTTTGCCTTTAACAACCGTTTAGCCAATGAATGTTACCATTGGCATCCAAAAATTTTATTCAAAGAACGTTTACCTTTGATTAAAAAAAATATCCAAGAACACATCAAAGAGTGATCATGAAAGCAGTCATATTAGCAGCAGGCAAAGGAGAACGGCTTGGAAACGTCACCCAAACGACGCCAAAACCAATGCTTCCCATCTTTGACAAACCCGTCCTTGAACACAACATTGAAATGTGTAAACGCTTTGGTATTGTTGATATTTACATCAATCTTCATTACATGTCTCAAGTATTCAAAGATTTTTTAGGAGATGGAAAAAAATGGGGAGTGTCCATCCTTTATTCGGAAGAGTCCGAACTTCTGGGTACAGCCGGTGCTGTCAAAAAATTATCATCTGAATTAAAAGAAGAACCATTTTTTGTAATTTATGGTGATAATTATTTCCCAAAGAATTATAATTTAAATAAAATCTGTCAAAAACACCGAAATAACCAACCCGACATGAGCATTGCGTTTTTTCAATTAGAAGACGTTCGTTTGAGTGGAATCGCTGTGTTGGATGATAGGGATTGGGTCTCTCAATTCATTGAAAAACCTCAACGGGCCACGGCGGTCAGTGATTGGGTGAATGCGGGTTTGTATTTAATGGAACCACAGCTGCTAGCATCGATTCCTGATGGTTATTGCGATTTTGGCAGAGAGGTCATTCCTCAATTTCTGGAAGCAGGGAAAAAGATCTTAGGGGTGCGGATGAAATCCAAAGTAGTGGCCATTGATACTCCTAAATTATTGAAAATTGCCATGTCCAACCAATAATATTTTTTTCATTGTGGCTAAATCAATTTCTATCCTTCAAAACAATGTTTTCTACTCTATCACTGTTCTTATCCGGAAATCATTTCCTTTCCTTGGGTTAGCCTCTCTTCTGTTTATTGTCCATGTTCTTCCATTAATTTTATGGAATAAAAATTTCTTATACGCTGGTTGGGTGGACAAAGTCATTAGTGAATGGGAATCTCCTCCTTTGGCCATACTGGTGCATGATGCATTTTTTTCAAAGCAATTTCCTCTGTGGAATCCTTTTAATGGCTTAGGATCACCACTCCCTGCACATATGGCTGTAGGAATGTATGCTCCTTTTCATTGGCCGGTATTTTTGTCCCCTTCTCTCGAGACATGGGAATTTTCAATTTTATTACGAATTTTTGTCTGCGGGACAGGTACATATATTTTTTTACGTTCTTGCCAAATTCGAAGTTGGGTCGCATTTTTCATTGCGGCACTTTACATGGTTTCTGGGCATTTATTTTATTATGGCAATGGGTATCACATCAATGGTCTTGCTTTAACCCCATTTTTTCTTTACGCCATTCAACTGGTGTTTCGAGGAAAATACAAATCCTCCTTGTTTCCTGCCACATTGTCCCTGGGATTCATGATGATGGGAGGCGGTGTTGTCGAGGCACTGCTGACGGCTGTGTTAACAGGAATTGTTGGTATGATCTGGATTTTGTTGGAATGCCGATCCTCTCCTCTTCATGTTCTCACCAAAAAAATAATATACTTTGTATTCATCTGCGTACTTGGAGTGGGACTAGCTGGTATTTTTATTTTCCCCTTTTTAGAACTGCATTCACTGGCACTCCCTCGTTGGCCCGGAAGATCAGCAACTTTTTTCAATTCCTGGCAATATGGATTGAGCTTATTTTTCCATAAACTCACCCTCACACCTCCCAATGCCTCCACCTATTACATGGAGTATCGGCAACATCTCAGCATATTCCTTCTGCTAGGCATTGTATGGGCAATCCTGCATGTTTGTGTTGGACGACGATATCAGCAAATTTGGTTCATTGCCTTAAGTCTATATGCAAGCATATATTTTGGGAAATTGTATGGTGTTGCATTATTTGACTTTCTGAACCACGTCCCCATTCTTCAAGATGTTCGCTTTGAAAAATACGTTGGTCTTGCCTATTTTTCACTGTATATTTTAGCTGCATTTGGGTTGGAGTGGACATTGAATGCCTACCCTAGATATAAAATTCGATATACAGGTATTGCAACCATTGCCGTCTCGCTGCTTCCTCTGTGGTATGTCTACGTAACCTATTCTGAGATCACATCTTCAGCACGGGTCTATGCACTGACTTATTGTATTTTGCTCCTGGCTATGGGGTATCTATTTTGTTTTCGGCAATCACTATCCAGCAAAGCTCTTATTTTAGGCTGTTTTTTTTTAGGATGTATCGGTATAGCAGTAGATTATAACTCTGATTTTCTGGGTTCCGCTCGTGGGGAAATGTTTCCCAAATCAAAACTTCTGAGCCAATTGAAAAATAGAATGTCAAAAGAGCTGCCGACACGCATTTTTTCAACAGGAGCCCCCCCTAAGCTATTTGCACCATACCACTTGGAAGATATACGAGATATGGGAGCTTCCCTGCTTCCACGTTACGCCGATATATTCAGAGATGGCGCACTAAATGGCAAAGTTATGAATTTCCACGCCATCTTTGCCTCTAACGAATATGAATCTCTCCAGCATGATCTCCTGTCCTTTCTCAATGTAGGCTATTTTATTGTTTCCAACAAAAAGCCTCCTGTCGCAGGACACCAATTGGTGCTTTCAGACAATTTTTCCAATATATATTACAATCCGGATGCTTTTCCTCGTGCATATATGATTTATCAAATCTCTGAAGAGCCTGATTCTAATAAAATACTCAAACAGATACTTCATAATCCAAAATCGTTTTTGCATCAAGCATGGATTGATGCTCCATTACCGTTGCCTTCCCAGTCTCTTCCGAAAGTGCAACACCCCAAAAATACAGTAAGGATTACAGAATATGCATTTGATCACGTTACAATACAGGTTACTACTAATGCTCCAGGTGTACTGATTCTTCTGGATCAATTCTATCCGGGATGGACTGCAGCTGTAAATGATCATCCACAAACCGTATATCGAACTAATTATTTATACCGTGGTGTATTAGTGAAGGCTGGAGAAACAGAAGTAAAATTTACTTACCAGCCCAAATCTTTCCACAAAGGAGCAATATTATCCTTATGCTCCTTTGTAGGAATTCTTATCTTGTGGACCTGGATTCGCAAGAAGAGGGGTTTTTTATGGTAAAATGGGATTCCAACGTAAGCCAACATAAGATCCCACCTTATTTATTTTTTTCTCAAGAGCAGGAATGTCTATCTCGTATTTGGAGTCATTAGCCAACTGCTGAACTTCTTTTTGAATGTGTGTCTCATCCAGAATAGTTTTTTGAAAACAACCTAAAAATAATTCTTCCAGAAAAAGCTCTCCTTTGTAAGAAAATAACGTTTCCAATATGACCCCTTCGCATTGATCAATTTCCCCAACAATAACAAAAGCCAACTTGAGTTTTTGCCACAAATAGTTGAATCGTTTTACTACTTTCGTACCAAGAGCATCCGCCTTTGTGTTCAGCGGGAGGGCTGGTACTATAGATTTGATCACTACAAAACCATATTTTTGCCAGTTCCATCGAGTTTGAATGTTTTCCCATATTGCAGGGTTTAGGGAGGTATGAGGTTGAGAAGTGAATATCAGAATATCATGTTTTTTGGGAGGATAATTTCCCTTTTGAATACGAAATTTTTGATACTTCACTCGCCAAAAAATCAATAGGCAGAGTCCTTTGTAAAAAAACTGATTTAGATAATGTTTCATTGGCATGTGATTGGATGAAAAGAATTGAAGGACACGTAAGGGTTGTCTGTATTTTTGTATCTTTCCTGGGAAAAAAAATCAATGGTCTTCCCTACAAAAATCGATGTACTATCTAAATTTTTTACTGCTTTTCAAAATACGGGCAACATTACTGCATACCTGAACAAAAAAACATTTACTGATCAAATCAATACGACTATCGGGCTTTACTTGCATTCTGACGATGTATTTGAAAATATTTAAACAAAGATTGTTCATAAGAATAACAATCATTCTATTCATTGGAAGCAGTGTGTTGGCAGGACTGTTTTTTTGGCCAAACACGTTGGAATGGGATGGCCAGGGCGAAATAATTTATGAAGAACCGGTATTAGAGCAAGATCCTCCCTATCGAAAAATCAGCCTGCCTTTTCAATTTCGGGTAAACAACCAATTTCAGGAAGTTTCTTTACCCCTATTGACTCCTCGTACAATTCAGAAAGTTCATTTTCAAATATCCTCTAATTTTTTTCGCTCTCTAGCAGTAGATCAAATCACATTAACAAGTACTGAAGGCAAAGTAATACCGATTTTTGATACCAAAAGAGCCGATTGGAGTCAATGGTACTATGGCGCAATGTCTTCATTTTATTATTATCAAATTTCCCAAAATAGCTTGGAAAAATATAAAAAGGCAGGTCTGGGTCAAGAACTGATAAGCCAACTGGAGACCTTAAAAGAAAAGTTGTTTTGGTCTAAAAAAGCGTTTCATGCAGCACTCAAAGAAGTTCCGAGCCCCCCTGGCTGGCAGCAACGAGCGATTATTCGTGATTATGCTCAACGGCCATTGTACTTCGAATCCTCCTCCACTGATCCTTCCTTTCGCATGATTTCCCATAACTTTTGGGTAGAGCAAGTCTCCAAAATCACCTTAAGGTTTCGTGCGATCCAATCTCCAACAATTGGTCAATGGTTGTTTGATGATGTTCTCCATTTTTTGATTCCAATGATCGGGCTTCCTTTTTTAATAATAATTGTTTTCATTGTAGGGTGGTATTTTGCAAAGCGGAGCGGCATTCCATGGCAACTGGATGGTTCTGAGCATTCAATAACGCATACCACGGATTCCTGTTCAAAAGCATTTACCATGCTTAAATATGGATTCATAGCCATAACTATTGGGGCTATCTGCTACTGGGGATGGCTCCTTTGGATAACTCCTTTTCTTGGTGATGACTTATGGCATAGAGAGCGGGTCGCAGGTCGTACTTTCTGGGAGCTTATCACGCAGCCAATTTTTGGGGATTTGCATCATTATCCAATATTTCATTTATGGTACTGGATGCTGAGCATTCTTCCTGCAGATCCTCTTTGGATGAAAAGTGCGAATTTGGGTCTCCTTATTTTAACGTGCGTGCTGTTTTATTATTATCTCAAGCAGGCAGGAATTGGTTCATGGGTACGATGGATGGCCATTGCTTTATTTGTGACATCGCCAACTATCATTCAGACAATCATTTGGATAGCAGCTGTGCTGCACTGGTTAGGTGCTTTATTTATTTTAGCAGGTTTGATGTTATACCCTCGTTCAACGGAATCATGTCATACATGGCGCTGGATAGGGGCTGGTCTTTGTTTAATTCTGGCGATTATGACGTCTGAATTCATGTATGCATGCTGCGGAATGTTGTTTGTGATCGTTGCTCTGAAATATTATAAACATCCTCGGATTTTTTTGGGAGCCTTGGGGTTTTTGGCAATCATGCTGGCATTTGTCGCTTGGCGAAATGTGCTAGTGACAGGAAATTGGTATCAATTGTCACCTCCTGCTTATGAGAATCGACCATTTCAGTTAAGCGATCTATATCACACCTTTCAGGAAATTTTGGAATATTCCCATCCATTAGCATTGGTACAAACATTCTGGCCTCAAGGGTACTTCGAAGAGATTTCCCTCTCTCTGGAAAAAATATTTCTTTTAACTTTGGGATATATTGGCCTATGGTGGGTTACTTTGCGTCGTCCGGAACGTAACGGTTGGGATATATTAATCATGGGTGTTGGGACACCATTGATGATTATTTTTGGAAAAGGACACATTTTTGGTCAAGAACGTTATCTTATCATTATGATCATAGCCCAAACACTGGGGCTTGCTTTTTTTGTGGATCATGTCCAATCCAAGGTTCAGCTTGAAAAATGGAATATGATCCGTTTGGGGATGGGTGCTTTGATGTTAGGAGTTGTATTGATTAACCTAAATTCACTCTGCCAACGTACCTTGGATCATGTGGCCCCCAATGCAATGCGTCATCATCAGTTTATAAAACTAGCCAAACAAGAATTTCCTGATTCAAGCCATCCAATAGGGTTGGTTGATTCGCTTTATCGTTTTGATTTTCCAACAAAATCAAGGGAAGTTCGTCCTTTACCGGAGAATAGCCTGTATGAACGTCAAATAATGTTGAGAAATGTGGGCCTTCCTATTTGCATTTATGATCTGACAGAGTCGCCAAAAGATTTTCGATATGAAGCACTCCAAATCCCTGATCAGCATTTAAGATCAATCGGCAACATCAAAGTAAACTGTAACTGGCCGCCTGTAGAGCTCCGTTGTTTCAAATATCACTATACCGGACGAATTACTGGGGAATTCCGCCTCCATACAGGCCTCGTCATTCTCACGTATTTTACAGATGAAATCACTCAAAATTATCAGGAACTACAGATCAATTGCAAATCATGAGAGCCTCTATATTTTTTAACACGGCAATCCAACTTTACAACAGCTTGACGTATAAATAAAAATGGGACGGGTATTAATTTTTACAGCAACTTACAATGAAGTCGATAATGTAGAAGACCTGATCGAACAGATATTCCAGTACCTCCCTGGGCAGAACGTTTTAGTGGTTGATGATGCTTCTCCAGATGGAACGGGAACTGTATTGGATAAAATGGTAGAGTCAAATGATAAAATTCATGTCATTCATCGTACTAAAAAATTGGGTTTGGGGACGGCTCACAAATTAGCAATGAAGTATGCAGTGCATCATGGTTTTGATATTTTGATTACAATGGATGCTGATTTTTCGCATCATCCGAATTATCTTCCGACGATTGTAGAAGCCCTGGCAAAACATGATTTTGTAATAGGATCCCGTTATATAGAAGGAGGCGCATTGGATTATGGATGGTTCCGAACACTGATCAGTAAAACAGCAAACCTTCTCGCAAGATATCTCTTAAACATTCCATTAAAAGAATGTACCACTTCATATCGAGGGTTTCGTCATTCTTTGCTCAAACAAATCAATTTAGATGCTATTCACTCGGAAGGTTATTCTTTTTTTGTCGAGTCTATCTTTTATGTTTCACGTTTATCAAACAAGATAACGGAATTTCCGATTCACTTTGAGGACCGTAGAGCAGGAGCGTCCAAAATATCCAAAACGGAGATTGTTAAAGGCATGACAAGTCTCATGAGACTTTTTTATTTAAGGATGTTTTCTTCACTATCTAAAATAAAAGCAGAAAGCAGCTCTGAGCAATCATTGCATATCTGTATTAAGTGTGGGGGAGCATATCAAACAGTAATTGATTCTTTAATTATTCAAGAAAAACAGGAAAAGGGTGCTGATGATCACTCTTTTTCTGAGCACCAGTCTTATCGGCGAATGGTGCAGTGTTTACAGTGTGGATTAATATCCCCAGAGTCCCATCTTCAAACAAATAACAATGTATGAAAAAAGCACTGATCACTGGAATTACAGGTCAGGATGGCAGCTATCTTGCTGAGTATTTACTGGAACAGGGTTATGAAGTGCACGGTATTATACGTCGTATTGCATTGGAAGATCCAGCCCTTCGTCTATGGAGACTTCAACATGTCTTAGATCAAGTGATCTTGCATACCGGAGATTCTTTAGAAAGTTTTCCCCGCCTTTTTCAGATTTTTCAGGAAGTGATGCCTGATGAATGTTATCATTTGGCGGCACAAAGCTTTGTTTCTTATTCGTTTGAGGACGAATTTTCTACAATGAGTGTCAATGTCAATGGAACTCATTGCATTCTGTCGGCATTGCATCGGATTTGTCCAGAATGTCGTTTTTACTTTGCGGGTTCTTCTGAAATGTTTGGAAAAACCAAGGATGCCCCACAGAATGAGGACACGTCATTTCGTCCAAGGTCCGTCTATGGAATCTCGAAAGTGGCCGGTTTTGAATTAACCAGAAACTATCGAGAGGCTTACAATATCTTTGCTTGTTCTGGTATTTTGTTCAATCATGAATCCCCCAGACGTGGTTTTGAATTTGTGACCCGCAAGATCACTTCATCGGCGGCGAAAATTAAACTGGGACTGGCCGAAGAAATACGCTTGGGAAATATTGAGGCAAAACGTGATTGGGGGTATGCACTGGATTATGTAAAAGCCATGGTTGCCATGCTGCGTCAGGAGACTCCTGATGATTTTGTAGTCGGTACAGGAAAAACTCATTCTGTTAAAGAGTTTTTAGAAGTTGCATTTGGAGAACTGGATTTGGACTATCAGAAACACTTGGTAATTGATCCACGATTATACCGCCCAACCAACAATGAAATTTTGGTTGCTGATCCCAGTAAAGCCCAAGCTGTTTTGGGATGGCAGCCTGTTATTGATTTTGAAGAGTTGGTGTGTCTGATGGTACGTGCGGATTTCGAGCATTTCCAAAAGCAATTATAAGCGACAAACAACCATGCCAATTCAATCTTCCATTTTACAGTCTTCCAGATTTGCGGTTATCACATTCATCACTTTGGGAATCGTTTATCTGGCAAGTTGCTGGATACCCAAAGAGTGGAACCGAACTCTCATTGATCAACGAAGTATCATTGACTCGTTAAGACAGGGATATACTCAAGTGGAACATGGTAATTACTCGGTTGTGAATTCTGCGGTACAACTTCAAAATGATAACCACTCAACTGGTAAACGTGCCCAGTTCGTAATGCCGATATGGAATAATCTCACTCCATTTGATCGATTTCTTTTGAAGGGTCAAATTCAAGGGACTGGAGATATCATACTCCGCTTTGGCCAGCAGCATTATTCTGTCCAGTCTTACAAAGATAGCAAGACAGGAAAATTTGTTATCCGTGGCGAGGTTCTCCAAGACACATCTCCAGAACTGGTCGTCTTGGGGGCTGATCCAGGTCATTCAGTACCTGGTATATTAGTGCTAAAGGACTTTCAACTGCGTGGTGAAGGTTTTCGTTCCTATGGTCACCGCATTCTTCCTTTGTTTCTATTGTCATTCCTATGGATCCTTTTGGTCCTTTCCTCAAGAGATAAAAAAGCAACCATTGCGGCTTTGGGGATGATTATAATACTCTATGCAGCCATTCGGCTGTCTTATGTACTACACATCCAGGAAATGCCGTTCTCTGATATGGCCGACTACGAACGCATAGCGTTGGGATTGCTCGAAGGTAAAGAACACGGGCACAATCCTTTTTTTCAATCGTTTTATGCCCATGGTTTACCTTATTATGTTGCCGCCGTTTACTATCTCTTTGGACTCAAGAACATGTTGGCATTGAAGTTAATCAATGTCTTCTTAGGGCTTATCGCAACGCTTGCCATTTATTTCTGCGGGCGTTTGGTTTCTGGATTTAAAGCAGGATTGATTGGTGCGTTTCTTTTTACATTTTCCCATGAAATGACATTTTGGAGTGCAAAACTTTCCACAGAACATTTGTTTGCCTGTATCAGTATGATTGCGCTGTACTGTGTTCTCAAGGCTTGGAAACAAAACCAAGTTTACTGGTTTTTATTGTCTGGTATCATGTTGGGATATCTATTTTTTATTCGTTCTATTTTACATTTTTTCCTTCTGCCTTTATTTGTTGGTTTCCTGTTTTTTCATCCAGCAAAGTTTCGTATAATACTCTGGCATGGAATAGTTTTCTTGTTTGGTTTTTTATTGGTACTGTCTCCCTGGATCATTCGTGGTTACGAACGTTATGGTGAATTGATGCTGACAGGTACTGGAGGATGGTTTTCTTTTGTTCACCAAAACAATGATATTGTTCAACCAGGAGAATTTGGGGGAAGAGAAATTCAAGTTTTCTATCAACGAGAGTCCCCAAAACGCTTTGACAATGATTTGGATGCAGCCAAGTGGGTTCAGCAGGATGCATTGAAGTGGGTTAAAACACATCCGTGGCGGTATCTTCAACTGTCCATTGGCAGATTTCAAATGTTGTTCATGAAGCAGGGAATTGCTTTAACCAAAACCAGCCCCACGGAATTGAATTTCCTATCCAACTCTTATTATTATTTATTCCATTGGAATGCTAAACCAAAAACTGCTCTAGCCTGGCTTGCACTGGGAGCTTTATTGATATGGCTGATTCAGCTTTTTTTTCAAGTTCGGTCTAAAAAGTCGGGAGATATTTTCTTTCAGAATATTCCACTCATTTATTTGTGTGGAATGAGTTTAATGTATTTGTTAACACTAAGTTTCCCAAGATATCGGGACCCTTTACTCCCGGTTATTTATCTGATTATTGGAATGGGAGTTGCGTCCTTGATCCAATGGGGACAGTCTAAATGGAAAAGATACCTTTAATCCTCGCAGCTTTTCAATGCGTCACTGGAAACGCATGCCTGAATTGTGAACATTCAAACTATAATTTACTATGATATTTCAACACTGGAGAACCTATTTTAATCAATTGATTGCCTCCGAAATCTCTACAATCAGTCGTTATTACAATCAGCTCATTCAATGGAAACCGCTTGCTCATGATACGGGTTTAGTTTTTGAAGCAATTGAATGTGCCTCGAAGCAAAAAATAACCGACCAGGGACAATTTCCTGATTTGCGCAAAGAACGAGAAAAGCGCTCTATGATCCTGCTGAATGGCAATTTAAATCACCACCTTGATATTCAGACATTGCTCTTGGAGTTAAAAACAAAACTTTCACGGACAAGTCGTGTCACCATTGTGGCATTCAACCCTTATTTACGCTGGGTTTACTGGTTGGCAAACCGATGGGGGTTTCGAAAAGGTGAGCAGCCTTTTACTTTTGTGACTCGTACGGATTTGCACAACATTGCAAAGATTTCAGGTTATGAATTGGTCCGCATTCGTCCAGTGGGGTACATTCCTTTCCGAATTTTCGGAATAGAAACCATCATCAACAGCATCTTGCCCACCATCCCTGTCTTCAAATGGTTGAGCCTTGTCACCATCATCACGTTGCGCCCTGTGATTCCGGAAAAACGAAAACCGTCTCTTTCTATTTTGATTCCTGCGCGTAACGAAAAAGGGAATATTGAAGAGGCCTTAAAGCGCATGCCGGCCTTAGAAAAAACAAAAGTAGAAATTATTTTTGTCGAAGGGCATTCCTCTGATGGGACCTGGGATGAAATACAACGTGTGCTTCCAGAGTATTCTTCCCAATTTCATAAACTGGTCGCATTTCAACAAACAGGAAAAGGCAAGGGGGATGCTGTTCGTTTGGGTTTTTCTCATGCTACGGGGGAATTGTTGACTATTTTGGATGCTGATTTAACGATGCCGCCTGAAATGCTCGGCAAATTCTATGATGCTTATTGCCAGGGACAAGCGGATTTTATCAATGGCAGTCGCTTGGTTTATCCTTT
The DNA here is from genome assembly GCA_015231885.1 of SAR324 cluster bacterium. Taxonomy (GTDB): domain Bacteria; phylum SAR324; class SAR324; order SAR324; family NAC60-12. Next base: position 25,893 of record JADGAT010000062.1, read on the forward strand.
GGAAGGTCAGGCAATGCGTTTTTTGAACCGCTTGGGCAATGTATTTTTTGCAAAGATGCTCAGTGCAGTGTTGGAGACTCGACTGGGGGATTCTTTATGCGGTACGAAACTGTTTTCTAAACATGATTACCAACGGATGATTGCATGGCGTCATGATTTTGGAGATTTTGATCCATTTGGAGATTTTGAAATTCTATTTCCTGCTTCTATTCTGACATTAGGAATTGTTGACATCCCTGTGTATTATCGGGCAAGACTCTATGGAGAAACACAAATCAGTCGATTTTCCCATGGTTGGATGCTGCTCAAAATGACAGCAATCGGTTTTTTGCGGATTAAAACGGGCAGAAGAATAACTCAGCCATAAGTCGGATTTATCATCGTTTTGTAAAAATATGAGAATTTATTCAAAAAGAAGTGCAAAGCTATTTTTGAGTTTGACGGCCGTTATTTTGATCGGACTGTGTCTTCGGATAAATCATTTTTACCATAATATTGATGGTCCCCACGTTTTTCG
>JADGAT010000063.1 GCA_015231885.1 SAR324 cluster bacterium
AAACTCCCGGATACGGAAATTACTCTATTTGGCAGCGATGTCTCTTAAAACACATAGTCCTAAATTCAACAAATATTATCAGAGAAAATTCGATGAAGGAAAACCAGGAAAATTGATTCTCAATAACATCGAAAACAAATTATTGCATATTATTGGAGCCGTTCTAAGGGATGATAAACCTTTTGACACAGATCATCATTCAATTAATCCGACTTCTTTATAGGCAATAATTCACAATTTGGGTATTGACAAAGTCATAGATACCATATTGAGCCTAAAATTTTTCAAGATTTGAAACAACGTGAACACTCTAGTCATCAAAAACCCGTGGACTTATCAATACAATATTTTACTCGTTAGATTATCCCCCCTGGCTTTATTCCCAAGGCATACCAATACGGTTTGAAGCTCGACTCAACGATATCACCAACCAGATCAAAAAATTGTATATATTTACCTTGGGTATGAGCTAAATCCAGTGCTTCGTAATACTCCAGGCGTTTTTCAACAGTCAGAACAACAGGCGGAAATCCATCTTTTATCAACTCCAAATTCATCAGCAACCTTGATGTCCTTCCATTCCCATCAACAAAGGGATGAATTTTCACAAAATCAACATGAACTCTAGCTGCTCGTTCCACTGGATGTAGATTTTTAGCTTCAGTTTCATACCAGCCTATAAAGTTCTGCATTTCACTTTCAACCTGCAGTGCATCAGGAGGAATATGATCTGCGCCAGAAATAATGACGTTTGTCTTTCGGTATACACCAGCATGAGGATCATCAATGTTTTTAAGAATCAACTGATGAATGGATTTTATCTGCCATTCGGTCAGTGGCTCGTTTGCTTTCACAAGATTCTCAACAAAATAAATAGCCTCTCTGTGGTTGATGGCCTCAAAATGCTCCTTCATGGTTTTTCCCCCGATTGTGATTCCTTCCAGGGCAACTTTTGTTTCTTTCAGAGTTAATGTGCTACCTTCAATAGCATTGGAATTGTATGTCCAGCGGAGGATAAGATCTTCATGGAGGTTGTTGACAACCTCTAATGGAAGAGGACGGTATGAATCGAGTTTTTGTTTTAGCTGTTCAAGTTTTTTGTAATCAACCACCTGATCCTCCTAAGACAGCATTGATTTCTTTGTAACCAGTGGTGCTAATTTAAAAAGTTGACTAAATCATGCGATTTTTCCATATAAAGAAAGGGAACAATATCGCTATTGATAACCTTTTTTGGAGAAAATCGCATGAACACAGAATTATTTATCATAGAACTGTTCGATCGTGTAGACAATAGTATGAAAGATGTAAAAAAACATAGCCAATCCTCTCTTTATCCAAGTGAAATTGCAACATTAGCCCTATTGTTTTCCATCAAAGGAGTCGGTGGGAGAGCTTTTTATCGTTGGTTAAAATGCGGTTGGTTACAATTGTTTACTCGTCTTCCCTCTCGAACCCGTTTGTTGCGTTTATTCAAAACTCATCGTCATTGGGCAGATCATTTTTTGGCAGATCCAACCATTATTAGCGTAGTCGATACTTATGGAGTAGAACTCATTCATCCGATTCGAGAAGGCCGCAGTGATCAACAAATCGGCAAAAACGGAATTTCTAATCAGCGATGGATTGTGGGTTGCAAACTCTGCCTAATCCTCAATAAATTCGGTCTTGTCGTCGATTGGGACTGTGATACAGCAAATGTTCACGATAATACGTTCCAATATATGATCGAACCATTCATTGATAAAATGATCTTGTTTGCAGATTCTGGATTTCATGCCAAAAATGGCGACCCAGAAAATCTAAAAATTTGTAAGAAAGGCGAGTGGAATGACCGCATGCTGGTTGAAACGGTTCTCTCTATGCTCACCGTAATCTCACACTTTAAAAAAATGACCCATAGAAAATGGGATTATTTGAAATCAAGGATCGCCTACTACATGGCATCCTTTAATATTTTGACCCAATGGTTTGGTTTGCCTGCTGATGATAATGGCTTTGTACCCTTGTCAATCAAGGAGTTTAGCCTGTAGGGAAACTAGCACCATTAGTTAATATACGGATAAAATTGAACATTATTATGGAATTTTTTTTTAACACCACTATGCTAGCCCTGTTTGTCCCGACTTTCTTTCTGGTATCAATTACCCCCGGAATGTGTATGACGCTGGCGATGACTATGGGTATGACTATCGGTTTGCGGCGAACCCTTTGGATGATGTGTGGGGAGTTGATAGCGGTGGCAATAGTAGCTACTTGTTCTGTGATTGGTGTGTCTGCTTTTATGTTAAAGTACCCAGCAGTATTTACTGTCTTTAAATATCTGGGTGGTGGATACCTCGTATATCTTGGATGGCAACTGTGGTTCTCCAAAGGGCGTATGGCGTTACAGCAAGATGGCTCACACTGTTACGATGTTTCGTATTTTTCGCTGGCATTACAAGGCTTTATTACAGCCATTGCCAATCCAAAAGGCTGGGCTTTTTTTATTGCTTTGCTGCCTCCTTTTATTGACCTTGAAAAAAGCTTAACTGTTCAGGTTCCTTTATTTATCTCAATAATCTTATTGTTGGAGTTTGTTTGCCTTTTAATTTACGCTGCTGGAGGAAAAACTGTTCGTAGCTTGATTCAGCAGGAAAGTAATGTCAGGTTGCTGAACCGCATAGCGGGCACCTTGATGGCAGGAATTGGAATTTGGTTGGCATTGGGATAGATAGAGAGGCTTACCTGATTTTATAATAGGTGAATGTGAACTCGTCGTTACTCAAACTCTCGTATTTTGATTCGCCAACTTTAAAGACATCAAAGCATTGCTCTTTCCCTTCAAAAGAGTTTTGCCAAGTGACGCAAATTTGATCACCCTCTATTCTGTGGGTGCCTTTGTCGGTACCTGATTTTATACCATCGTTCCAGTATAATTCCCGTGTTCCATTTGAGTAGACTACAACCATATAGTTGTATTTACCTTGGTTAGAAGTTCCCGCAATTACTTCGTAACCGCCTATTCTTTCAACTAACTGAGGTCCAGTAAGTTTGATTTTTTCGATTGCTTCGGCAGAAATGGAAGCAAAAATCAAAAGTAATAAAACTATAAGTTTTCTGACATTCATTTTATACTTCTTTTGAGAATAGTTTGTGACTTTTTCACACACAGCGTACGGCATTTTCTGGGTAGTGTTTCATTTCTGGATATATCTTTCATATTGGTATCCCAAATTCATAGCGATTGACAAAGATTCCAATAACACTGTCATGCATTTTTACCGTTTTAAAAAAACATCTGGTTTTACGTGTGAGCCTTTGATCCTTGTCCTCAGAGTAAGATGTTTGTGCTCAATCTTTTCTGTATTTCGTTTTCCAACATGATGGATATCCTTATCAAGATGCCGATCATAAGCACCTACCCATCGGTATACCAATGGATAATACCAAAGGGTTGATGGGGACTTGATCAATTTCAAACAACCCCAAGCAAATCCTGCAGACGGTAATCGCGGGTATCATGATCCCCCACCATTTCTGTTTTTTTAGATTCGGCCATCAGCCATTCACGGAAATACTGTATTTTCGGTAAATTCCATTTTTCTTCGGGGCAGACAACATAATACGCAACATTGGTGGGAAAGGCAATATCAAATAGCTTAATCAACAGGCCGGAATGTAAGTCTTTTTCGACCAGGATGCTGTCCCCCAGAGCCACTCCCTGCCCATCGATGGCTGCCTGCAGTACCATCCCGTCGTTGCTGAAGCTAGGTCCTCTGGTGGCATCCACAACATCTCCCAAATCAAGTGTATTGATCCACAAAGGCCATTCATTGCGATTTTCGTCATGCAACAAGGTGTGGTACTTCAAATCCTCAGGTTTTTCCAAGGGATAGGGCCCTTCCTTCAAATCAGGGCTACAGACCGGGAAAAAATTCACTGATAAAAGGTGTTCGCTGCGAAGTCCTGTATATTTTCCAAAGCCCCACCGGATGGCAAGGTCAAAGTCTTGTTTAGAAAAATCCACTAACCTGGCACTGGCATGCAGATGCACATCAATGTCGGGATACTGTTTCTGAAAAAGGGTGATACGAGGTGCCATCCATTTGATGGCAAATGCTGGAGGTAAACTGACTTTAATAGTGCCTGCCTGATTACGGTGCATCAGGGTATCGGTTGCTTCCGAAATACCTTTGAAAGCTTGCTGAATATGAGGTAGGAACTGTTCCCCGGCCTCAGTCATCTCAATTTTACGGGAAAACCTCCGGAATAATGGGGTGCCCAGTTCCTCTTCCAGGGCCTTAACTTGTTGACTGACCGCACCAGGGGTCACACACAGTTCATGGCTCGCTTGCTTGAAACTTAAATGACGGGCCGTTGCTTCAAAGGCCCGTAATGCATTTAAGGAAGGGAGTTGGTAAGACATGATGATGACACATCATTTCTTTTCGGATGAATCTAGAAACGATTGGGCTTCTTCCTTGCGCTCAAACACATGAGGGGCAATCTCCCGATTCGAAAAATACTGATCCAGCTTCATCCGCATAAAAGCACTGTTGGCGTAGCGGGTGATGGTCGTGTAGTAATGCTTCAACATGTGTCGATCCATATCCGCATAATGATCGTAGATGTCTTCGTTGATTCTAAACGCATCATAGTTGATAAAAACACCAACCCGTTTGCCAATACTCTTGCATTGAGCTTCCAGGAGCTCTTGCAAAGCCTGGATGTCTTCCTTAACCCGGGCATACCAACCTCCCAGGTTGATAAATAGAACATTGCGGTTAGGATCATAACTGATTCGTTCGGACAATTTCAGGTTGAGCAACTCGGACTCCAATTCCATCGGTCCCTCACGGAAGATACGAAAATCCATGGGGATCGGATCGCGTATTTTAGGAGTAAAGTCCATATGAGCTAAGATATCCCGTTCAATATCAATGCCTGGCGCCACTTCGGTCAAGACCAGTCCTTTGATTCCTCTCCTGAACACACAGCGTTCCGTGACATAATAGACGGGTTGGTAGCGCACGACTGAAAAATCACCGCTGAAAGAAACCTGCTTCACCTGTTTGACAAACTTGCGGCTGCGCCCTTCTTGAAGAATTTTCAGTTTTCCATCTTCAATTCCCACCTTAAGACCTCCTGCCGTGAACGTTCCAGCGTATACCATAATACGGGCATGCTGGCTGATATTGATGAAACCGCCGCAGCCGACAAGACGGTCTCCAAAACGACTGACATTGACGTTGCCCTTTTCATCGCATTCTGCCATGCCGAGACAGGCCATATCCAAGCCCCCTCCATCGTAAAAATCAAACTGCTGGTTTTGATCCAAGACAACGTCAACATTCACTCCAGCTCCAAAACTGGAACCACTGGCCAATACACCTCCGACGGTACCAGCCTCCGAGGTGAGAGTGATGTATTGAGTTATTTTCTCTTCATTAGCTACGGCAGCAACCCCTTCAGGAATACCAACCCCCAGGTTCACAATACCATTGGGCGGTAATTCAAAAGCGGCACGGCGAACGATGATTTTCCGAGCGTCCAAGGGCATTGGCGGAAGAGAGTCTAAAGGGACCTGAATCTCACCTGCCAAAGCTGGATTATATTGGGTGCCATAGTTCATCATGTGGTGTTCTGGCTTTTCTGCGACCACGACACAGTCGACCAATATACCGGGAACCTTGACCTGCTTTGGATTGAGAGATCCCTGTTTTGCAATTCTTTCCACCTGGGCAATCACAATCCCTCCGCTGTTTTTGACGGCCATGGATTGAGCCAAGTTGTCCAATGTCAACGCTTCCTTCTCCATGGTGATGTTCCCTGAAGGATCAGCGGTGGTACCACGGATGAACGCGATATCGACAGTGCCCACCTTGTAAAAAAGCCACTCGTCCCCATCGATGTCTACAAGATTGACGATATCGCGGGTGGTGATCTCATTAATTCTTCCCCCTTCCAGACGCGGGTCAACAAAGGTGTGCAAGCCCACTTTTGAGAAAAAACCAGGCTTACCGGCCGCCCGGGTGCGATACAACTGGCATATCACGCCTTGAGGAAGGTTGTATGCAAAGATTTTATTCTCAAGGGCCAGCTTGGCGACATTAGGCATTCTTCCCCAGTTGCCGGCAACCACTCGTCGAAGTAACCCTTCATGTCCTAGACGGTTGGTTCCCTGCTTACCGTCAGCCTGCCCGGCAGCAGCAATCAAAGTTAAATTTTTGGGAGAACCTGTTTCTAAAAATCGACGTTCCAGTGCTGCCAGCAGAGTTTCGGGCACTCCGCTTTGAACAAAACCATTGCTGCATACGGTATTGCCGTCCTGGACCAGGGCAACGGCTTCATCAGCAGATACAATCTTATTTCTCATAAGCTCCTCAATCCTAAAAAGATGACCAGCCCGGTTACAGCTCTGCAGTAGCCGTCATGGAAGTTTTACCATCAGGTCCCTGGGTTTGCAAGTTGACTTTTCCCTCTTCCAGGGTACCTATCAGGCGAAATGGGTGCATGTCGAATAAAGGAGCACGCCCCCGGAATGAAAATCCACTGAGTGTTTTTTTACTGTTACGTTGTGCAAATTCAGCGAGCATGACAGCAGTTAAAGGTCCATGCACCACCAAGCCCGGATACCCTTCTTCATTCATAGCGTAAGGGCGATCATAGTGAATGCGGTGTGCGTTGAAAGTGAGTGCTGAAAAACGAAACAGCAGTACTTGGTTCGGAACAATGGTTTGACTCCAGGAACCAGAAGGCAATTCCGGCATTTGATCGACAGGAATCGGAGCTGGTACTTTGCCTCCGGCTTCCTTGTAAACAATATCCTGTTCTTCTTCAATACAAAGTTCTCCTGCTTGATAAACCTGATACTGTACTGTCACAAATACCAATTGACCGCTCGATCCAGATTTTTCAGTCACCTTAAGAACTTCTCCTTCTCTGCGAGCCGGTTTTCCGATGATTAAAGGGCTGTGAAACTTGAGGCGCCCCCCGGCAAACATACGTCTCGGGAGCTCCACAGGAGGAAGAAACCCGCCCCGCTCGGGATGGCCGTCTTGACTGATTTTTGAGCTGGGTACCTGGGGTAAAAAATAAAACCAGTGCCATAGCGGAGGGAGGACATCCCCCTCATGGAGAGATTCAATTGTCTGGTTGAATGTGGCATCTGCACTGAGAGCATGAGAGAGCCCTATTATGTCTTCCCGTGTCTCTTTGGAACCAATCCAGTCTGTTAATGGTTTTTTCTCTGTTGTCATTACGATAACTCCACTGGACCCGCCACGATGCCCTTATCGCGCAAGGTGCTGATTTCCTGATCATCCAGCCCTAGAATTCCACTTAAAATTTCATCAGTGTGCTCACCTAGAATCGGTGCACGGTCTGGCGTTTGACGATCTATGACGCCAAAATCTATGGGAGAGCCAGGTACCAGGTATTTGCCAATACCGGGCTGCTCCAATGTATGAAACATCGGGTTAGCACTTGAAACGCGGGAATCTTCATGAACCATCTGCCAGAAATTTTGATATTTTTCCCAGCAAACACCAGTCCCATCGAAGGCTTCTTTTATTTCTGCCAAAGTACGTTGAGCACACCATTGCTGCAAAGGTTCAGTGATGGCTTCCCTTCCTCTGAAGCGGTCTCCTTCTTTTGTGAAGTCAAATCCCAGTTTTGCCTCAATAGCACGGTATGTTTCTTCCAGCCCTGTCGCCTTGCCAAGTTCTCTCCACATTTTTGTGGTCACCGCCGTGATATAAATTCGGCGTCCATCCTTCGTTTCAAAATCATGGCCGTAAGCCCCATAGAGGTAGTTGCCATAAGGCTGGCGCACTTCTTTATTGATTTGGACTTCCTGGATGCATCCGATATGACCGGCCATCGCAAAAGCGATATCAGAAAGGGCTAGTTTGACCAGTTGACCTTCTCCATGGCGGCTGCGATGCCTCTCGGCGGCAAGCATTGCTAAAGCCAGATGGATTCCGGCAATGGCATCCCAGGCAGGAAAAAGATGGCTGGTGGGATCGTGTGTTCCGTCGGGATTGGGGGCCCCGGTCACATCAGGAAAACCGGCGGCACAGTTGATGGTATAGTCTACTGCCGATGAACCATCCGAGCTACCCAGGAGATTGACCATGATCACGTCTTCGCGCTTCTTTTTGAGCTCTTCGTAGCTCATCCACCCTTTTCTGGCAGGGAAGTTTGTCAAAAACATGCCATTCCCTCCCCCGGGAGCTGTGATCAAGTTAGTGATAATCTCCTGTCCCTCCGGAGTACGTGCGTCAATCGCCAGCGACCGCTTGCCTATGTTCATGCCAGCCCAAAAAAGACTTTTTCCTTCTTTGGTAATAGGCCAACGCCGGGCATCCAGGCTCCCTTTGATGGGGTCGAAGCGGATTACATCGGCTCCGAGCTGTCCCAGAGTCATACCGCCGAGTGGTGCCGCCACAAAGGCGGATGCCTCAATAATCCGCATGCCGTCAAGTATTCCATACATAAAACTCTCCCCTGTTGTTTAAGTTCCTGTTAAAAACCGTATGCAGCCCCCCGTTCCGGGTCTTTTTTGGCAACCAGTTTGGCCAGGTTGACGATGACACTGGCCTGCTTCCAGGTAGCATCATCCTGCATTTTTCCATCAATCATCACAGCTCCTGAACCATCCGGCATTGCTTCCAGAATTCGTTTGGCAAATAGCACCTCGTCCACCTCAGGACTGAAAACATCCTTGGCAATTTCAATTTGTTTGGGATGGAGAGTCCAGGTGCCCAGGCATCCCTGTAAGAAGGCATTGCGAAATTGAGCTTTACAGGCATCGTTGTCTTCAAAGTCTCCAAAAGGTCCATAGAACGCCTTCAGCCCATTCGACATGCAGGCATCCACCATACGGGCCACCGTATAGTGCCATAAATCCTGCTGAAAGAATGTCCGTTCACTACCATCTTCGTTGGCATCAGCCAATACCCCGTAGAAAGGGTGACCTCCCCCGACGCGGGTCGTTTTCATACCCCGTGAAGCGGATAAATCAGCAGGTCCGAGGCTCATGCCATGCATCCGGGGACTGGCCTGGGCAATCTCATTTACGTTTTTCACACCCTGGGCAGTTTCCAGAATCGCATGAATCAAAATCGGCTTTTTTACATGGTGTGCTGCTTCCAACTGAGCCAGCAATTGGTCCACGTAATGGATGTCCCAGGGACCTTCTACTTTTGGAACCATCAGCACATCCAGCTTATCACCTGCTGCCGAAACAATTTGGATGATATCATCCAGGCACCAGGGGCTGTTCAACGCATTGACCCGGGTCCACAAGCCTGTGTCTCCAAAATCCACGGCTTTGGCCACTTCAATGAAGCCCGCGCGAGCAGCTTCTTTGGCGTCAGCAGGAATAGCGTCTTCCAGATTCCCCAGCAAAACATCAACCTGCTGGATCATTGATGGGACTTTGGCCCTCATTTTTTCACTTTGTGGTGGAAAAAAATGGATGGTGCGTTCCAGTCTTACGGGCAACTCACGAAGAGGTGTTGGTGCTCCGACTGCTAAAGGTTTGTAGAAATTAAGTGGGTTTTTCATTGGTCTTTTCTCCGTATGTGATTATTATGATTGATCTTTCGCAGCGGCTTGTTCCGCTTTTTTTACAGTAGTTTCTGCCTGGCGGATAGAAGCAATATCGATCATCTTCCCATCGAGAGTAACTGCGCCTGCCCCGTCTTTTTCTGCAATAGCCATTGCTTCCAGGATACGTTCAGCATGTTTTATTTCCGCTTCAGAGGGCTTGAATAATTCATTGGCCATTTCCACCTGGCTGGGATGGATCACCATTTTGCCTTCGCAACCCAGTACTTTTGCCCGTTTCGCACTGGCCATCCAGCCATCAGGATCTTTGATGTCTGCAAAAGGTCCATCAATGGGTCGTAATCCGTTAGCACGGGCTGCTGCAACCAGCGTGGCCGTTGTGAAATGCCACATGTCGCCCCAATGGGCTTCTCTTCCTCCTGCTTCACTTTCGTTGGTCAGAATGTGATAATCCGGATTCGGACCACCAATGAGAGTAATCTGTGCGCAGGTTGAGGCAGCATAATCCGCAGAACCAAACAGCATACTTTCATTGCGCGGAGAGGCTCCGGCGATTTCATAAATATTTTGGATACCCAAAGGTGTTTCAATGAGCATCTCAATTCCGATGCTTTTGCGGATTCCCTTGGCTTTCTCTATCTGAGTCAGCAGCATATCAACCGCATAGATATCAGCCGCAGTGCCAACTTTGGGAATAAGAATCAGGTCCAGTTTGTGTCCCGCTTGTTCTACCAGATCCACGACATCCCGGTACATGTAATGGGTGTCGAGCCCGTTGATGCGGACTGAAATACTCTTATCTCCAAAATCTAAATCGTTGAGAGCCGCAATGACATCTTTTCGAGCCTGTTCCTTCTGGTCTGGAGGAACTGAATCTTCCAAATCAAAAAAGATAACATCTGCTGTGCTTGTGGGAGCCTTTTCAATGAAGCGAGGCTTGGAACCGGGAACCGCTAACGTGCTTCGGTTCAAGCGTGAAATGCGGGAAGGGGTACTTGTGAAACTCATATCGCATACCTCCATCTATCAGTAAAAAAATGCAGCCATGATGACAGCCCACTTGGCAATACCAATTCAACGCGCTGTTTGAGTTCTCTCACCACGGTATTTAAAATTACCGTAAACGACTATACGGAGTCTGTCAAGTATAAAAAAGGATTGCGTCTTTTCATAAAAATCTATTGAAATAATATTCTCATTGTTTAGTTTTTCTAAATTAATGATTTAGAATTGATCGTTTGTTAAAAATTAAAATATGTTTATAATAAATAACATAGAAAAATTTTAGAGAATTTTTAAAAAGGAGAAACAGGAATGAGATTAGAAATGCTAATGATAAAAGGCGGTTATTCACTGAGGCATACCGAGCCGATTGATTGGAATTTCAAATGTATCAAACAGTTACTGCATACTTGGATGATACGGCACTTGCAGCGGCAGGAATTATTAAAGTTGAATGATTGCCTATTGAATGACATTGGAGTCAATCGAGCCGAAGCAGAACAGGAAGCAGATAAATGGTTTTGGCAAGAATGAAATTTTCACAAGGATCAGGGGGCGCTCTCACTTGTGTTACAATTAGGATCTGTCAGTGTGGCAGTATAAGAAATTCAATTGATAAAGCGTTAGACTCAATGGTCTCTATCACGCTGAATAGAGGAATTTTTCTGTTGATAATGTCATTGATAGCATGTGGATCCAAGTTTATTTGACCATCGGAGTTTGCCCATTTGCAAAAACAGTCTGGTAATTGAATAGAAACATCCCGCAGCCAATCAAAATCATCCCTGCAAAATGATACACATACAATGATTCACCGAGTAGTAAAACAGCTAAGATGGAAGCAAAAACTGGAATCAGATTGATGAATAAACCAGCTCGATTTGCGCCAACCAACTGAATGCTGCGATTCCAGAACAGATAAGATACAATGGAAGGAAAGACAGCAACATAGAGGATGCTGGAAACAACTTGCCATGAGAGTTCGATGGGGTCACTATAGGAAAGTTCCCATAAATAAAAAGGCAGAAGCAATGATATGCCAATGGCAAACGTGAATGTCAGAACACTCAGACCGTGTATTTCTGGGCGTTTGTGCAGCAATGTCGAATAAAGAGCATAAAAAACAACGGCTACTGCCATCCAAATATCTCCTTCGACAAACGAAAGCTCCATCAAGGTTTTCCAGTTACCATGAAGAATAATCGAAAATGCTCCCAGCATACAGATGGAAACCCCAATCATTTGTATTTTTGAAATTTTTTCTTTAAATAATAATAAAGAAAAAAGAATAATCACAGCCGGCATTGTGGATTGCATCAGTGCAATGTTAATAGCTGTTGTTGTATGAGCCGCTTTGTACAACATCGTGTTGAAACAGGAAATGCCAAATATCGATATGACTGTGAGAATTTTCCAACTGCCCAGGGCCACCTTCCAGTCTTGTTTCGCATGTTTCCATGTGAAAGGCAGCAAAAATATCAATGCCAACGTCCAACGCCAAAACGCCAGTCCAATTGGTGGAATGATTTCATTGATGCCGCGTGCCAGAACAATATTTCCTGACCAGAACAAAGGAGTGAGCGTGAGGAGCAGAAAGGGCAGGTTGCTGATTCGCTGAATAAGTTTTGGTGGTATCACTTTTTTTTGTTAAAATTTTTGATGAACTTGATTTTGCCACAGTAGCGTATTTCATAAAACATAACATGCAGAAAATCATTTATCACTCTTTTTAAATTTTTGTGAGGCTTCAGCTATCCCACTGAGGGGCTTGCTTCCACTGATCTAAGGTATGCTGTATCTGTGTATTGATTATCCGGACAATAGAAAATAGGTGCCAAACTGGTAAAAACCAATTGCTAATAATAACGCAATAGTCGTATTAAAGGCAACACTGAAAGAAGCCCATTTCCATGACGCTTCTTTGGAAATCGCAACCACGGTGACAAAACACGGGGCATAAATCATCACAAACATCAATAGACTGATCGCAGTGACAAAATTCCAGTTCGGGTCTTTGTATAAACGAGTGGACAAAGCTTCGGCCTCTTCCGGGTCAACTTCTCCCAATGAATAAGCGGTTCCCAGACTGGCTACAATCACTTCCTTGGCAGCAAATCCACCAAGTAGAGCAATGTTCACTCTCCAGTCAAAACCTGCCAGAGAAGTAACGGATTCCAGTGTTGTTCCGATTCTTCCGGCAACGGAATGCTTTAATGCCTGTGCGGCTTCCTGATTGTTGAGAGTATTCAGTTTTTCGGACAAAATTTCTTTTTGATCAGGGTGATTGTTGATTTGAAGGGTTAGGGTTTCCCGCTGGGACGCAAACTGCTGAACAGCAGAATCAGGGAGCATTGGAAAAGTTTTTCCATTGATGAGCCAATATCCCGTTATTTGCAGTTTGACTGCAAAACTGTGCTGTCTGTATTATCCTCAGAAGAACAGCCGCCGCAACCGCCGCAGGCAGTCTTTTTTTTATAAGATCTGTATAAATAAAATGCGGCCCCTGACAAAATTACAACCAAAATAATTGTTTCCACAACACTCCTTTTGTTTTAACTAAAAATATTTTTCTTATATACGAAAAATATTTTAACACAATAAGAATTTAAAACTCTTAAATCAAGATAATTTTTATTCTTTGTTTCTAAGGAATGCTCAAACAATGAATTTGTTTCAATTCCTTTAAAAAGAGGACTCCACTTTAGATGTCTGATAAAGATTGGATAATAACCATAAAAAATGATATAAAATAGAGCATTCAATTTTTTTACAAAGGGGAAAAGTGAAAATTTTATTTGAGGGAACAGGGACGGTCAAAAAATTTGCAGAGTCTCTTCATAAAGTCATTGATCCAGATATTGAATGTCTGTTGATTTTTGCTGGAGACGGAAACGGCTTCACACCAAATGAACTCGATCCGTTATTAAAAAGTATTTCCATTCCCATTTTTGGAGGAATTTTTCCACAGATCATTTATCAGCACTATCATTCTGAACAAGGCACTTTGATGATTGGGCTGCCCAACCAACCTCAAGAGGTTGTTATTATTCCAAATTTAAGTGATGCCCATGTGGATTTTGAAGAGACAGTGGATCAACAGATTTCAGAACACATCGATCCTTCCACTATCATGGTATTTGTTGATGCCATGTCCTCTCGCATTGCCGCTTTGATTGAAGGGATGTTCAATGTTTTTGGTCTCACCTGCAACTATATTGGAGGCGGAGCCGGTTCCCTGTCTTTTGAAAAGAGACCCTGTCTGTTCACCAACCAGGGGCTTTTGAGCGACAGTGCTTTGATTGTGTTGATGGACATGGAAAGCGGAATGGGAGTGAAGCATGGGTGGGAAAAGGTGAGCGGTCCCTTTCGAGTCACTCAATCTGACAAAAATATCATTCAGACCCTGGATGGTAAACCGGCTTTGGATGTGTACCAAGAAATTGTGGAAAAACACTCCAGATCTGTTTTCACCGATGACAATTTTTTTAAGATTGCACGAAACTATCCTTTCGGAATCAATAAACTGGGTACAGAAAAAGTAGTCCGAGATCCACTGATGAAAGGGTGCAATCGATCCATTGTTTGTGTGGGAGAAGTGCCTGCGGAGTTTTTTGTGGATATTTTGACAGGAAACAACTATTCCCTGGTCAGGGCAGCAAAACAGGCATTGGCCATGGCAAAAGCAGAATACTCCTCCGAGGATTCCCCTTCTTTGACACTCTTCATGGACTGCATTTCCAGGGCTATGTTTTTAGGAGAGAAACTTTCTTTAGAAATTGACGCTGTACTCGAAAAAGAACATCCTTTGGTCGGAGCATTCACGATCGGTGAGATTGCCAATTGCAGAAAAGACTATCTGGAATTTTATAACAAAACCGCCGTTGTGGGTTTATTGAAATGAGACCTTATTCGTTAGAGTATATTCAGATTTTGTATGACATCAGTATCTCCATTGGAATTGATGTGAATTTGCAGAATATGACGAAGGTCGCTTTATCGGCTTATATGAAGAAGTTAAATTGTATGGCAGGAGGAGTCTATCAAAGGCATCTCCCGTCAAACGGCCAAATACATTTTGACACGGTTTGTGAAATTCCAAGAAGAGCCCGTCACGATAAAGCCTATCAAAAAATTTTAACAAATTTTTTAGAAATTCATGATTCACAGGAACTTTCTAATTTCTCCACAAAACTTCCATTGATTGAAACAGACCTGAACGCCCATTACTTTCATATCATGGAGCTGCCTAATTTCGGGTTGATGGTTCTGGTTAAAAGAGAAAAACTCGAAAGTCGAATTATCAGCAACCTGGATGCGCTGAATAAAAAACTGGCCGCCAGCTGCCAATCCTGTTTTCTCAATCAGCAACACCAAAGACAATTAGAAACCGAAGTTGAGGAAAGTACCCAGGAGCTTAAAGAATCACTGATTCAATTGGAACAGCAAAACACCACACTGCTTGCTGGCAACCGCCAGCTGGAGGAACTTAACTACACGAAAGAACAGATGATGAAACGCTTGCGGGAAGTGTATGAGGAAAACCTGACACCTCTGCAGGAAATGCTTCATGCAATGGAAAATGAGTCAGAGGGCAGACATGACCTTATCCGTCAGATTTCTCGCAATGTGTACCACATTCAGGAGGTGATTCAACCGATTACGTCACTGTATTTATCCGAACAGACTATTCGTCATAAACGTGTATTGCTGGGAGAAGACGATAAAAAGCAGCAAATCATTGCCAAAATGGCGTTGAGGGGAAGTGGGGTGCAACTGGACATTGTTTCTGATCTCAATACAGGGCAGGAGTGCCTGAAAAAGCGGAAGTACGATATCGTCTGCACCAATGAAAAGCTGATTGAATTGTCACAGAATGCCATCGAACTGTTTCCAGAAACCCAAATCGTATTCATGACATCTGACAGAACCTATCAATACCTTCCGACATTACGCAAATATCCTTTTTTGAGTAACATTGTTTCCCGCAATGACGAAGACCGGATGTTCACGTTGAAGAATATGGTCACAACGGTCAGTAAATTGATCACAAAAAATATTTTTGGTCTGGAAAAATATTTAAACTGGGGAATCGAGGTCAAACAGCATACGGTGGAGAATAGCAAAGAACGCCAGCAACTGGTCAATCAGATGGAATCCTACTTTCAGGACATGGGAGTGCGGCGCCCTATTTTATACAAGACTGTTGCCATTGCCGAAGAACTGATGATGAATGCCATTTATGATGCTCCGGTTGATACAGAGAACAATCCTCTTTATAATCATTTATCGCGCACAGTGGATATTGCGTTAAGACCAGAAGAGCAGAGTGTTTTTCGTTATGCCTGTGATGGAATATTATTAGCCATCTCGGTTGCAGATCCCTTTGGCGCTTTAAGCCGAGAAACGATCCTGGACTACCTGCAAAGCTGTTATGACAGGAAAGAAACTTCTGATGCAGAAAAAGGAGGTGCGGGCTATGGGGTGTTTCAAATTATAGAGATGTCCGATCTGGTGGTGATCAATGTCAAGCCCCAGGTACGCACTGAAGTGATTGCGATTCTCAATATTGCACCTGATAAATCTAAAAGAGCAAAAACCACTTCCTTGCATTATTTTTATGACTGATCACCTTTCGCATAATTACATTACCTCAGAACAACAAATTATTCATGAATCGATACCATGCAATATATTGATCCCGTCTTCCGACCACCCAGTGAAGCCAAATCCTTGATTCTCCAAATCACCAATGGATGTTCCTGGAATCGCTGCTCTTTTTGTGAGATGTACACGGCTCCTCAGAAAAAATTTCGGCCAAAACCGGAAGCACAGTTGATCGAAGAATTGAAGTTTTTGCATCAGGCCGGTTATCAGTTTCCAAGAGTTTTCCTGGCAGATGGCGATGCCATGGCGTTGTCATTTCGTCGGCTGAAAGCTGTTTTGGAAGCACTTCAGCAATACCTCCCCGATACTAGAAGAGTTTCCTCTTATTGCCTGCCCAGGAACCTGAAAAATAAATCGGTAGAAGAATTAAAAGAGCTGCAGGAACTCGGATTGAGTATTCTGTATGTGGGATGTGAAACAGGAGATAATGCACTATTGCAAACAATCGACAAGGGGGAAGACGCTGAGTCCTCTCTAGAGGCTTTGCAAAAAATCAAACAGGCACATCTCAAAAGCTCTGTGATGATTATCAATGGCCTGGGAGGCCGTCAATTCAGCAAACAGCATGCTGTCAACTCAGCAAAATTGATGACAGAGGCACAACCCGACTATCTATCCACTCTGGTCCTTTCGTTTCCTGATGGCCCAAAGCGTCACCAAAAACATTTCAACGGCTCGTTTGAGCCGCTTTCTCAACAGGAGTTGTTTGAAGAATTAGCGATGTTTGTCAGTCATCTGGAATTGAGCCGCACCACCTTCCGCAGCGATCACGCATCCAATTACCTGGTACTGAAAGGGACTCTCAATACTGACAAAGAGCATATACTGAGGAAGCTTCAAGCCGCAATCGACACTCCCGAAACGAGTCACTTACGTAAAGAGTGGCAACGTGGGCTTTAACTGTGAAAACTTGCCAAGGCTTCTTTTTCGGTTTGGAAAATGGGAATGATTTGATCCAACTTGACATACCTCAACGCATCAGCCACATCACCTACAGCCATACAGAGAACCCATTTTCCAGGCAGATGCTTGGTCAGCATAGCAAAGGTTCCTATCCCTGCGGAATCAATGCGTAAGACTTTTTCTAAATTGATCACCAACCCTCCCGGTTTGACTTGATCTGCTAAATCCATACAATATGAATCCAATTGCTTTACCCACTCAAATGTACACTCGCCTTCAAGGTGAATGATGCAGATGTTGTCTTTCATACGGTGTGACAAAATCATGTGCTCCCTCCTATTCTCAAGCCTGCCAGTGCGTCTTCTTCCGTATTAAAAATTGGAATAATTCTATTGACATACACATCGTTAAAAATGCGGGAAACATTACGGTCTGGCTGACAAATCACAAATTGGATATTATTTTTTGTCAATCGGCCATAGGTCAGCAAAATTACGCCCAAGCCCGTCGAATCAATTGCGGTGATCTCCTTTAGATTCATGATAAGGGCTCTAAATTTTTTTCCATCCAGCAGAGTATTGACATACAGGCGGACTTCTTTTGCCTGAGTGATGTTCAGTTCACCCGTGATGGAAACAATACAGATATCGTTTTCTATACGTTGTGACAGTCCCATGATTTTTTATATTCTTTTCATTTTAAAACTGTATGACGTCCACTAGCAGTTGTTCTGTGTGGATATTATTTCTTTTCAAAACAGCATCCCCCAACTCTTTAGGTATTTTCTTCAGTGTATGCAAAAAACCAAGTGAATTGAACACAGTTTTTTGTTTTTGGCTGCCGTCCTTCACCAATTCCGGGTTGACTTTGTGTGCGTACTGGACCAGTTCTATTAAATTCATGCCAAAGAGTTGTTTTTTCGAAATTTCTTTTATCTCCCTCAGTTTTTTTCGCAAGTCCAAAATTTCCAGTTCGTTATAATACAAAAGTAAACTGGCATACGACCGGGCTGTGGTGTCTTCCAATTTCAATAATTCATTCCGTTTTTTGTAATATTGATATTGGAGTTTTGAGTTATCTCGGTTATTCAATAGACTTTTTGCATTCCTCAGCACCTGGAACTCAGATTTACAATCTCTCACATCTCGAAGGGTCTCTGCAAGTTCATTTACCTTTTGCAGTACAAATTGAATCGGCTGCTCTTCAAAATTATTTTTGATATACTTATCCAGCTCACGTAAAACTTTACGGGATTCGGTGCGTACATTATTAAATTTGAGAAAATGATTTTTTATGTACTTGAATTCTTTGCCATTTTCTAAAATTTCTTCAATTGGCTGCACAAACTCCAGTAACTTTTTCACATGGGCCTCCACGAAGATCTGGAACCGGATGACATTGAAGTCGATGCTCATTTGTTCTGATTGTACTTTTTTTTTTGTATCGCTGATCTGCTGTACACGTTCTTTACAAAAGTGATCAATACAGTGATTAATTTGTTCAGCATAAGCCCCTCCAACGGATGCCGACTGGCTTGTATCGAACTGGAGGGACTGGCGATTTTCCAGGGTCAAAATTCCATCTTGCTGGACCATGAGGAGGATGTTATCAATTTTGGTCAATATTTCGATACTGGAAATCGTGATTTCATCGGGATGAAGGGTCATTTCCGCTACAGTATCCAAAATAAGCTGTGTGTGTTGGCATATTACTTTTCTGCGCTCAGGAATCAACATATTAAAATAGTTGAGTTGTTTCCTGATCAGGGACAGGAATTTAACAACATGATCGGTTTGCGTCATTTTACTGATGTGCCGCATTTCAATATTAAGCAGCTGGTGTTGTATTTTGATCAGCACTTCTATAAAGTCTTCTCGACTCCCTGTTTCCAGTTTCTCTAAAATAAAATACAGAATTTGTTGGTTTTTTGGAGAGAGGGTCTTGAAGTAGCGGGAATGGCGCAATTTATGGATTTCTTTGTCCAATGAGATGTCTGGGTTTGCAAATCGATCCCTGTAATAGGCTTTCAGTTTTTGATTGAAATAGACGGCACTATCTTGGACATTTTTTCGCATCTGGCTTGTAATTTCGGTAACAATCCCATGAGAAAGCTTTGCCCTGCTGGTCGTCAGATTGGTCTCAATCGCCGACAACGTTTGGCCCACGGCCCTCATGTTTTTGATTTCGACAATGCCATCTTTGACCACATGGAAGTGCAATTCCAGTTGCTGCAGTTGCTCCATTGTTTATGCTCGTAGAGGCTTTATAACAGTTCATCCAGCAATTGCTCCGCTTCCGCAATCGAATGAACCGTTTTTGCTGTGTATCCTGCTATTGACGATTTCTCATCAAATAGTTGTGCTGTCGAGTCCCCAAGTAATGATTCGGGGATCACCCGGATAACTATTCCGGCACCACTGTTACTCAAAAACTTCATAACAGCAGGCATCAGGCTTTCTACTTCTTCGTCTAGAAAAAAATCTTGTTCCAGCAGATTGCTAATGATAGCAAACCCTGGTTTGAGCTCTGCTATGTGATAGGATAATTCGCTCAAAAACGATTCTGCATCCTCTACACTTGCCTGACCAATAAAGGTTATATAAAGGCGGTTCTTTTCAAAATCGACCCGCAATTCAAAAATTTCATCCATCTTTTCGTCCTTCTTCTTACTTTTCCAGAATTGTTTGAATCTTATGAATCAGTTTATCTGTATCAAACGGCTTCATAAAAAACTCGCGAATGCCTATAGATTTTGCTCTTTCTTCAGAGATGGCTTTATGGTATCCAGTCGCCATAATAATTGGAAGATCCGGTCGGATCTTCAAAAGCTGCATACTGAACCGGTCTCCTGTTAAACGCGGCATGGTATAGTCGGTGAGAACCAGGTCAAATTGAGAAGGATTTTGCTGAAACGTTTGTAAGGCGTCTAATTCATTATTAAATACGGTGACTTTGTATCCCATGTCTGTCAAAATTTCTTCATAAACAGCTGTAATTGATACATTGTCATCAACAATCAAGATATGTCCTTCTCCTTGAAAAAGCGTTATTTCTTCTTTTGGTTTTTCCTCAACAGAACCTTGGGCAACAGGCAAATAAATATGGAAAGTTGCTCCCTTGTTGACCTGGCTTTCTACAGTGATCAGTCCGCCATGCTGTTCAATAATACTGTGAACAATAGACAATCCGAGTCCTGTTCCTTTGCCGACTTCTTTGGTAGTAAAGAAAGGGTCGAAGATTTTCCCCTGATCCTTGGAGGGTATGCCGCAGCCTGTATCGCTGACCGTCAGTTTCAGGTAAGATCCTGGTTTCAATTTAGAGAATAAATCTTCTTCATATGTTTCTTGCTGAAGCTCCACCGTCAGAACCCCGCATGTATTTTCCATGGCATGGCATGCATTGTTACAAAGATTCAGCAGCACCTGATGCATCTGGATGGGATCTGTCAGAATTGGAGAAACATCGGAATCAATATTTTGCTGGATATCAATGGTAACAGGCAGGGTGCCTCTCATCATTTTAAGTGCTTCTTTAATTAAATTCTGTATAGAGTGAATCTCATATTTGTGAGGTTCCATTCGGCTGAAGGTCAAAATTTCTTTAACCAGCTGAACGGCTCTTTCTCCGGCTTCATGCGTATAGGTTACGTATTGTCTTTCCTTGCTGTCTTCTGGAAGCTTTTGAAGCAGCAGCTGGTTATATCCCTGCATGACTGCTAATATATTATTGAATTCATGTGCAATGCCTCCTGCCAGGGTTCCTAAAGATTCCATCTTTTGCGACTGCAGAAGCTGGGCTTCTGCTTGCTCACGCAGGGTAATTTCCTTTTGCAGTTTTTCATTACTTTCTTTTAATTCAGCTGTGCGTTGTTCAACCAGCTCTTCCAGATGATCCTGATACTGTTTCAAGTCATTTTCTGCCTGCTTTATGCGTAAAATTGCCTGTACCCGAGCTAACAACTCCTGATTGGGAACAGGCCTTACCAGATATTCATGCGCTCCAATTTCAAGACCTTCTATCAAATAATCAGTCTCCTTCTTGTGATGAGATGCCATCAACACCGCAATGCTCGCTAATTCCGGATCTTTCTTAATATGATGGCACACCTCAAAACCATTGATATCCGACAAATCCACATCAAGAATAAGCAAATCAGGCAGGATTTCCGTTGCAAGGCGTAACCCTTCTTTTCCTGTAGACGCTTCGCTGATTTCATAACCTGCCGACTTCAATAGTTTTGATGTTATATGAAGAATGCTAACATCATCATCGACAATCAATATTCTAGTGGTCTTATGCATGTCAGATGTGCCCCTTTCCGGCATATTATATGACCACTTCATTAAGGCGGTCTTTATTCAAGTGCAAGTGGATGATAAATGTTGATCCTTGATGGGGTACTGATTTGACGTCAATGCGTCCTTTGTGATTGGTGGTAATAATAAAATAGGAAACCGATAGCCCTAATCCTGTTCCTTTTCCGATCTCTTTTGTTGTGTAAAATGGCTCAAAGAGTCTTTTTTGGGTATTGTCATCCATGCCAGAACCGTTATCTTCCACTTCAATTCGCACCATATCTTGATCAGCTAACCATGTGCGCAGAGTGATTTTCGGTGCATACGTGCTTTGCGGGCTTTTCTGTTTTTCTTTGTCAAACAACGCATGTGCTGCATTTCGAAATAAGTTCAAGAACACCTGTTGAATTTCTGATCCAATACACGGGATTGGCGGTAGAGAGGAATCAAAGTCTCGTTCAATGTGGATATTTCGAAAATCATATTCTCTTTTTAAATCATAATCTGTTGCAGCCAGCTCGATGGTCTTATCGAGCAACTCTACCAAATCAACAGCCTCTATACTGGAGTTGCTGCGGCGGCTAAAGTTCAACATGTCACGGACAATCTTGGATGCTCTCGTTGCAGACTCTTGCATTCCTTCTATGAACATAATAATTTTTCGTTTTTCCAGATACACATTGAGCTGCCCCAATGTAATGCCGCATTCTTGCGCCACTTTTATATTGTTTGGGGATTCTTCAGCAATGAATCTTTGTATATTTTGGATGCTTTGGAGAATCACACTGAGGGGGTTATTGATTTCATGAGCCATACCGGCCGCCAATCCTCCAACAGACCTCATTTTTTCATTCTGAACCATGTTTTCCTCAAGAAGCACGCGTTTTGTCACATCATCAATTCGAATCACCGCCCCTTCTTCTACATCATTTACAATCAGCGGATAAATGGTGATGTCCGAAAAATGAATGTGATCATCCATTTTCTGCTGTTTTTTTTCTTTCTTATAGGTTTTGTGATTTTTGATACTTTTCTGTATATTGTCTGCCTCTTCGGATAATTGGGGAAATACATCAATGAGAGGGCACCCTTGTGCCGCTTCTTTGGGCAATTGGGTAATTTCTTCTGCCTTATTATTCCACTGAATCACTTTTCCATCCAAATCAACACCTATCAAGACAGACGGCATTGAATTGATGACGTTGCTCAATAAATTTCGCAGATGTTTCAGCTCTTCTGTCCGTTCGGCGACCAACTCCTCCAAATGGTCTTTGTGCTGCTGCAGTTCAGATTCAGCGGCTTCCCTTACCCTGATTTGATCTTCCAATTTTCGATTTGCTTCTGCCAGTTGAGCTGGACGGGGAAGGGCTATTGCTTTTGGCATGAGTGGAAAAAGCAGCAGGGCTGTCATCAATGAGATAATGGCTGTCAGTGATTTTAGTATCCCTTCCAGCCAATAATCCGGATGCCATAAGGTCCATACACCAAAAAAATGGGTTGTTCCGCAAGCAAAAATAAAGAGGCTGAACATTAAAAATACACCATGAAACGGAATATCACTGCGCTTTCGAATGAAATAAAGCAAGGTGACTGGTATGGAATAGTAGGCCAGAGCTGTGATGCCATCAGAAATGGAGTGGAGTAATATGAGATCCTGATCCCACAGAAAACATTGTCCGTGCGGCATGAAGTTTGACGAAGAACGTGGTATGAGGTTGCTAATCCAGTTGAGCATCTGAAACTCCTTTGTGTTAGATTAATTTCGACAGAGGGAGGTCCTATTAGTATTTTTATCAAGAAATCTCATTTTTTCATTTTTAGTAACCACAATATTGAGGTATTTGGTTTCATCTTGCCCAGGGTAGCATTTAAAAATACATTCATGGTTTTTCAGGAGTGAAGAGAACGATCTTCAGGGACGAAGTTGTTTTAGGCTATGTTGAATAAACCACAGAAGTAAAATATGATTTTAAAAAATGATAACCTACAAATACTGACTGGAAGATGAAAAAACTGGCTCGCCAGGGGTCGGAAATCGCAATAAAAAAATCTGAGGTGCCGAACCATCCATTTTCGGTTAGTACGAACAGCAAGCCGATGGTCCAGAACTCCAAAACGGCAATAATAAAATCGGCCATGTTTTTGATGGCCACATTGATTGAGTGCTTTGCTGGTGCAATACCTGCTTCAACACATGAACCCTGCCTGCATCAAAAAGACAATGGCTGCCGAAGCAATCACCCAGATGTAGTTCAGTTTGGTTTGAATGTAATCTTCAGCAAAAACAGTGGCAGGCATCAAAGAAAACAGTATGAATATGACAGCTATTTTTTTCCCCATTTGCTCTATCTTCTATTTATTCTTTGTGTGTTGTGAAGTCTGAATCGATGATTCATAAAAAAGACCGATAGCTCTTTAAATAAACAAACCCCATCATGTCGGATAACATTCTATATTTCAAGGCTTAATCACTTTAAAATCAGGGAACATAACACCTAAATCTGGTAATTGCAATATTGCGATACCGAACTTTATCTTGCCGTCTATAACACTGACGGCAAAGGGGTTCAGTCCATGTTTTTCGATACCGGCTGAGTAGGGTTCGATCACATCTTTCCGGAGATGGCGGCACAAGCCTTAGGCCATTTGACTGCGACAGGAATTGACTGTGCAGAGAAACAGTACATCAATCTTATCCGTCATCAAATTTATTTCTTTTTATGGAAAAATCAGGGGATATAACACATAAATCAGCGAGTTACTTGGGGAAAATAGTGTTATGTTCCCTGATTAAAGCAATTAGTATCTGCTCAGTTACCTTTTTAAAACAGCCAGCCAACGCGCCAAATTGAGCATGCCGGCCAAGGAGTTGGCCACGTAAGTCAAGGCACAGGCGATTAAGATTTTTCTCGCAATTTTTTGATCATCAGGATCGATGTATTCTCCCGCTTTCAAAAGAGGCAACGCTTTTTGAAAACTGGCATCCAGTTCCACAGGCAGAGTGATCAGGTGGACAAAAACCGGCAGGCCCAACACACAAAATCCGCCAAACAACGTCAACAATCCCACACCAGGGGCACGGCTCACCAAAGCCAGCAGCGGAGCGGCCAGGAGAATCAATGAACCCAGTTTTTCTAATTTCGGGATTTGCTGGGCCAGTGCTGTCCTGGTTTGAAAAGGACGGTATCCCGTGTGATCCTGTATGGCATGTCCCACTTCGTGAGCGGCTGTTGCAACCGCAGTTAATGATTTCCCGTGATAATTTCCTGCAGTCAAACGAACCTTCTTTTCTAAGGGATCATAATGGTCGCCCAACTCGGTTTCTTCCACCTGGACGTCCGAAATTTGCAAGATGTCTAAAAAGTGAACCGCCAGCTCGCCTCCGGTTCCAGGAAATTCATTCCTTGGAGTATTGTATTGGGTCAGGATTCTTTTTGCCCAAAAGCCGGGTGCTATGAAAACAAAAAGAAAAAACAGGGTAGGAATCAGAAAATGCATAGAAGCTACTCAATACTAATGATTAGACCGTAATGATATGTATTGAGTAGACTCATCCCCTTCTCCTTATTGGAGGCAAGAATGAGCCCCTCGCAGAACCCTGCATGCGGATTTCCCTCACAAGGCTCTTCAAATTCCGTTTCAGTCGGATTTTTAGCATCTAACAAAAGCGTTTCTTCCTTTCGGTTGCTTCCAGTCAATCTCATCCCAAGCCGGAATGAATGGAAAGTATTTGACTCTTTCCCAAAACCCTTCCCATGAGTAGGAAGGCCTTTGACTTCTTCTGTTGAGCCATTTGAAAAGTGACCGAACGGCTTCACAATAGAAGTGGTGAATTTTTGTTTTGTTCACCTGGTAACCATAATAGTTGATGTGCCCTCTAATTTTGGACTTTGCCAACTGCCATAGTTCGGTTAGCTTCATCATGTTTCTGTTCGTTTTGCACCATTTATAGAACTCCTGAATGGATTTTATCAGCTTTTCTTTTTGAGTTTTTAACCTCAATGCTCTTTTCCTGCCTAGGCGCCCCCAATAAAAGGTGAATCCTAAGAAGTGAAAGTGCTCATTACTCCACTTGTCAAATGTCAGAGTTCTCGACTTTTCCTCGTTGAGAATCAGTTTAAACTCCTTAACTCTCTGGTGAAGTGCTTTCAGAAATTCGGAAGCATCCTTTTCTTCAGTGAAAAAGAAAATGGCATTATCTGCGTATCTCACGATCACACTGTTTCGGGATGCAAAGTGTTTCACAAACCATTGATCCAATGCTTCATTGAGGTAGATGTTTGCCAAAATAGGGCTGGCTACTCCTCGTACACAATAGACACATTTTCTTTTTCAATTCCTTTATCATTTGGTAAACATCCTCTTTATTCTTCCGGAAGGAAGTATGCCAACTATCATTGGCAGAAAGAGGATGTCAAACCAAAAACGCCGTAGAAGGGGCGTTGAACGTATAAAGGAATTGAGAATGAGCAAGAAGCAATCTTGTAAGCAATGGAATATCCATTTAGAAAGTGTCTATCGA
>JADGAT010000064.1 GCA_015231885.1 SAR324 cluster bacterium
AAGCTATGCGCCCGATAAAACGCCTTGAACCTCGGTGAAAATCCTGCGTAACTTTCTCATGTTATTATTTTCGCCTTCCTTAGAGTTTCAGATTTCTGATAAATTATTGTCACATTTTATTGCATTATGCTTTCACTTCCAGAGAAAAACAAGCCCCAAATTCTCTGTGTCTCAACAGGATTTTCATCAAGCTGAATAAATAACAGCAGTTAACGTCACCAGACTGGCCAAGGTGGAAAATAAGACAGCCGTGGTGACAAAATCTGGGACGCCCCATTGAAGCCAATTGGACTCCCAATGCAAACAACATCGTAGGAATCATGGCTCCTGCCAGTAAATCGGAAGCGCGACTGACAAACAAAGGAGCTTCCATATCAAAAACCGCAATGGCAACAGATGGAATGCAGCAGAAATTTGAATATTTGCTGTACTGATCGTGTCGAAGATAAAGGCGGGAAGGAATATAAAATAGTAGGTTCTGGACAGTGTTCGAGTTTCCAGGCCAAAGCGAGGACCCATCGGCAAAATTCTAAATCACGACAGTATTCATATTCGGGACATAATGAACTCTTATTATGATGACTGAAACATCTGAAACACTATAGACAATTCGGTATCCTTGATGCTCATAGAATCCTTCTAACTCTATTCCATCAATGTAGAGTTCATATAAATCAGGGGCTTCATGAATTTTTGTTGCCTCTCCAAGTTTCAAATAACATTCCATATCAGCAGCAATTCCTTGGCATCGGGTTAAGATCACATCTACATGAGAAGGATAGTCACCTTCAATGCTTTCAAAATCTTGAAGAATTCCTTTTTCATACCCTAACTTCCGCTTCATACGGTCCCTCTGATCAGGCGGACTAGCTCTTCATGAGTTAAAATGTCACCGCTTTCTCTTTCTATATCTTTCGCACGTTGAATCGCATCGATATCGATACAGCGTTTCCAGGCCCGGTACATTTCCTGATATTTTGCGTAGGGCACTAAAGCGGCAATGGGTTTACCATTTTTACTGATAAGAGTAGATTCGGGAGAAGCCACCAATGCATTGAACTCCACTTTCACTTCTGAAACGGTCTTCATAGAGCCATTTATTAAAAAGGTTAATATTTAGTGTGAAGTATAGATATATAAATAGTACTTTTAAATATAAACTGTGACAAGTCATTTTATCGTGCTTAAAATCATCATGGGCTGCTCGCCAAATCCAGGCATTTTTAGGGTAGACCGAGCTCGTTCCCGAGGATACCCGAGGCAGCAGGAAATGTAGCGTACTCCGTCAACCATCCTGTCCCGGTTGCGGTGTTGATGACCATAGACATGGATCGTTGATCCTAATTTACGAATTTGCTGTTCCAGTCCACGACAGCCTGCCACACGGCTGAAATTGAAATAAGGATGGGGATCTTTTAATACGGCCCCTTCCCGTTCTTTTTCAGTACTGAAAATCAGGTCCTGTCTGGGCAGAAAATGGCTGAAAGAAATAACGGGGGCCTCATACTTTTTTTCAAGGCATGAAGCATTCAGTCCCAGGAAGTATTCAGAGAGAGTCGCTTGTCCTAAGTCAGGCCACTGGGTGCAATGGAAATCATTCCAGATTTCCATTGTTCGATCATTACCTGGTTTTGTGATGAACAAGCTGTTTCCCCCTTCCTCCGGCAAAGTATACCAGGAAAAAAGAGGAATGATCCATAGCCCGGAATCATTCTCACCCTGCCCAATTTTTTGAGGATTGGTGAAAATTCCCAGTTGTTGACACAGCAATAGTATTTGCTCAAACTTACCAATAGAATGGGGGTAGTTGCCACGCCGGATCCACAATTCATGATTACCCGGAACAAAAAAGACTTTAGAAAATTTATTCTGTAAAATCTGGAGTGTGTTTTCAAGATGTGCCCAATCATCGCTGATGTCTCCAGCAATAATCAGGACATCGTTTGTGTACTCGGATTCTGACAGCTGCTGCACCCACTCCCGGTTTGCCTGGTGATCCACATGGAGGTCTGATATTGCAAAAACACGCATGGATTTTTATTCTCCTATAAATCCGACAGCTCGCCTTCGATCTCTGCAAAAGACCGCAGCCCTTCATGCAGGGACTGGATGGATTCATGGTGTTTCATGTCATCAGGCAGGCTTTCAATGACTGATATCAGGTAACGGAATAGTATGGGACGGATCATATTGGGAGTTTCAAAGCTCTCCATGCAATAGGCACTGCCGTCAATATTGCGGTTGAACCATTCGGTGGTTTTTCCTTCCACAGGAGAAACGGGTTCTTTATGAAATACTTGAAAATAGAGAGTTGCTTCGTTCGGGCGTTTGAAATAGGTTTCTCCAAACGCAATCACACTTCCGTCTTTGACTTTCAGGTATATGGCTTCGTCAACATGCTGTGCCTTGACCTGCCCGTCAACATAAGGGCGCTCTACCCTCTGAAGATACCGATGGCCTTTATAAAATTTCATAGTTTGTTTGATGAATTCCTGAAAGCTGGGATACAAGAACAGTTCATAGCGTTTGTGCTCAAAAAAAGTAATCTGCAGACTGGGCATTTGCGGTGTATAAATTTCTGAACGTACTTCTTTCCCAAAACCGGGCCATTCGACTTCTGCTCTTGGTAAAGGCCGGCCTCCCTCTATTTTTTTAGGAGCAGTTTTTTTTACGGACTGAGGTGCCTTTTTGGACGTTGTATTGAGCTTTCCTGATACTTTTTTTAAGGTAGCAAATGCCATTTCAGAAAGCTTTTTGCTTATTTTTTTTGTCTCGGTCCATTGTACTTTGAGCACCGAAGCCTGGATGGCCATTTCCATTTTGGCATGGTTTCCCATTTCAATAGAACGGATTTTCATGGCTTCCGGGATTTCTCCTTTCAGCACTCCTTGCGATTGCATGGCGGCAATTCCCTGGTGGACATTTTCTGCGAGGGTCGCCAACTGTGCAATACTTAAAGAATCGAGCAATGCTTTTTCTTTCTCTCGTTCTTCACCGAGCATATCTGCCGTTTCAAAAGGATCGAGAGGAGGACGGTAGTTTTCACTTTTGCGAAAGCTCTCATAGGCTTTTTTATCCAATTGCTTGCTTTTATCAAAGGAACAGTCATCTCCTTCCAGGGTTGAGAAAATAGCTCCTAATTTCTGATATGCGGCCAGTTTGGCCAAAGCATACTGCGGTTTTTTTGCTTTGCCGGAAGCCAAGTTCCTGTTGTCTATTTCATACAGTTCTGTATAGAGCCAATATTTGAGGTATTGATGTTTCCAGGCCAGATAATGGAAGATGCCGGGATCGCACATGAGATAGAAAACAAATTCCCGGAAGCGTTCAACAATCAAGCTACGATTATGCTTTTCCGAAAACATGGCTTCTCGAGTAGCCAAAACTTTACAGATATTACTTTTGAGAGTTTGACGATTCCAAGTGTAGGGCTCCTGCATATTACGGGGTAATAAATTTTTGATCCGCTTCAAAGGAACTTCTGCGTAGTCCTGCAGCTCCTTTTGAAAACCTTCTGCATTGTCATTGGCAAAACCATCAAATACTTTGGGGCTTTTTCGAATTAAATGGATCACGTTATAAGTTCCAATGATTTTGGAGGCATAGATGCGAATGGACTGTTCCTTGGATACAATATCTCCAGAAAATAAAATTTTTATATAGTCCAACAGTTCTTGAGGACTGCGGTAAAAAGGAAAGATCGACTTCAACAGCTGGAGCTGCTCTGGAGCTAACATCGACGATAAAAAATTCTGTATCCCCTGGCACAGGATCAATCCTTGCTTGATGGAGGGTTCATCAAAAACCAGACCATCCTCTGACACCACCTGTGAAATCTTTTTTTGTGAAGTTTCCTTGATCCCCCACACATCATTCACAACAGAACCTGACACCAGCTTGTGCTCTAACTTTTGAAAGTATTCAACCGTCTTTTGAATGAATAAATCTGGTTTTTGAATGGGAAGGTCTTTTAAAAAACCCCGACCTTCATCCTCATCAGCCGTTTCCATTGCATCACCAGAATCATCATCTGCGAAGCTGTCAAACGATCCTCCATCGTCTTCAGTATCGTCTGCTCCAAAGCCGCCAAAGACATCATCATTTTCTCCATCATCATCTGTGAAACTGTCAAACGATCCTCCATCGTCTTCAGTATCGTCTGCTCCAAAGCCGCCAAAGACATCATCATTTTCTCCATCATCATCTGCGAAGCTGTCAAACGATCCTCCATCGTTTTCAGAGTCATCTGTGAAGCTGTCAAAGGCTTTTTCAGACTCTGACTCGTCTTTGCCAGCCTCACTGTTTTTTGCCTTTTCATGAAACAGATCAAAGTCTTTCAATAAGGTCTGAACACTTTTATGAACCTGGGGATAATCGAGGTTTTTCTGAATGTGATTCATCGATTCACGGATGACCGAGCAGGACTTGTTCAATAGTTCAATATAAGAAGAATCCTGTATGGTTCCATCACGTTGCTCAGAAAACAGCTGAGTGACTTGCTGAAGGAGCTGCTGCAGGGGTTTGATACCCAATTGATTGACTCCTCCCGTAATGGACTGGAACATGGAAGAGACGGCAACATTAATTTCTGGAGTGTTTCCGATATCATTGATGGTTTGCAGAAGGGGAGCAATGGAGTCAAGGATCTTATTGTTCCGGGCAACTAACTGCTCGATTTCTTTGGAGTTAGGTCTTTTGGCCATGCAAACTTCTAATAGAATATGATTTGAAGAGAGGTAAATTTCACCATATTCCCCCTGCTAGTTCACATGATTAACATTTCTCAGATCAATGTCAATAAAAACCATTCACAGCTGACTTTCGTTTTCTATAAAAGTTTGTATCCCGTCAGACAAGGATTGGATCATTTGGTGCGCTTTCAACTCATCAGGCAAACTCTCAATGACTGTCATCATGCTGCGAAAAAGGATGGGGCGTATGACATTAGGTGTCTGAAAGCTTTCCATATAGTATTCGCTGCTGCCAATTTTTCGATTGTACCAATCGGCCTCCTCTCCGTCGACTGGTACAACAGGTTTCTGTTGAAACAATTGAAAGTAAGGAGTGAATTCTGAGGGACGATTGAAAAATGTTTCTCCAAAGGCAATGACAGAGCCTTCACCAATAGTCAAATAAACGGCTTCATCCAGGTGTTTTTCCTCCATTTTTTTATCAAGATAGTCCCGTTCAACCCGCTGGAGATAGTCCCGTTCTTTATAAAATGAAAGAACCTGCTGAATGAATTCCTGGAACGACGGATAAAGCTGCAGCCCATAGCGGCTGTGTTCAAAAAAAGTCAGCTGCAGATTCAAGACCTGGGGAGTGTATATGTGAGAACGGACTTCTTTGCCAAAACCACTCCACTCCACTTCAGCTTTAGGCAGCGGGCTCCCGCCTGAGTATTTCGGTTGACTGGTTTTTGCTGCTGATTTGTTTTCTTTGGGCAGGGCATTGACTTTTCCGGTCATTCCCTTGAATGTTTGAAACATCTTTTTAGACAATTTTTTGCTGTATTTTTTGGTATGCTCCCATTGCATTTTCAGCACCGTTGCCTGGCAGGATTTTTCCATTTTTGCCTGGTTGCCCATTTCCATTGACCTCACTTTCATGGCTTCCGGAATTTCTCCTTTCAATTGACCAGCCGATTGCATGGCGGCAATTCCCCGGTGGACATTTTCTGAAAAGGCTGCAATTTGTGAAACATTGAGCGAGTCCAGCATCTCTTTTTCACGCTTTCTTGGTTCTGTGAGAGGGTCGGATTTATCAAAGGGATCAAGAGAGGGAAAATACTTTTCTGTATCTTTCAAATGTTCTAAAGTTTCCTGACTCAGCTGCTTGCTGTGATCAAAAGTTCGATCAATTTCTTCCAGAGCAGAGAAGATGGTGTCTAGGTTTTCATATGCGGCAACTTTCGCTGTAGCATATTGGGGGTTATCGCTCTTGCCTGAGACAACATTCCGTTTATCCATTTCATACAGTTCGGTATGAAGCCAGTATTTGAAATATTCATGTTTCCAGGACAGGTAATCAAAGATTCCGGCATCGCAGAGCAGATGAGAGGTGAATCTCCTGAATCTTTCTGCAATCAGTTCATGGTTATGGGCATCACGAAATATAGGTTCCCGTGACCGTAAAATCTGACAAATATTTGGTTTGAGAGTCTTTCGAGACCAGGTATACTGGTCTTGTATTGAGCGTGGCAATAAACTTTTAATTTCTTTTAAAGGGGCTTCCGCGAATGCAAGGAGCTCTTTTTGAGACAGCTTTGATTCCGGGGCAATGACTTTTTTGAAAAATTCCTGGTTCTTGAGCATCAACGAAATCACATTGTAGGTTCCAATCACTTTGGAAGCATAGATGCGAAGGGTCTTTTCCTTTGCGGCACTATCGCCTGTGAATAAAAGTTTGATATAGTCCAATAGTTCTTCAGAACTGCCGTAAAATGGTAAAATGGATTTGATGACCTGATGTTGTTCTTCAGTCAGCTTGTCTGAGACAAACGTTCCTATTTCTTCACATAAAATCAGGGCTTCCTTCACCGAGGCCTGGTCAAAGACCAGCCCATCTTCTGAAATAACTTGTCCGTCTTTCGAACCACCATCAGGACTAATCAACAGTTTATTCTTTAAATCTTCAAAATAGTCTGATACCGGTTTCGCTTCGGGTTCCCCAAAAAATCGTTCGAAAGCATCTTTGCCTTTTCTATCTTCAGGTGTTGCTAAATCTAAAAAATCAGGGTTCTCTTGTTCGGGTTCATCAAAAAAATCAGCAGCCTTCTCATCATCCCAGGCAGCCGGAGTCTCTTCCCGTTTTTCTGCTTCTGCCAGACATGTACTGAATTCTTGAAACAAGGCTTCAATTTCTTGATAAAACCCGGTTTCTGCCGGGTCATTCTGAATTTGATCCAGGGCGTTGCGCAATGTATCGCATGCCTTGCTGAGCAGCTGCACATAAAGTTCCTCATTGCCCTTTGATGCGCCATGGAGGGTTGTGATTTTGCTCATTTTCTGGAGAAGCTTTTGCAGCGGTTTCATTCCCATGTGAGCAACATTGCTAGCAATTGACTTAAACATCGAAGCAATCGCAACCCGCATTTCGCCGCTGCCTGGAGTGTTGCCAATCGCTTGCAGGCTTTGTATCAATGGTCCTACAGAATCAAGAATTTTGCTGCTTTGTTCTGCCAATTTGATGATTTGTTTTGAGTCGGAAGGTCCGTTTTCAGACATTGAAAAGCTTGATCGAAGAATAAATTTTAACAAAGGAGGGGGGGGATAAAACAATGGCTTAATCTACTTGATTATTGAGATTTCTCAAGATAAATTTCAGTATTTTAATATTGTAATATACTGTTAAAAAGCTCTGAAATACCCGTATTGGTTGGGATAGATAAATTCTGTTGACTTCCATCACAAAGGCAGTATGATCGAAAAAAATACTTAGGAATACTCAAATAAAATCAACATGCCTGATTCTGTAGAATTGACAAGAGAACAGGAAGCATTAGATGACACTCCTGAAGAAAAAGAGCAAGCCAGGCTGCGTGTCATCCACTACCAGACTTCACTGGCAGAAGTATCCGCACGATTGGAGAACGCACTAAACCGTCCGGACTCGTCACTACAACAAGTCTCTTTGCTGGCCGCCCAAAAAATGCTGAGCAGTCTGCAAGAGATTCTGGAGAATAATGCTGTAGGAGGAAAGGCCTATTTCCTCAATGGTTTATCCGAGCAGCTGAACTTGTCTTTGTTTGAACAAATTTTTCATTTGGAAAACAAAGAAAACTTTGAAGAATTTGTTCTGCGTCAGTTGGTTTACTTAAACCCCTGCACACTGCTGCCATTACCTCTGACCAATCGAGAAGAACTTTCCAATCACTGGATGGATCGTTTGCGAAGTGCCGAGCAGGCAATTCAGATTGAATTAACAGGCAATGGTGTACTCCGGGGCTTGACTAATGCAGAACAGGATTTTTTTTTCCTATCACTGACAGATGGCACCATCCAGCCCCTGGCTTTTCCAGGAGAAGAAACAATGATTCTCAAAGAGCAGTTGGATTATGAATTAACCCTCTTTGGCCGCCTCTTGAGCAAGTACATCCATCTCATTGAGACCTTGCCTCCCTCCACTTCCTATTCTGTCACACGAGAAGAGCAGAGATTTGCTCAACTCATTGCTATTTACACGTTTCCTGCTTTTTTATCTTATCAGTATTATCGTTGCCTGCTCGACTTCATTGATGAACAGCGCAATGATGCGGTCATCCATCTACTCCAGCATTCCCAGCAAATAGGAAAGAAAGACCAGGTTCCTCATACCGGAGACAGTGACCTTGACCAATTATTTGGAAAAGATCCTGATAACCCTTTTATCTTTTGGCCCACAGGAGAGGAACAGATTTATGGGCAAGAGCACTATCTGCAGCATTTCATTACCAAAAAAACGCTGGATTACATGAAACAGGTCACTCAGCTTTCCGCTGAGACCACGTTAACGGTGTTTGCTTTTGACGTTTCCGGGTCCATGCTCGCGCACGATGTTCCTCCTTCCCGTTTTGAATACGCTCTGGAACTGCAGGAAGAGATTGTCTCCTCTCTGGATTCAGCTGTTGCCATCGCACAAGTTGTTTTTTCGAGCATGGGCGTGGTTTCTCATATATTTGGACAGTCCAAACAGGAATTCCTTGATCTTTTGATTGACAGCCGCCTTTGGTTTCATCAAACACGCCATGCTCTGCTGAAAGATATGTTTGGATTCACCTCATTAGGTGCAGGGTTGTTGTCGTCCGTTTCTCTGATTGAGCAAACCCGTAAAACTTTGAATCCCTGGGGCAAACCTCAGCCAGCTCAGATTTTACTTTTCAGTGATGGCGATCACAACTGTCCGCCGAACTATTATCAGGCAGCAAAGTATTGCCGTCAGCTTGGAATTGATGTACATGCTATTTGTTGTGCCAGAGAAATTTGTGTGGAAGTGGAATCAGAAGGAAAGTTCAGTGTCACCACCCTCCAGGAACTGGTTTCTGAGGAAGCAGAAGAACGAGCAAAAAAATGGAGATTTTGGTACCCGGAAGCCTCATTTCAACGCATTTTACAAAAACAGCATGAAATTGTCCTCAACCACTACCGCAATCGATTGCAGCAGAATCTGCAGCGTTCCACCGGTGCCAATGTCGAAGCCTTGGAAAGTATTGCGGAACTGACAGGAGGGCATTTTTTTACAGGAGCCATCGGAGAACGAGGCCCCACTACTGCAGAGGATGTCCTGGATGTTTTACAGATGCGTATGAAGCTGCGGGATCAAATCATTGCTATGAAAAAGAAGAAACAGACAAATAAACAACAGAAAGGCTATTCGACCTATGAAAAACTATAAGACGGTATCCTGCAATTTAATTATTCTTGAGAGCCATGAGTTGAATTATCAGGAACTGGGAGAACTCGAAGAGTATATTGACGCACTTGTTAGCGAAGGAAAAATACACATTATTCTTGATTTTTCAGCAGTTGAGTATATCAGCAGTATTGGTATGGGAGGATTGCTGACGATATCACAAAGCCTTCAACAAAAAAAAGGCAGTCTGAAGTTGATCCATGTCCATGCTATTTACGATATGCTCATAACAGGAGGGCTGCACCAGATAATAGACATTTACACCAAAGCGGAATAATCAGCCTGTCCTGTATATTGAAACCCTAAAATGGTTAAATCATCAGAGCATGGAAGGCCTCCAGACCACTGATTCAAGGATTCCATTAAATTATCTATTGTTTCACCAACGGTTTTATGACGATGTTCTTTCAGCACCTCAAGCAACCTTTTTTTTCCAAATAGTTTATCGTCAGCATTCACCCATTCTGTCACACCATCCGTATAAACATAGACCTTTGCTCCCGGATGCAGTTCAAAAGTATCCTGCTCATAGGTGCGATGGGAAAATAGTCCCAGGGGGAGCCCTCTCGTGTCGAGGACGGCTTCCGCATCATCCTGAAAAATAATAACAGCAGCAGGATGTCCGGCATTGCAGGAGTGCAGCACTCCGGCTGGAGAAACGCGCAAATAGATGCCGGTGACAAACTTTTCTCCCTTTTCTCGTACTGTCAGCAAATCGTTCAGATGTTGCATGGTTTTATCAACAGAAAGATCACCAGGGATACTATCCAGCCCAATTTGTACCATCATGGTCATGAATGCAGCAGCAACCCCGTGCCCTGTGGCATCTCCCAGAAAAACATTAACATCCCCATCCCCGTTGACAGACACGTCATACACATCACCGGATACTCCTCCGGCATACGGGATATAGCGGTGATCAAACTGCAAAAAGGAAACTTCAGGAAATTGAGGTAAAATCGAATTTTGAAACTGTTTTGCGATGTCTAAATCTTCTTCCAGCTGCTGTTTTTTTTTCGACAGCTCATGTGTTCGTTCCTCAACCTGTGTTTCCAGGCTCTGGTTGATTTCTTTCAATTCCTGAGTCAGCTGCATATTTTTGGCACGCACCCGGTAGTGCTCAGAAGCCCGAGAAATCAAAAGCTTCAATTCATCCGTATTCCATGGCTTGGAAATATAGGCAAAGATATGGCCTTCATTAACAGCTTTGACCAGGCTATTCATATCGGAGTAGCCCGTAATCAAAATGCTCACAACATCCGGATTGATTTCATTAACTTTTTTCAGCAGATCATGCCCCTGCATGCCCTTCATTCTCTGGTCCGATAAGACGAGATGGTGGGTGGTATCTCCCCGTTCAATCATCTCTAAGGCCTCTTCTGCAGAAGTCACCGTCGTCACGTCGTATTCTTTACGCAGCAGAAACTGAAGGGAACTCAAGATGGCTTCTTCATCATCCACAATCAATATTTTTAACTTTTCGTCTTTCATTACACTTTACCAGCTTAGAGTTGATTCTGCAGCCTGTTGATTACATGATCTACCGTTATTTCACAATTTTTTTCTGATAAAACGGTAGTAGCAAAGGTAATTTCAAAAGGAATGGGTGTTCCCTCCAGTTCAAACGACAACTGATCCATTGCCTGCCGGCAACGCTGAAGAAAAACTTGCATCCCCGATGCATTTGTTTCTGTTAATAAAATCAAAAAATGGTCTTCTTCCCATCGCCCGGCAAAATCACTGTCGCGGATCTCATGAAGGATCATGTTACTAACCTGCTGGATGATCAGATCTCCAGCATGCGCACCATGCAATTGATTAATCATGTGCAGATCCTTGATATCCAGCATGACGCAGGAAAACTCATGCTGATAGCGCCGGGACCGTTTTATTTCTCTTTCCAGCAAATCCCGCAATGCCGGAGCACTTTTCAATTGGGTCAGATTGTCAAAATAAGGAGTGCTGTTGAGCAGCTGATAGTATTTTTTCGCCTCGATCAACACTTCCTGCAATTCTTGAAAATTCCAGGGTTTGAAAAGGAACTTGAACACATTGGCAGAATTCACCGCTTTTTGTACTGCTTGGATATCGGTGTACCCTGAAAAAAGGATACGCACTCTCTGTGGAAAATTCACTTTGACCTTTGCCAGAAAGTCCGATCCCCGTTCCAACGGCATTTTTTCGTCACACAAAATAATTTGAATATCCTCTTGATAAAGAATTTCCATGGCTTTGAAGGTGTTGTTTGCTGTAAAAACCTGGTAGTGCTTACGCAAGTCGAGCTGCAGTGAACGTAAAATGCCTTCTTCATCATCAACAATCAGTACATGAAATTTATCTGAGGACATCTCGGTCAATTGATTGGAATTTTGATGGTGCATGTGGTCCCTTTTCCGAGTTCACTGGTATAGGCAATGGTACCATTGTGCTTTTCGATGATCCCATAAGAAATAGAAAGGCCCAACCCAGTTCCGTCTCCTACTTTTTTGGTGGTAAAAAACGGTTCAAAAATGTGCATCAGGGTGTCGTTGTCAATTCCTTTCCCGTCATCCATTACCTGAATACAAATCATCCCATCTTCCTGGGAAGTACGGAGAATAATCTTCCCCTGATCAGGTATTGCCTGGATTGCATTAACAAGCACATTCATGAATACTTGATTGAGTTGACTGGGGAAACAAGTAGTATCCGGAATATCGCCATACTCTTTAACGATTTGGACATGGTCTTTCCACTGATGCTGCAATAGATTCAATGTACTCTCCAGTCCCGCAATGATATTCACCCGTTTTTGCTCTGCTTCATCCAGGCGTGAAAAATTGCGCAAATCGAGCACAATGTTTCGTATGCGCTCCAGTCCCTCGTGGACATCTTGCGCCAGTTTGGGTACTTCTGCCTGTAAAAAGGCCAGATCTAACTCCTGCTCCAGTTTATTGATTTGCTGAAGTTGTGTTTGGTCGGAAAGATAAGGTTTGGCCTCATTGTACATATCGAATAACTGCTGATAATCCTGAAAAATTTCATCAAAGATCCGCATGTTGTTGATCACAAAAGAGAGGGGATTATTGATTTCATGGGCAATGCCTGCCACCAGATGCCCCAAAGCTACCATTTTTTCATTCTGCACCAATTGAGCCTGGGTGTGTTTGAGTTTTTCATTCACTTCCTGCAGCTCCATATTGGTTCGTGCTAAAATGTTTCTTTCAGCTTCCATCTGCACTTTTTTCATACGAAAAAGAGCATTGATTTTAGCCTTAAACTCCTTGGTATTATAAGGTTTGAAAAGATAATCATCAGCCCCTGCATTCAATCCCCGTATTTTGTCATCAATGTCTGTTTTGGAAGTAATGATGATCACAGGAATCTGACGCGTTGCAGGATTACTTTTGATTTTTTTACAAACGTCAATTCCGTCCATTTTCGGCATGATCACATCAAGAATCACCAGATCCGGCAAATTTCTATTGACTGCATCAAGGGCTTGCTGTCCATCTTCAACAACAATGGGTTTATACCCATCTGCATCCAGCAGTTCCTGCAGTTCCATACGCACTGTAAGACTGTCATCGGCGACTAACACGACGGATTTGGAAGAGAAAGGCTGTCGTCCCTGCATGCTGCGCAAACGCAAAAGCGTCTGCAGCTTTGCCAGCAGTTCTTCTTCATGAAACGGCTTGGTCAGGTATTCATCGGCACCAGAGTCCAATCCTAAAACTTTATCTTCCGACTCATCTTTGGCCGTTAGCATGATGATGGGGATCGAACTGGTTCTCTGATTGTTGCGGATATGGTTACAGACTTCGATTCCATCCATTGCCGGCATGATCACATCAAGGATCACCAAATCCGGATTATTTTCTATGATCTGATCCAGGGCTTCTCTACCATCTTGAGCGACCGTCACATCATAATTATTCTCCTCCAGCAGCTCCTGAATCGTCATGCGATAGCTCAAACTGTCATCAGCCACCAGTATTTTCAGCTTGTCATCCATAAGTTATTATCTGTTTCACACGTTCCGAACGGATCCATTGGCCAGATGAAGCAGTTCATCAGCAATTTCTTCTGCGGATAATACTATTTCTGCGGCTCCCAGGGCAATCGCTTCTTTTGGCATGCCAAACACCACACAGCTTTCTTCATTCTGAGCGATGGTAAAACCTCCTGTATCTCGAATCATTTTCATCCCTGCCGCACCATCTTTTCCCATTCCGGTCAAAAGCACACCAACGGGTAAATATTGAGGATGCCGTGCAATAGACTCAAATAAAACATCGACCGAAGGGCGGCAAAAATTGCGGGGAGGATCCTGAGTCAGTTTCAGCTGCGGACCTTTCAGACACAGATGGTGGTCACCCGGTGCCAAAAAGACATTGGTTTTGCCGCAATTCAATAAATTTTCTCCTCCTTTGGCAAATTCAACCTGTAAATGGGTGTTCAAACTGAACCAGTCTGGCAGGGAAGTTGAAAAATCAGGACTGATATGGAGAACACACAAAATGGGAATGGGGAAATCAGCAGGCAGGGCCTGGAGTATTTTCAAAATAGTCTGAGGTCCTCCGGTGGAAGCACCAATGGCAATCAGGTTATAATTCTCCCCCTTTGCGAGAGCCGACAATCTATCGAATTGTGGTTTGTGTAATTGTTTTCCTTTCAAATGTCGAATGACCGGTATGCGGCTGACCATCTTCAATTCAGCAACCAGCTCCTTTTCCCATTTCGTATCTTCCGTCTTTCCCGTCGGCTTTTCAAACACACTAATGGCTCCTGCAGCCAGGGCAT
The DNA here is from genome assembly GCA_015231885.1 of SAR324 cluster bacterium. Lineage (GTDB taxonomy): Bacteria > SAR324 > SAR324 > SAR324 > NAC60-12. The sequence goes on from JADGAT010000064.1 coordinate 14,173, forward strand.
CATAAGTTTTCAGCAATTCTCCCCGGTTGGTGGAGGCCGACACAATCAAAATGCGCGTTGGGCTGTGGGCCATGATATATTCGGTTGCCGCCAGTCCTGTCATTTCCGGCATCATCATATCCATAGTGATCAGATCTGGCCGATATGCTTCGGCCAAGTGAATGGCTTCTTTTCCATTTTTTGCTTCACCGACCACTTCAAAATCTGGGTGTTCCTCTAATACTTCAACAATCCACTTTCGTACTGTTAAGGAATCATCAACAACCAATACACGTATCATAGGGCTAATTTGAGATTAATTTTTGCAGATCTTTGGCGATATCGACCAACCGTTGGGTCGTCTCCAAGATGTTATTACTCCCTTGCTCTGTCTGTTTTGTCGCAATGGAAATATTGTCCAAGGTTTCTGAAACCTGCTGTACGGATGTGGTCTGCTGACGGGTGGTCAGTTCAATTTCTCGTGCCACGGAAGAAGTCGATTCGGCGTATTGCACAATAGTGTTGATTGCTTCGGAAAGCTGATGAAACATGGCTACTCCGGTATCCACTGCCTTGGTTCCGTCTTCAGTCACCATGATGGTTGTATTGGAAGTTTGCTGAATATCGTTAATGAGTGTTTTAATTTCCTGGGTAGATTCAACAGCGCGTTCCGCCAGTTTTCTCACTTCATCAGCAACAACAGCAAAACGCTTTCCGGCATCTCCTGCTCCGGCAGCTTCAATACTGGCATTCAAAGACAACAGGTTCGTTTGTTCTGAAAGTTCATTGATAATCTCTAAAACCAGCCCAATCCGCTGTGATTTGTTTCCCAGGTCCAGCATGTGCTGTGCAATCAGCTGGACCTGTTCTTTGGTTTTTTCCATGCCGAGCTGCGCTTCCTGCACCGCATGAATGCCGGACTGTCCATTTTCTACGGTTTTTTTTGCACTGTCTGACACATTCTGGGTGTTATCAGCAATCTGTTTTGCTGTAGCCACCAGTTCCTGAGCTGTACTGGAAACTTCCGTAACGGCGGATGTCTGTTCTGTTGACGCAGTAGCCTGCTCCTTCGAAGTCGATTCCATCTCGACAGCAGCACTTTCCAACTCTTTGACTGCTTTTGACAACGTGCCGGTGATCGAATTGGTGATCGTGAATGCCAGGATGATGCCGATCACAATGGTGGCAAACAGCAGAAGGTAGGTGATATTCAAGGCATTGTCCCTCTCTTTTTCAGCTTCTGCAACAAAAGAGTCGGCCTTGTTTTGTGCAAAATCAATAAACTCATGAATACTATGATCCATTTGTTCTACATGCTCTGCCCCCTGTTTTTTGGTAATGTCTGCTGCTTCCTGCCGTTTTCCGGCTTTCATCAGGGCAATCACTTCATCCCGGATTGGTTTCCAGTCTGCAAATAACTTAATCCCTGCATCCACCTTCTTTTTGTCACCAAGAAAACGCTCTGCCACGATTTTGTAGTCTTCGTAAACCAATTTTTCATAACCTGCTACCATCTCAGCCGCTTGCTCAATTTCCGCATTATCTTTAGCCAGGGCCACATCTTTCATGGAGCGGTGCATACTCAAAATATTGGTATCAATCCTCAAGATAGCGGTACTGACAGTAAAAGGATGCCGATAGAGCTGTGTGGTCAACTCTGACAGATTCTTCATGTTGCTGATGATATAGAGGCCCATACCAATCATGATGACAATCATTATGCTGAATCCGAGAAACAGACGCGCACTAATCTTTACATTTTTCAACATATTCTCTCCTTCTAAACAAAATTTTCGATAGTTTCCAAAAGTATTTTTTGATCAAACTCTCCTTTGACAATATAGGCTTGTGCTCCGGCAGCAATTCCTTGTCGTTTCATTTCAGGTGTTGCCAGAGAAGAAACGATAATAATGGGAACCTCCGCATATTCGGCTGTGTCTTTCAGCGTTTTTGTCAGCTCAAATCCATTCATCCCCGGCATCTCAACATCGACGATCAACAGATGGTATCGAAATGATTGGGTCTTTTCCAGTGCGTCTTCCGCGCTGACTGCTAAATCAACGTGATATCCAGCAGACTCAAGGATCGTCTTTTCCATCATTCGTGTCGTCATCGAATCATCCACCACCAGTAAGCGGGAGTTTTTGGATTCTTCCTCAATAGATTGTTCTGTCAGTTTCAACGCCCCATAAGAACCACCTTTGGCATGCAGGACCAACTCTGCAGGGTCCAAAATAATAATAGGGTGTCCATCTCCCAGAATAGTGGAGCCTCCCACGTTGTTGACTTTTTGAATGTGAGATCCTAAATCTTTGACAACCACTTCCTGAACCCCCAGCAGCTTATTGACCGCAAAGGCAATTTCATCTTCTCTGGAATGGATAACAACCACGGGAATACGGTTTCCTGCCAGTTCTTCATGAGGCAATTGCAGGATTTGATTCATCTGCACCAGCGGTGTTGCTTTTCCATCAAGTTGGATGACTTCCCGATTTCCTTCGGTATCAATATCTTTTGGTTGAATACGTACGGTCTGTCGGACGAAAGACAACGGAATCAATAATTTTTCATGGCCGCAGCGAAAGAGCAGGGTGGGCAGATTCGCCAGACTCTGAGGAAGCTGAATCACAAAGCGGGAATATTGTCCCAGCTCGGACTGGATTGTAATGGATCCTCTCAGTTTATTCACGGTGGTGGAAAGCACATCAAGCCCCACTCCGCGGCCTGACAAGCTGGTCACAATTTCTGATGTTGAAAAGCCGGGTTCCATGATCAGGTACAGCATTTCCCTTTCACTCATCTCTGCAAGCTGCTGCTCTGTGATTATTTTTTTTGCCAGTGCGACTTCAGCAACTTTTTCTACATCAATGCCTCTGCCGTTATCTTCACAAGTGATCGTCAGCGCACTGCCGATCTGCTCAATTTTTAAAGTCAATGTTCCTGCTCTGCCCTTCCCCTGCCGCTCCCGTTCAGCAGGCTCTTCAATACCATGATCAATGGAATTTCGAACAAGGTGCATCAAGGGTCCCTGCATTTCATCCAAAACCTGCTTATCAACTTTGATTTCTCCTCCTATGACATGGAGTTCGATCTCCTTTTCCAACTCTTTGGCTACATCACGAACGAGTCTTTTGTAATTCAATAGTATGGTGTTTGCCGGCAGCATCCTTGCTTTGAAAGTTTCTGCCTGAAGGCGTAAACTGATCAAGTGGGTCAACTTGACATCATCTTCATACTCATCAAAAAAAATATTCAGTTCATCCCTGATTTGCTTTTGAAGAGCAACACTTTGTTCGAGAAACGAAAATGTTTCTTTGATACGAGGGGTTGTAGATGCTATTTCTTTGAACTCGGAAACTTCCTGCAGATGCTCCCAGGAATCCAGATAAGCCGCATTCAAATTGACCATTTTTTTCAACGCATTCAGCTGATCGACTTTTGCCTGCAGTTTGATTTTATTGATAACCAGTTCTCCTCCCAGGTTGAGGATCGTATTCAATGTTTTCAGGTGAATTCGAATGGTTTCATCTTCTGCAGAAGACGGTTTGGTAGTTTGTTTCTCTTCAACGGGCGTTTCTTCAAAAACGGTCACTGCTTCAGTAGAAGGAGGTTTTGGAGGAGTCGCTTCTTGCTGTACAACCGTTGGCGTGTCTGCGGTTGCCGTAACAGGAGGAGACTCTGGAGAAGAAGAGGGGGGAGGTCCTTCTGCGGCTTCGCCTTTCAATAGACTGAGTGTGGCACTGACATCAATATGGGGATCTTCTTTTTTGTCCACCAAATCCAAAATAACAGCAATGGCATCCAATCCTTTGAAAAAGCGGTCAATGTCTCCTGATGTCAAGGAACGCTCTCCGCTTTTGGCTGCTCCCATCATGTCTTCCAGGTAGTGTGCAATCTTGCCGATATTTTCCAATTGCACCAGTCTGGCAGCCCCTTTGAGAGTGTGGGCAGAACGAAAGAGTTGATTCAATAAATCATCAGAAGGGTTCTTCTCTACTTCAACAAACCCTTCATTGAGTTTATCCAATAGTTCTCTCGCTTCAATTTTAAAAAACCGATAAGGATCTTTTTTTACTGCCACAATATTCCCTTTTACTTGACCTGTTTTTAATTTATTTTAACGAATTTGCATTTCTGGTGCTGAAGTGAGTTTTTTCATATCCAGTAAAATGACCAGTTTGTCTTCTGTGTAAAATTCTCCTCGGATGAAGTCTGCTTTTCCAGCAGAAATAGTACTCAAGATGGGTTGAATTTGCTGTTCGCTGACTGATAAAATACCATGGACGGCATCCACGAAAATACCCGTGGTATACGGAAGGTTTTTTGTCACCAGCACCCGACTTTCTGTTTGTGTTTCTGAGGAGGGCATGTCCAAAATATGACTGATGCGGCATACCGATACAATTTCTCCATTCAAATTCATGATCCCGGCAATCACAGGAGGCGCATGAGGAACCCTGGTAATGTAAGGAACCTTCAGCACTTCCTGGGTATAATACAATGGAATCGCATAGCAGACCTCACCAAGCGAAAAGAGCAGAACATGCTCCATGGCCTCTGCCGTTGTTTCGATTGCAGCAGAAAAACTGTGATCAAATGCGGTCCTTAATTCATCTAAAATCTTGTTGAGGTCCGTCAGATTATTCTTCACATTACCTTTTTTTTCCAAGAGAGCTTTCAAGAGACCACCTCTTCTTCTGTGACAATCAGTTTGTCCTTTCCACGTGCCTGGATAATGCTTTTCACTTCTTCGGCATCCACCAGCTTATGAGCATTTAGAATCAAAATCAGTTTGTCATTTTTTTTATAAACAGTTTTGATATACTCGCTGAATAAAATTTCAGGAGGCTCTTCCAATAGGCTGGAATCGGCCTTGATGACACTGTATACGCTATCTACCAGCACACACAGTTGGTAGCCGTCTCCTTTTAAAGCCAGTAAACGGGTGTTAGCATCATGTGCTTTTTTGGGCAGCATCAGCAACGATCTCAGATCAATGACAGGAGTGAGCCTGCCTCTCAAATTGATCAATCCCTCAAAAAAATCAGCAGAACGTGCTACCGGTGTGATTGCTAAAACCCGGGTTACGGCACTCAAGTCTTTCATATCAAAAGAAAAAAAATGTTCTGCTAATTGAAATACCAGGATTTGTATCTCTTTTTGCTGATTTTTTAATAAGTCGTCTGTCATCCGTTTATCCATTACTTCAATGTTTCCAGGTATTGTCGGCACATTTGTGCAATTGCATCTTTGGGAAATCCTCCAGAATAGATCATGAATGGTTCTTCAGGCTCCTGCTCCAGGAACTTCAACGTATTCTTAAAAGCCAGTGAGGCTTCTTTCTTTTTAGTTTTAGCATGATAATTCTTCCCCAGTTTAAAATGTGCCAAGGAAAAATTATTTTTCAAAAATACGGCGATCTGATATTCCTTTTGGGCATCCTCATACTGGTCCTGGTTCTCATGCAACAGTCCCTGGATATAATGGGCTTCTGGAGAAAATTCCTCAATAGCCAGCGCCCGCTCACAATAATTGAGAGCTTGGGCTGAATGATTCTTATTGGCCTCCAGCAGTGCCATGCACAATAAACTACCAACATGCTTTGGATGTTCCTCTAGTATTTTTTTAAAAGTGCTCCATGCCTCCTCCTGCTTTTCATGGATCAGGTGCTGTATTCCTTTGCTGTACTCTTGTTCAGGATTTTGAATTTTCTTTTCATTGAATGCTTTTTCTGCAGCAACCGGCATCCTCTCCATTGAAGGCGGTTGACGCAATGGAAGGGGCTGCGTATTAACTGGGAGTGCTTCCGGCGTGTGGCCTATTTTCTGGACAGAAGATAAGTTTTTAGGTTCAAGAAAATCTTTTTTCTGGTAAAAAAATGTATTGCATTGCTCCACAGACTGAAAATCACTCGAATACCCGTAAATGCTTTCAGAATGTCCCAAAATCAAAAAGCCATGTGGTTTCAAAATGGAATGAAATCTGGAAAGGATTGTCTCTATGACAGGTTTTGAAAAATAGATCAAAACATTGCGGCAAATGATTAAATCAAATAATCCCATATTTTGATAAAACTGATTGTCCCTCAAATTTCCTTGCCTGAACGCAACACTGCGGATAATGCTCTTATCCAAGTAGTAATGCTCTTCCTTTTTCTGAAAATATTTACTCACATACAAAGGCGGCATTTGTTTGACGGCCCTTTCAGAATATATTCCGACCTGTGCTTTATCTATTGATTTTTGGTTGATATCCGTTGCTGTGAGTTCAATCCACAAATCAGGAAACATCTCTTTGCAGAGCATCACAATGGAGTAAGGTTCATCACCCGTCGAACACCCCGCCGATAAAATTTGAACAGGAGCCGCCTTCCCTTTCAAATTCGGGAAAATATACCCCGACAGTGCACTAAAATGGTGTTCATTTCTAAAAAAATAAGTTTCTCCTACAGTCAATAGCTGGATGAGGTAAGACAGTTCGTCTTCTCCCTCGGAAGATGCTAAAAAATTATAATATGACAGATACGACGATATATTGAGCATCTTCAGACGCTCCTGCAGGGGACGTTCCAACAGATAAGACCTCTCTTGCTGAAACAGCATACCGCACTTGTTCGTCAGTAAATCATTGAATAATTGAAACTCGTTGTCGTTTATTTTTTTCATGTGACATCATTTTACCGGATCAGAATAGGTCTTTTACATACTTTTAACAATGCATTGCAGCACTGTCTAGGGAAAAAGCATCTAATTTCAATTCTCTCTTTTTGAAAAATCTCATAATTGCACAGTTTATGCTTTATGAAATAACGCCAGCATGGAACATCTCTTTTATCTGCGTCATAAAAATAGGAAAGAATCAAAATGGAAATAAAATATCGAAGTGAACATGGTGCTTGTATTATTGCAATGGACGCAAATTTCATGTCAATTAAAAATGAGATCATTATTAAAAAAATTAATGAATTGCGTAAAAGTAAAGACATTCAAATGATTTTAATTGATATGGAGCAAGTGCCTTTTCTCAATTCCAGTCAACTGGGAAGACTCATGGGACTTATCAAAGTTTTCAAGGATTATGGAGTGCTCATGTCCATTTGCAGTTTAAACGAGTTCAACAGTAAAGTTTTTGCCATGACAAACTTTGATAAACGTTTTGCTTTGTTTCCTTCCATTGAAGAAGCATTAAAAAATTTACAAGAATAAGATTACGCTTAATCTCAATACCAAAGCGTTCTACCTCCTTTTTCCATTTTCTGGACTTTTTTCTTTCATTTACAATAGAATGGGTTTTTGCTATTCAAAGCATTGATAAATTTTAAACGCAGGTAAATAAACAATCGAAAATTTGGTTTCTATTATGGTAAAAGTCGATATAATCCGATCCATACAATTCAAAGAAGGAATGTTGTTTGGGGAGGCTGAAAAATTAGTCAATATCTTGATCGATACAATCAAAGAACGATTGATCTCAGGCGAAGAAGTTTTGATCAGTGGATTTGGAAAGTTTAAATTAAAGGATAAAGATCCCCGACCCGGGCGCAACCCAAAGTCGGGTGAACTCTACGAAGTTGAAGCAAGGAGAGTCGTTGTGTTTCACCCCTCCAAAGTCTGGAAGGAAGAAATTGCAGACAATTGATGGTTTTATCCCTCTACGAAGGCATGAAGCTCAATAAATTGATCGATGCGTGTGGACTTGATAGCCTCACCGACACTTTTCCGGGTTCCGATAATTTTCATGGTTCCGCCTTGATCATGGACTTCACGATAAGCGGAGACAATCGCACCAATTCCCACACTGCTGATCTGAGTCACTGTGGAAAAATCCAGAATGATATTTTTTTTCCCTGCTTCTAATAAACTCCCGATTCCATCACTGAGTTCTCCATCCATGATGCTGTTCACGTCAAAACGGCTGCAGTCCATTTTAATGACTTGGTATTCCTGAATATCCCATGTCTTATTTTTATTCGGCATGATTTCCCTTCCTAAGTAACGCCCTTACTGTTCAGAAAGCCAGAATAGTTTCTGTCCAAAACAAGAATATGATCAATGAGCCAACGCTTAAGAAATTCTAATAATTCTATTTCTACCTCACCACTATTTTTAAATGCTTCCATGGCCGCTATAATTTTATTTTTGAAAAAATCATGAGCTTTTTTTTGTTGAGCATAATCGGGATATGCATGGTATTCCAGTTCTTTTTCTTCTGCTGTAAAATGGTACTCGGTGTAGTGCAGCAAAGAGTCAAAGGCTGTTTGTATTGCATTTGTTTCTGAAGGAGAAATTGTTTGATCCTGCTCATATCTTTCAAGAATGGTATCATATAATTGATTGATGGCATTAAAAAGAGTTTTGTGATGATCATCGAATATGTTGACCTTGACCGTATAATCATCCCGCCAGTGAACAATAGGCATAATAAGAAAGTAAGTATAAAGTGTTGAGATTCATTGACATGGTTTAGCACACACTAATTACATAGCATTTAATAATATTTTTCAAGGTTGTAATTATGACCTTGTCCATGTTATTTTTTAATGCTCAATTACATGAACGTATCCATCATTCAACATTAAGGAAAATCAGCATGGAATTACAATTTGGAAAAAGCGTGCAGGCAGAAGGACTGCAACTCGCAAAATCAGGAAAAGACGTAAATCAAGTAGCCCAGGTTTTGTGTGACAAAGACAACCAGGGGCACAATTATGGAATTGGTATTGTCTTAAACGGCAATGGACAGCCAATGAACACTTCAGCAACACTTCTGGAGTATATCAGTGCCGAACTGGAATACAGTAAACGAGGAACCTACATGAACTCCGCTAAAATCATGGACGAGCTGAAACAAACCGTTTTGCGCTGGCAGCGGATTCCTGAACAATACTGGAACCAATTCCGATTAGCTCTTCCTTCCGATGCAGGAACAGGAGCGGTCAAATCAGCAGTTGAATTGACTTTGCTGCAAAATCCATCATTCCACACTTTGGGAATACAGGCTTTGGGCTGGCCAGCCTACAAAACCATAGCAAAACTGGCGCACTTGCAATGTCAAGAATTTGCGGAAGATTCCATCATCGCAGAACCAAACACCCTTCCTGTTTACCAGGCTGGGCCTCTGAATACAACAGGGCGGGTCTGTCAAAAAGATATTATTGAGGCTCGCGCAAAAACAGCAGCAGAAACCAACACACCCGTGGTACTGGACCGGGCTTATTCGGGATTCGAATTCACCAGGCTGATTCCTTCAAAATCCTATGATGACATCATGCGCATGAGCTATGAGCTGCAAATACAACCGTTCATTGAGCAAGGGACCTCTTTTTCCCTGGCCATCAGTCCCACCAAAGTTTTTGTCACATTTGCTCTACGCCCCTGCGGGCTGCTGTTGGTTTTTTGTCCAGAGACAAAACCGAATCAGGAATTGACCAATTCACTGAACATGACCATGCGTGCCCGAGGGTCATCATTTGAACATGTGACGACCAGAGCCTTCACCAAAGCGCTGGTGCAGGACTTACCACGCTTGGAAGAAGAACATCACGGAGCATTGAAACGTCTTGCCGAAGCAGAGGCCGGATGGCGAAAACTGGTAGAAGGAACCCCCATCGACTATCTGTACTCGGAGCAGTATGCCGGCTTATTCCGCAATCCCAAAGCCAATGATGACGCGGCCGTCCATATCTACAATGAACACATTTATCCTGTGTTTGCTCAGGGAAGGTGCCGTCAGAATGTGACTGGGATTCCAGATGATGAACAGCTGGCCAGGAAACATGTTGCTGTTTTTGCGGGGCAGTGTTTTTGAAAAATTACAGACACTGACAGGAATATATTCCCTGCCGGAAGGCAGGGAAACAAGAAAAAATAGAAGACCGGACCCTCAAGGATGGCGGAGGCAGATTTTTCCGAAGTGGGCACCACTGGCCAGATAGTCCAGGGCATCTCGAAGTTCTTCAAAAGGATACGTCCGATCAATCACAGGTTTTAAGGAATGTCGTTCAACGGCTTTAACCATTGCTTCAAAGCTGTCTCGATGTCCCACCGTGACTCCCTGGAGACGCACCTGACGTGTCACAATCAAACCAAGGGCACCACTCATGTCTCCCCCGGAAAGCACTCCAATCATGCTGATTGTGGCACCAAATCGTATCGCACGTAACGATTGGGGCAGCGTTTTTGTGCCACCCACTTCAACAACGTGATCCACGCCATCGCCTCCCACCATTTTCTTAGCTGTTCGTCCCCATTCCGGATCCTTTCTGTAGTTGATTCCATCATCGGCCCCAAGGTCCAATGCTCGCTGTAACTTTTCATCGCTACTGGAGGTCACAATGACGTAGGCACCCAGCATTTTGGCAAACTGCAAAGCAAACAGGGAAACTCCTCCTGTCCCCTGTACTAATACTTTGTCCCCTGCTTTCAAATTCCCTTCAGTGACCAACGCACTCCATGCCGTCAGTGCCGCACAAGGCAGCGTGGAAGCCTCTTCATAACTGAGATTTTCAGGGGCTTTGGCAACCCCTTGTTCATGAAGAACCATGTATTCTGCCATTGTCCCATCAAGAGGACCACCCAGTGTATTGGTCAGGCGTTCCTTTGATGCTTCCCCGGCAATCCATTTCTGCATGAACATGGGACACACACGATCCCCCACAGCAAAACGGCTCACTCCGTCTCCTACAGCAGCAATTTCACCGGCACCATCCGCTAGTGGGATGATAGGGAGTGTACCCGTCAAGGCCCCATAACCTCTTTTGGGCACGACCAAATCCCTGAAATTCAAGGACGCGGCTTTCATTTTTATGAGCACTTCTCCGGCCGCAGGAGACGGTTCTGGACGTTCTGCTAAAGTGATATTGTCAATAGACCAGTCATCTTGTATTTGAAAAACTTTCATAGATCTCAATCCAAATAATCAAATAGTTTATCGTTTAATATTGTGGAAGGCACTCACATTTTCATGCTTCCGCAGGATCCTTCATAAAGATATGCACCCTAACATTTTATAAAGTTTTGATCAAGCTGGAGAAGTAAACACTTTACACACTTGAAAAACTCACGAAAACCAATTATTAACTCGACAGTGATATAAATATCCGAGCATACAAGCCTCCTGATTGGAAGGTTATCTTAATGTTGATCACTTAAGATTGTATGCTCATTTTTCAAAAAACTAAGTCAAGAATTTACGACTCACGAGATAATTAGTAAGTTGTCAATAAGTCCGAGTAATGATGAAAAATTATAATGGGCAAATCTAAAAGCTAAAGGTTTGTGTTAACGAATCCGATAAGAAGTATAAGGATTTGAAAACATTTTATTTGTTTCGATTATTATGTCTAACATGAAACATTCAAAAATAAAGATACCGGATATACCGGAAGAAGAACAAAGTCCATTTGTTAGACAATTGCTAGAAATCATTCATCAGCAGTCTACTATTATTCAACAACAAGCAGAAGAAATTCAGCAATTAAAAGATGAAATTGCTC
>JADGAT010000065.1 GCA_015231885.1 SAR324 cluster bacterium
TGAAACGATAATCTCCTAATCTTCCTGGAGGATTCTCCAGGAAGATTATTTTTCCTCAGTTTTAGATCCCTCCCTTCCATACTAAATTTTGTTCCACTAGTCACACTTTGGGACAAAATGCCTCAATCCTATCTCGATCAAAAAAATAGAAAACTCCACATATTGTTTCCGTTCAAAAATCCCCAAAGACCTTCTTTCTGTTTTTCATAAAAAAGAATTTTTATTGTATCTCAAAAAAGGTATTTTAGAAGAGGCAAAGAAAAGAACAATGTTATTCAACCTGACTGTCCAATTTAAGTGGGTAGCCTTTTATTTTCTTTAATTTTTCAGGATTATGTTTGATCGTCGATTATTATCAAATTTTGACTGGGTTTTGTGTGGCACCGTTCTGCTGATTTGTACCATTGGAGTGATTGCTATTCATTCTGCTACCATTGGAACCCCTGAAATGTTGTTTTATAAAAAGCGTCAAATCTATTGGATTTTACTTGGAACAACGGTTGCACTTCTTACCATTTTGGTGGATTACCGAGTCCTTGTCAAATGGGGATATCTTTTTCATTTTGGAGTTATTTTTCTATTGGTTCTGGTGCTTCTCTTTGGTACAGGAGGACCAGGCTCTCCTGTCAAAAGATGGCTGTCTGTTGGCCCATTTTTCGTACAGCCCTCTGAATTCTCTAAATTCACTCTAGTCCTTGTCCTGGCACGCTATTTTCAAGAATACCGGCGAATTGGTCAATTAGGATTCGCTCGCTTGGCCTGGCCTACTATTTTAGTACTAGTACCTTTTGTTTTGATCGTAAAGCAGCCCGACCTGGGAACGGCTCTCTTGTTGTTGATTGTATTCATACCCATTATTTTTTTAGCAGGCATTCGTAAAATGACGATAATCCTGATTGGATTCATCATGATGATTTTGTCATTGGTTGCTTGGTTTGGCATTCCATCAGTAATAGACCCTATCTTAAAACCTTATCAGCAGGATCGTGTGTTGACATTCATTAATCCAGAGCGTGATTCCCTGGGGGCTGGTTATCAGGTCATTCAATCGATTGTGGCAATTGGCAGCGGCGGACTTTGGGGAAAAGGGTTTGAAAATGGGACACAGGGCAAATTGAATTTTTTACCGGCACATCATACCGACTTTATTTTTTCTGTATTTACTGAGGAATGGGGATTTGCTGGCGGGATTCTGCTGTTAGCACTATTTCTGTTTTTAATCCTTTGGTCACTTTCCAGTGTTCTGAAGACAAACGACCGTTCCAGTGCCATATTGGTAGTAGGCATTGTATCTATCATCACATCTCATGTTTTGATCAACATTGGGATGGTTTTGGGGTTGATGCCTGTCGTGGGAGTCCCTCTTCCATTTTTTAGTTATGGAGGCTCTTCCATGCTGTCTATGATGTTTGGAGTGGGGCTTTTATTAAATATCCGCATGCGTCAATTCCGATGACATGACAGCAACCATCACTCTAATCACAGACTTTGGCACCCAAGACGGCTACGTAGGAGCAATGAAGGGGAAGATTGTTTCAATTTCTCCGACAAGCGATATTATCGATGTCACCCACGATATCTCACCTCAATCCGTCCTTCAAGCAGCATACTGTCTATCACGCAGTGTTCCGCACTTTCCACCAGGAACAATCCATGTTGTCGTTGTCGACCCAGGAGTGGGTTCTGCACGTCCTGCCATTTTAGTTAAGACATGCTCCAGCTGGTTAATTGGCCCGGATAATGGTGTTTTTTCGATTCTGCTGGAAAAGTATCCTCCTGAAACAATCATCCGAATTTCTTCAAAAACCGCACATTGGCAAACACACACCAGCTTTGACGGCCTGGCTCTGTTTGCTCCTGCAGCAGCTCATCTGGCAGAAGGAATGCCACTCAGCGAAATAGGAACAAGAAGCTCCTGTTATGAGCAATTACACTTTCCCAGAGCAGTAGAAAAATCAAATGAAATTGAGGGAGAAATTATACTCTTTGATCGATTTGGGAATGCCATTACCAACATCCATGCGGATTTTCTGCAAAAATACGAACATAAGAATGTTACAATATTGGGGAAATCAGATGCCCGTTGTGCTTTCCAATCTCATTACGAAGCGGGGATGGATGACGATGCCATCGCCCTTATAAACAGTGATCAATTGCTTGAACTGTCGGTCTATTGCGGATCCATGCAACAGAAATATGACCTTGTGATTGGAGATAAAGTATTTGTCGCAAAGACAAAATTCGGGAAAAAAGAGAAGGGAGGGATCTAAAACTGAGGAAAAATAATCTTCCTGGAGAATCCTCCAGGAAGATTAGGAGATTATCGTTTCATATTAACCATCGAATCAATCATCTCATCAGACACGGTGACTGTTTTTGCATTAGCCTGGAAGGCTCTTTGAGTTTCTACCATCTTTACAAACTCTTTTGCCAAATCCACATTCGATTGCTCTAACGCTTGACTACGAACCGTACCAAATCCGCCGATTCCTGGTGCTCCTCGAATTGCTTTACCGGCGAGGGGGCTATGATTGAATAAGTTATCTCCAGCCTTGATCAACTTTTCAGGATTGTCAAATTTAGTGAGGGTCAGCATTCCCATGGCCCGGGTATGTCCACTATCAAAAACTCCAGTAACCAAACCATCATTTGCCACAATAATGTCTTCCAATGTTCCACTTGGATGACCATCTGAAAAAATATCCAATATATTGGATGCTGATGCAAACTGAGTGATTCCATCGAGCCCTGTGCGCTCATCCGTAGGATCATCCGGGTTTGATCCGACACCAAGGTTCATACCAATGACCTGAGGAGTATCTCCTCCAAAATCCACGACAACTTGGGGCAATCCGGTTTCTGGATTAACCGGCGCCGGCTGCAGAATGGGTGGTCCCGTTGCAGGAATCTGCTGTCCGGTTGCGGGATCAACTCCTCCTCCCTGGGCAACAAATTGACCACCTGTGGCCTGCAAGAGTCGCCCATCGTCATCAAATTGCATGAATCCACCGCCCTGCGCCACTAATTGCCCCGGTCGTTGTCCAATATCGGCACCATCAAATGCTAAATACCATTCCCATTGATTTTTGATTCCAGGAATGGTTTGCCCGGTTTGAGGATTTGTTTGCGGGGGAACTTCCGGTCTTCGACGAAAAAGAATCGTAGCGGTATGCTCATCTCCCAAATCATCATAGACTGTCGTAGAAGTAGAAAAATTATACATATTGACTTTGACATTAGTCGGGTCAAATGGCATTTCACGAATGGGTGAATTAGCGTCCAGGTTGGCCGCAATCCTGATTCCAGAACCTGCAGTTCCATCACCTGTACGCACTGGCGGGTCCACAGTTCCTAATATCTTCATTTTATGTGGAAAACCTACTGCTTCACCACTCACAGGGTCAACATCCCGTACTTGTACAAACAAGCCGCGGTCTGTGGTCAGCATACCATCTGAATCAAAAGTGAAGTTTCCCGCACGAGTATAAAAGTCTTTCCCAAACTGGTCAGACACTGTGAAAAATCCAGTGCCATTGAGTGCCATGTCTGTTTGTTTTTCAGTCTGCTCAAACGTCCCTTGTGCGAAATTCGCATTCACACTGGCAATACCAACCCCCTGGCTCAATTTAGTGGGGCCAATCCCCTGGGAGAAATTAGACGCCAGAACGTCCTCAAAGGCGACACGACTGGTTTTGTATCCAACGGTGTTGACGTTGGCCACATTACTACCAATCACAGTCATTGCCCTACCCATGGTTTTTACACCACTGGCAGCTGCATTCAATGATCCAAGTAAACTCATAATAATCTCCTTCTAAAAGCTATTCAATTAGCATCACTCGAACACTTTTTACAATGTATCCATCATCCCTGTATCTATTCACACTGACCCGCCTTACTTGCCAAATATCAGGGTTTTTCTACGGCAAGGGGCTTTGGCTTTAGAGCCAGTGGTCTTGGCTGCAAAGTTTTCTTAATCGGAAGCGGTACTGCTTGATCATAGCGCCTTTCCGATTGATTACTGGCACCTTTTATATTGCTCAGAGGCAGCTTTTCTCCATTGATTGTGGCAACAGGACGTCCATTCTCAAAATCTACACCGGAAATCCTGCCTGCTTTGAACAGATTGACCTCTATCTTTTCTCCATCTTCTGTTGCTGCAACAACACGATACGTGTATTTACCGTTTGAAACAACGTCACCGTCACTATCTTTCCCATCCCAGGCAAAGCTATGAGATCCTCTGGGTTGGCTTCCCAGATCAATTTTACGAATGGCTTCCCCTTCTGGACTGATGATATGAGCAAACACTTTATCAGCATTTCCGCTGACTGAATAAGCAGCAGGGGCCGTCATCCCGTCACGAACCTGTAAAGAATCCGTACCAATCTTCACATCTTTATCCAGATAAGCAAATGCATTGGAGCGTGACATTTCATCCTGTAGCGATACCATTTTATCCATTTTGACATTCAGATTCTGCAGTTGCTCTACAGTTCCCAAAGCCGCCATTTGCTGCATCATCTGTTCAGATTTCATGGGATCTAATGGGTCCTGATTGGCCATTTGAGTCATCATCAAATTTAAAAAATCAGCTTTTCCCAGTTGCTTATTGTCTTCCTCGCCAACTCGACCATTTGTTTTGGTAGCAGCATTCCGTAAGGACGATCCTGCCTGATTGATTGCTTGATGCACTTCAAGTGACATGTCTTCTCCTCTTTTCAATTAAGCATAAATACTCACACCAGAATTTAATCCGGCCTTTTTATACTGCTGAGAAACCGCAACCTGAGGCTCCAAGCGTTCTTGTTGTTTGCTGGCACTATAATCTTCTTCGAACTGTCCACGTTCTGCAGAATGATCTGGGTTAGAAAACGAATGTTCTCCTACATTGACAGCAAACTGGAGTTGATCAAATGCATTATCGTCCTGTGCTAAAAAGCGTGTTCTCAATTCAGCAAGATTGGCTTCCAAGAGACCCTTTGCTTCGGGATTTCTCACAGTCATTTCAATAGTCAAATCGTTTCCTTCCTGGCGTACTTTCATACGAAGATCTCCCAGATGTTCAGGCCTGAGCTGTATAGTCACTTCCCGGTCTCCGTCATCTTTCAGATTGACCTTACTCATGATTTGATCGAGATCGAAGTCTGATACTACAGACGTTTTCTCGGAGCTTTTCAGAGCAGAAATCGAGTTACTTTCTTTAGTGGAAGCCACATGATTATTTTCTATAGATTCCATTGACATGTTATCCATACTGGGGTCTATATCCATGGATGTGTCTGTATCTTCTACAACACTTTCCTGCTCCGTGGATTTAAAAATATCCGCCAATTGTGGAATATTCCGTTCAATTGGAGATTTTGCACCCGTTTGCTTCGTCATAAAGTCATCAGGATGCTCTCCTTCACTGATCGCCTGGTCAAAATTTGGAGTTTGTGAAATTTCACGCAGCTGAGTTAAATTTTCTAAAGACTGGGATGGTGAGGCTTCCATGGAGGCTGAATCCGCAGTGATACTTCGGAATTGTTGCATCAGTCGACGTTGAAGCATATCTTCTTCAGTCTCTGCTTTTGTCTGATGCATAAGAGCCGCTGGAGTTGCTACGGTAGGATTTTCCATTTGTTTTTCGATGGCCCCGTTCTTTTCCAAGTCCTGTTGGGCATTTGCCATATTCAATTGTGTCGCAATAGAGACTTTTGTACGCTCAGTATCGCCTGCTTCGCCTCCACGTGATGAAATACGTGGATCTATCGTAGCTGCTGAATCTTTATCTCCTTCACGGAGCCCTTGTTTTTCTAAACTCTCTGAAAAGTTTTCTAAAACCTGTTCCTCCGCATTATTTGAGACTTCTCCAGGGACGTGTTCTACAACTGATTTTAGATCAGCAGACGGAAAATTGGAATTTCCCTGTGCAGACGATGCAACCTTCGCAGGCTGACTCATGTTGGATACCTGCTCTGTCAATTGTTCCGTGTTGTCTCCCAGTGGTAAATAATGAGAACCGGAATGATCAACGACAGGATCAACCGACGCTATTTCAATTTCAGACTCCTCCGATTTCAATTGTACTTCCGCTAATGCAGCAGGAATCGTAGTTGGATTAGTTTTCATATCATTGATGACGATAGGGGCTTCTTCCACCGTCTGATCCTCATCCTCCATAAACATTTTTCCTTCCTCCGCATCGCTTTCCTGCATTGCAAAAAGCGCATTTTCAAAGGAAAATCCCTGGCCAATGGAGGCATCTGAATTTTCATCCAGGCCTTGAATTTCCTCTATTCCCTGTGGAATAACAGGAATTGATGAACCAATAATCATTGACATTCTCCATACCTAGAGTGAATTGATTACTTTTTTCGTGCAATTTCTTCAACCAGCCGGGCGGACTGCTCAGGTTCCATTTGAGCTAAGACTGCAGAAGCTTGTTTGCCTTTTATTTTGAGTAGAATTTGTACTGCTATTTTTGTATTCAATTGAGCGATAGAGGCAGCTGCTTTGCCAGGCTCCATCTTGGCATAAAAATCAACTGCTTTATTAAGCTGCTCCCGATCCTGTACTTTCTTTCTGTTGATATCTTTTTCTACCTCTTGCTGCAGTTTTTCCAACTGAGCAATTTGGCTCTGCAGATCCTCTTCCAATGCCTTCAATCGTCTTTCACGACGATTAAGAGCAATCTCTCTTGCTTTGAGCTGTTTTTCCTTTTCAAACAGCCGTGTTAGAACTTCTTGCTCACTTTCTGTAAAAGTACGCTTCTCTTTTTTTTGGCCCTCTTCCTCCTTTGCCTCTCCTGCGCATATGTCAATTCCATAGTCTTTGCAAAAGCCTTCTACAAATGATGGCAATGGTAAGGCTGCATAAGCAAAGTCAGCAAAAAACATGCCGCACCCTATGATTAACCATGTCTTTTTTTCCAATAAAGCTTGTATTTTCAATAGCATAGAAAACCTTTTATTAATATCATTCGGCCTTTTCAAGATGTCCTTGATACAGAAAGTAGGTAAAATATGTCACCTTGATCGTCTTTGTAGCGAAAAATTCTGGGCAATTTCATCCATTTCCAATCGGTCTAAACGATCTTGGTGTTTACGATAACGCTGCTGTTCTTTTTCTTTGAGGATTTCTAACACTCTTCGATCTTGTGTTGCCTTCAACAGACTTTGCTGCTTACGATTGACGATCTCATTTTGTTGCTGAAGCTGATGTTCCAATACTTGAATTTGCTGCTCCATGCGTTGGCAGAATTGTTGATTGAATTGCAATTGGGCAATTGTGAAGCCATTGTTTTTTAATTGGTTTGTATAAACATGACTTTGTTTGATTTGTTCCTGAGATTCAACAATACGGCTTTTGATTTCCTGAGCAACTTGCAGCTGCTCCCCAAATTCTTTTTGTTTTAATTTTTCAATGCGTTCACGAACATCCAACGCCGTTTGCATACTGAATCTGGGCATAAGCAATTTATTTCTATTTTGTAAATAGTATCAGATAACAACTGATATCCAAATTGTATGCCTATCTGGCACTTATAGTCGGAAAGAGTCGACTTCTTGTCATCCGTTCTCACCCTATTTCAAGACGGACTCAAATACTTCGAGGTTTTTTTTTAAAAATAATGAAGGAGAAAAACGCTGTACAGCCTGTTCATGAGCATTTTTGCTGAGATGCTGTAATAACTCGGGATTGCTTAATATCTTTTCTAATGCGGCAGCAAGCTCATCAGCATTCTGATCTTTGGTAAGGATTCCATTCACTTGTGAATGGACTATTTCTGGTAAACACCCGGTAGGGAATGCGACAACAGGAGTACCCACAGAAAAAAATTCAACCGCAACCCGGCAAATTACTTCAGAATCCAAGGAACTGACAACACCAATATCCACAAATTTCATGATGTCTCGAATATCCTGACGGGGTCCTATGAAACGAACCTGACTACCAATTTTCATGTGTTCACACTTTTCTTGCAGGGACAATAATGCTGGACGCTTTGGGTCAGGGTGCTTGTATAAAATGAGCAATACCGTGTTGGGAAAGTTTTTTAAAAGTTTTCTAAAGCCTTCCAGCAGCAAAACATGACCTTTGACAGGGCTGATTCTCCCTACAATGGCAATCGTTTTGTCTTCAGGAGAAATTTGAAATTCCTGATAATACTGAGGATGACGATTAGAGGAGCTGGGAGAAACGGGATCGGCAGGATAATAGATAACATGTTTTTTATGGGAGGGGAGAGGAACCACCTGGGAAACACGTTCCAAGACCACTTGCCCTGCAAAAATATGAGCATCCACCCAGTCACAATACATTTTACGATTGAACCAACTGTTTCTGACGGCACGTGTTGTTCCCCGTGTGCGTATCAGTTTGAAAGTTTTTAGAGACTGCTTGAGCAGAATATAAATAAAAAAACCTTCGGAACGATGAGGATTGACAATTTGGACATCATAGTCTTGCAGAAATTTTTTAAGACGCTGATACGATTGGTACAGACGAATGGGGTTGAGCGTATTGAGATCGATATCTGTGATGAGAGTCAACCCACGAGCTTGTAGATGTTTGGCATTCAAGGTGTTCGGGCGGGTCAAAACAAAAACCCGGTGTCCTGCCTCCTGTAATAATTCTGCAGCAGTGGCCGCATAGGCCGCTTCCGCATTCCACCAATGCACATTGCTTCCAATTAGAATCGTTAAGGGCATTCACTCATCAGGAAGGAAAATGGGATGGGCCTTCTCTCCATGAATTCTACATCCTAAAATGTTTTTTAAAATCGTCTGAAAATTCAAATTCTATTTTTTCGGCCAAAGCAATTAAAAAGGGTTTGATTGTATCTTTTAAGACATCAATATACATCCCAACAGAGGGGAAATTCGTGTTGTTCAACTCACGAAACGCCTTATCTTTTCCCTGCACAATGGCTTTGATATGGGGCGAGACCACCAAAGAACTGTCCTCTCCCTTTTCTGCATTTAAAAAAGACTCGTTGGAGAATCCTATTAGATAGAGATAGGGTTCACTGCGGAATCGAAACACTAGAAATTGCTTATCCAACATAAAAGTAAAACGTGTCAAAACAGCCTGGGTGAATGTTACAAATTCATCAATCAAAGGATTATTGAGCCAAAATGTCATTTCATGCCCATTGACCATATCATGATCCTGCATATTATAGTCTTTCATTTTGTCTGAATCAGGATAGATGACCAGATTCCCTTCATTGAGCCGCTGTTTCATCACAATTTTCATGTGCTTCATGGCATCCTGAAGCTCTGCCTGGGTCAATGCTTCAATGGGCTTGCCCAATTCCTGCTGGAACGGTCTCAACCACTCTTTCAAATAATCCTCTTTGACGGATTGATATACCTTAAATCCGCCAGATTTCATGACGTCCCTGATGGATTTGTCTATTTCTTGTCCAGAGACACTTTGATCCAGCCCTTTCAATTCATTGATAAAGTTTCCCAATTCCTCACTTTGTTTCCATTGCATGAGTGCGATCGTATTTTGAATCGTCTGATTGAGACGTTTGAGAGTGCGTTCTTTAAAAACATCTGCATCCTGGAGATGCTCTGTTTTTGTTTTAGCAAAACTGGCAATATTCATTTTTTTGCCATCAGGCCCCGTGATGGTTGTCATTTCACGAATCCCTTTAATAATGTCTTCTTCTGAGGCATGAGAAATCAATAGGGAATTTGCTTTAATTTTTACCTCATGTAATCCCTTAACGATTTCCTGATTTTCTTGATAGGCATTTATCATCCCCTCCAGACCCGTCATATATGTTTCAATTTCAGTAGCTGCTTCCGGGTTGAATTTAATAGTAATCCCTTTTTTCTCTCTATCCTCATAAAGGGTTTGAATACCACCGAACTGTTGCATAGGGCTCCTATTATTGAAACAATAAATAATACCGTTTGACTTGTATAGTCGGCCGGGTATCATTTCATACATTTTCCTTTGTCTTTGCAAACAAAGGGATCTCAAACACTAATGAAATTAATTTTAAACTGTCTATAGACCATTAATCAACCTATATCACAGATTTTCAAAAACTAAAATGCTGCATTGTTTGGGACACGAGGCAATGGAATCACATCCCTAATATTCCCCATCCCTGTGACAAATTGAACCAGTCTTTCAAATCCCAATCCAAATCCGGCATGAGGTACAGATCCAAATCGACGCAAATCAAGATACCACCAATAATCTTTTTCTTGAAGTCCTAATTCATTGAGGCGTTTTTTTAACTCATCGTACCGTTCTTCTCGTTGTGAACCTCCTACCACTTCTCCCAATTTGGGAAATAGAATATCCATGGCGGCTACGGTTTTCCCATCGTCATTCTGGCGCATATAAAACGCTTTAATCTCTTTTGGGTAATCTGTCACCACCACAGGGCATTTGCAATGCTGCTCCGTTAGAAACCTTTCATGTTCTGATTGCAAATCATCTCCCCAATGTACGGGGAATTCAAAGGAGCATCCAGAATTTTGAAGAATGTCAATAGATTCTGTATAGGTAATGGTCTTAAAAGAAGAATTGACAATCCCTTCCAGGGTTGCCAGAAGTTCTTTATTATAAAATTTCTGCAGAAACGTCAGGTCCTCATGATGGTGATCCAGACAGTAGCGAATCAGATATTTCAGAAAAGCTTCTGCCAATTCGGCATTACCCTGTAAGTCACAAAATGCCATTTCTGGTTCAATCATCCAAAACTCAGCAAGATGCCGGGACGTATTTGAATTTTCTGCACGAAATGTAGGACCAAATGTATAAATGTCACTAAAGGCTGTTGCGAAAATTTCAGCTTCCAGCTGCCCGGATACGGTCAAATAGACAGGCTGCCCAAAAAAATCCTGGGAAAAATCAATGATACCGCGATCTGTTTTGGGAAGATGATTTATATCCATAGATGTGACTCGAAACATCTCCCCCACTCCCTCGGCATCGCTGGATGTGATGATTGGAGTTTGGACATAAACAAAATCCCGCTCTTGAAAAAATCGATGTACCGCATAAGCCAGGCTATTGCGAATGCGAAAGACACATCCCAACGTGTTTGTGCGGGGGCGCAAATGTGCAATTTCCCGCAGAAACTCTAAGGTGTGCCCTTTTTTCTGTAAGGGATAACTATCGCCAGACGCATTACCATGAATTTTGATTTGCTGAGCTTGAATTTCATAATCCTGCCCTTTCCCTGGAGATACCACCAATTGCCCTATTACTTCAATGGCAGCACCCGTATTCAAATGCCCAATTTCTTCGTAATTATCTAACTCAGCATCAGCAATAATTTGGATACCCGTCTGATTGGAACCATCATTCAAATTGATGAACGCAAACTTTTTTGAATCACGTTTAGTTCGCACCCAGCCTTTCACACAAATTTTGTGATCACATAATTCTTTTGTCAATCTGGCTATTTTAGTTCGTTTTGGCATCATTTCCTTATTTTTTACATGCGGGCACGGAGGTGCTTCGCAATATCAACTTCCATATTTTCCATCAAATCGGACAATTCCTCGACTGTCAATATCATGTTTTTACGATCAGGCATCACAGCATACAAATATTTAATAAATTCAGGAATAATTTGGACAACGGATTCGTTATATTTTGCTTTGATTTGTCGATTCAGAAATTGATCCAGCTGTTCTTTGGACATACGGCGCATGACATTGCCAAAGTTATTCACACAATTTTCGAGTTCTTTACTAACATCATAAGGATAGAAGGATTTAAAGTTTTTCCGAGATCCTGCAAACTTAGCAAAGGCCCACATACTGGCGCAAACCAGAATGCCGTCAACACTGCCAACGCCCCACAATCCTAAATAGCCTGCCATGAAATAAATAACCCCGGCAATAATCCCTATGATTTGAAGAGCCACCCGTATTTTTTCTACCGCCAGGAATTTATAGTTATACCGCTTTTCTCGCCAAAACAGGGCTAATCCATCACGAAACGGTTCAGCAGCAAGAATTACTTCTTCTGCAGAAGCCAGACGCTCGCTCAGTTCTTTTTCCAAGCGTTTCTTACGATCCAGAGCGCGCTTGTTCATAATGTCCTGGATAACGTAGCGGCGTGTCCCACGCATCCGATCCGCCAACACCGCAATATGTTCGTTTGGGTTTTCCTGGTTCAACGAAGTGGATTTAAAATCGCCTCGACCTCCTAAGAAATCAATAATGTCATCATACATCTTTTTAGAAACGGTTTGCTTCTTTGCCGCTTTTTTCAAAAAAATCTGAGGTTTTGCTTTCTCTTTCTGTGTTTGCTCCCCATCCAGTTCCATTTCTTGGCGAATGATTGTACTGTAAATTTCCTGAATCGTCTCATACAGAGCTTGATTGATTTCAATCATTCGGATAAATACAGAGCCCAGCATATAAGCATAAGCAGAATATTTTTTTCCTTCATAGTCGACTTCTGGTTTACTCATGCTGTAATAACTATCCAGAATGAACGCAATCACTTCTGCAATGTAACTCACATATTCTTCGACAATGTCGCTTTGCATTATCAGTGCAGCCCATGCAATTGCAGCGAACTTCGTGGTGTTATCATCATCAATCAGAATTTCCAATGCATCAATAAAATACTGCATCATCGCAGGATCTTTGGTAGAATCGTAGATAAATTGGGCGATATTTGCGCTACTGACAGCAGGGTCCAGTTCTTTTTCATGCAAAACAATAATCCGGCCTGCCAACTGTTCTGCATAATCCTCAGGGACATCATGTCCCCCGGCATCCATCGATTGTGCTGCTTCCATAAGTTCTCCTTCAGGAAATAAGTGACATTAAAAATTTCCTGAAATTAGTCTAAACGGCTGTTGATTTTTTCCACAATTATACTCTGGAACGATTCAAAAGAAAGTGTTTGTTGATCCTGGTCACCATATCGCTTCCAAGTTACCGACTGATCCGATTGTTCTTTTTCACCAAGAATCAGTAAATTTGGAATCTTGGAAGTGGCACCATTACGAATTTTTTTACCAAATTTATCATGAGAATCATCAACTTCCACACGAATGAATTTGGTTTGCAGCTGGTTTTTCAGCTGAAACGCATAATCATAAAATGCTGATGCTACCGGGAGTATCCGTACCTGGACAGGAGCCAGCCAGGTTGGGAATGCCCCGCCATAATGTTCAATCAAAAATGCGCAAAAACGTTCATGGGTTCCCAATGGAGCACGATGGATAATAAATGGGCGATGGTGTTCATTATCGGCCCCGATGTAATAGAGATCAAAACGCTCTGCCATGATCAAATCCAATTGATTCGTGGAAGCGGTTTCTTCTCGTCCGACCACATTCACAATTTGGAAATCAATTTTTGGGCCATAAAACGCAGCCTCTCCTTCAACCGCTTCATAATGAACTCCGACTTCATCCATGGCCTGTACCACAAGATCGCATGCCCGCTTCCAAAGTTCTGGATCAGAAACAAATTTTTTATTATCCTCATCGGGCAGAGACAAGCGCATCCAATAATCGGCCAATCCAAACATTTGGTAATACTCCAAATGCATTTGAATGACATTAATGAATTCTTCCTTGGTCTGTTCGGGTGTGCAATAAATGTGCGCATCATTCATGGATAGTCCTCGGACCCTCAATAAACCGGCCAATTCCCCTGATTGTTCATAGCGATAACACATACCATATTCCGCCAGACGCAGAGGCAGTTCCCGGTAACTCCTGGGAGACGATCTATAAATCAAATGGTGATGAGGACAATTCATAGGCTTGAGGTACATTTTTTCCCCATCGACATCCATCGGAGGAAACATACTTTCAGCATAATGGGGTAAATGCCCTGATGTCAAATACAGGTTTTCTTTTGTAATATGAGGAGTCGCCACTCTCTGGTAACCAGCCGCAAATTCCTTTTCTTTGGCAAGCTTTTCCAATTCATCACGTAATATGGTCCCATTGGGCAGCCACAAGGGTAAACCTTTCCCGACTTCCTCCTCAATAATAAAAAACTGCATTTGAGCATTCAACTTACGATGATCACGCTCCATCGCCAATTTACGTTTTTTCTTGAAATCCTGCAGCTGTTCTCCATCTTCAAAAGCCAATCCGTAAACGCGCTGCATCATTTTATTTTCTTCGGATCCACGCCAATAAGCTCCTGCTAATGAATCCAATGAAAAACCATTCAGCGGAATATCTTTTGTCGATTCAATATGCGGCCCTTCACACATATCCCAAAATGGGCCATTGTTATAAACACTCCAAACTGCTTCCCCTTCTGTACTTAACTCATCTGCCCATTCTATTTTATAAGTTTGATCCGATTCCTCGAGGCGTTGTTTTAAATCATCAAAAGATAATTCTTCACGATGAAATTTTTGGTTTGATTTGATAATTTTTTTCATCTTTTTTTCCAGTACCTTTAAATCTTCTGGCGTCAACGCTTCTTCCAAATCAAAATCGTAATAAAAGCCTGTGCTGGTAGGAGGGCCAAAACCTAACTTGGCATTGGGGCGAAGTTCCAATACGGATTGAGCTAAAACGTGTGCTAACGAGTGTCTGATTTTATACAAATGCGTATTCTGATCCAATTTTTCCATGCTGTTTACTCCAATGATTGACCCTTGTTTCCTTGGCCAACACATTAATTTTATACTAGTGGAATTTTTCTTTACTTCGGTTTTTGTCATTGCGAAGAGGTGCGACGAAGCAATCTAAATATCCAAATTAGATCGCTTCGTCGCTTGTTCCTCGCTCCCTCGAGATGATGAAAGAGTGACAAATTCTATGTCAAAACAAAACCTAAATCATGGTACTATAACTATAAAATAAAGAAAAAAATTTAACTATTTAACCTACAAAACCACCATTTTTTCATACTACTTTCAAGACAATACCATATTGATTGGATCAATCGTGTTCCACTGAGCCGAACTTTATATTGCAAGTTTTTCCTGCTTTGTTATTTTGCAAACTTTGCTTGAAGGTGAATGACCAATGGAAAGGTAACCAATTTACAATTATGTTTGATTTATCATTAGAAGAACTAGTACAGCAAATTAAAAGCCGGCAAATTACTGCCCAATCTGTGATGACAGCAGTTTACAAAAATATAGAATCTTATGAGGAACAGTTAAAAGCCTACTGTACCATCATTGAAAAAAGACGGGCAATGGAACTGGCTGCAGTCGTTGACGCCAAAGCAAAAAATGGAGAAGTCTTAGGAAAATTAGCAGGCATTCCTGTATCGATTAAAGATAACATTTGCATTCAGGATCCTCAATTAAAGACAAAGTGTGGTTCTAAGATACTTGAAAATTTTTACGCTCCTTACAATGCCACCGTTGTAGAAAAACTCATTCAAGAAGACGCTATTATCATCGGGAAAACGAATCTGGATGAATATGCGATGGGCTCTTCCACAGAAAACTCAGCCTTTCAAATCACTAAAAACCCCTGGGATCCTGAGCGAGTTCCTGGAGGAAGCAGCGGTGGAGCCGCCGTTTCTATAGCAGCGCAAATGGCACTTCTGGCACTGGGCTCTGATACGGGGGGGTCCATCCGGCAGCCTGCTGCATTTTGTGGAGTCACTGGAATCAAACCAACCTATGGCGTTGTTTCGCGTTATGGCTTAGTTGCTTATGGATCATCTCTTGATCAAATAGGATGCCTGGCTAAAAGTGCTGAGGACTGTGAGTACGGACTGCGTGTTATCCAAGGATATGACCCGCATGACAGCACCTCGGCCCAAGTGGAATATGGGGATGCCCCTTCTATCGATTTATCTGAACAAAAATTTTGTATTCCCCAGGAATACATGGATGCCGATGCGGCCGATGACGATGTCATCAGCAGCATGATGGAATTGATCGAGACTCTGAAACAAGCAGGAGCTACCGTGGAAGAACGTTCTTTTCCTTTCACAAACCTGCTCATCCCCACTTACTATATCTTGGCCTTTGCAGAAGCCAGTTCCAATCTTGGCCGTTTTGACGGCATTCGTTATGGAGTGCGAAAAGAAGGTGATTCTACTTTGGAATCATTGTATAAAACGTCACGCAGCAACGGTTTTGGAGCAGAAGTCAAGCGCCGCATCATGCTGGGTACATTTGTGCTGAGTGCCGGATACTACGACCAATACTACGGGAAAGCTAATAAAGTCCGGACATTCATTGAGCAGGAAGTTGAAAAAATACTGGCAGAGTTTGATTGTATCATAGGACCTGTATCTCCTTTTCCTGCTTTTAAATTGGGTGAGAAAACAGAAGATCCGCTTTCCATGTACTTGGCCGATGTTTACAGTGTCTTGGCCAATCTGGCACGAATACCAGCCATTTCTCTCCCAACAAAACCCTCAGCCAGCCAACTTCCCATTGGCACACAGTTGATGGGGCGCAAATTCCAGGATTCGCAGCTGCTGGCAACCGCAGCAGCCATCCAGAAAATCACCAGTGACCATCAGCAAACACCCAACATGCTTCATAAATAAAAGAATGTCTGCCCATCTTAAAATCCAATGCCATATCGAAGGAATGTCTCCTCCTCAACGCGCTCATACAACCGATGCTGGAATTGATCTTTCGGCTTATGCCGTAGAGCAAAAAAGAGATTCGGTCTTCTTCTTTGATACAGGAGTTTCCATCGAGCTATCAGAAGGGTATTACGCAGAAATTGTCCCCCGCTCCAGCATTGTCAAAACCGATTTCATCATGGCAAACAGTGTGGGGATCATTGATCCTGATTACCGAGGACGTCTTTTTGTCCCTTTTCGATTTGTTGGACATGGGGAGGCCTTGCAAACTGCTGAACTGCTTCTGAACCAGCGTATTGCACAGTTAATCGTCAGAAAACTGGAAACTTGCACTGTGGAAGTGGTTTCTTCTCTGACAGATACAGAACGAGGCACAGGGGGGTTCGGCAGTACCGGGATATAAGTACACTAGGTCAAAAGTATTTTGACATTTTTCTTTGATTGTCATCGTGAGAAACGAGGTACGAGTGACGGCGAGACCTCTTTCTTCCGGAGAGTGCTTTGTCGTTTCTCCCCGCAATGCCGGAATGTGAAAAAATATATGGTCAGGTACTTAAAGCGCCTTCTTATTTTGCTTTTTCCTTCCAGATTTTTTGTGCCAAAACTAAAGTATAAATCGCGACGGAGAGCATCACAATCGGAGGAGTGCTGGGCCAATTCAGATAGTAGGAAATGCTCAATCCCGCGACTCCCTCAAAAGCACCCAATAGCCCCCCAAATACAAACATTTGCCATAAATGCCTTGCTACCATTTGGATGGTGGCTGCAGGGACAATTAGAATGGCTAATGTTAAAATGAGCCCCACCGATTGAAAAGAGAGAATCGTAGCAATGCTGATAACTACCTCTAAAATGGTTCGGGCAGTCAGGATTGGCCAGCCACGACGTGCCGTGTAATCGGGGTCAAATAAAAAGGCTTTGATGGGAGAATAAAAAAAGAGGAGAAGCAGAAATAATGAGAGGACAACGGCCATTGCAAACCAGTTATCGGTCCATGATACAGCCAGCAAATCGCCTAAAATGAAATGATCCAGTGAGATAGGCAGCTGATTGCGGTAGATGTGGTAAAGAAGAAGGCCTAAAGAAAAATTAAATCCAATAATAATGGCACTGCCTGTGGTGTGGTCTGTTCGTTGATGAAAAGAAAAAACCAGGCTGAGCAAGCGCGTTAAAATAACGGCAAATATGCCGCCTATGAGTAAACTCCAAGTGGAGCGCCCCATCCAAAGATAAGCAATCACCAACCCTGGCAGAAGAGCATGTGCCAGACTTTCAACTTGCAATGCGGAACGTTGCGTCACAACAATACTGCCTGCCATGCCTCCTAAAAACCCTAACAAAACTGCCATGGTGACAGCCGTTTGCATGAACGAAAATGCCCAGGGTTCCATTAGCCAATATATCATGCAGACAACAGCTCCTTAAAATGTGTTTTTAAGTAATCTTCTGTTACTGAAATGTGCTCAATGGTATTGTGGGTAAAAAGCAATACTTCGTCAAATATTTGATGTACGGTTTCCAGATCATGGTGTACAACCAAAATAGTTTTTCCTTCTTGCACCAGCTTTTTCCAGATGCTTATAATCAACTGCTCCCCCTTTTCATCAATTCCCGCTAAAGGCTCATCCAGAAAAAGCAAATCACTGTCCTGCAGAAGCAATCTTCCAAAATAGACACGACGCTGCTCTCCTCCAGACAACTTGGAAAGTTGCATGTTTTTCAGATGCCCAATTTCCAGCTTATCGCACACTTCATCTATTTTTTGCTGACTTTTGTTTGATTGCCAGGGCCATTTGAGTTGGAAATAAGAGGGATTGCCCATGGCAATGAACTCTTCGACAGTCATTGGAAAATCAGTAGGAATTGCAATATGTTGCGGCAGGTACCCTATTTGGTTTTTTACTTCAGCAAATGTTTTCCCAAAATAAGAAATGTCTCCCGAGTAGGGGGCTTCTCCAACCAATGCTTTGAGTAAGGTTGTCTTCCCACAGCCATTTGGTCCTAAGACTCCGATCAACCGTCCATGCGGAATTTCGCAATGACAATGCAGCGTCACACGATCGGGGCCGATGTCCAAATGGATTCCTGAAACACAAAGTAAGCAGTCCATCATTTCCTGTTGTAAAAATTACTGAGTCAGTGCACTTTGAAAGACCTCTGTAATGGTGTCTATGTTTTTTTGCATAAAACCAATATAGGAATCTCCTGTTTCTCCGAAAGCATTCAAATTGCTGGACATTAATTCTGCTTTGATCTCAATGTCTGCTTCTTGACCAATTCTTCCCAAGAGAGAAGAAGTATTGCCTGATTCTATAAAAAGCACCCGAATTTTTTTTTCCCGAAGGGTTGAGATGATATGACGCATCACCCATGGACTTGGTTGATCATGAGTGCTCAACCCACGAGGAGCCAGTGTTTGAAAATCGTAAGCCTCTCCAAAATACCGAAATGCGTCGTGACCTGTAACCAACAGACGATGTTCTTTTGGTATGAAGCTCAGCTGCTCATGAATTTGCCCATTCAGCTTCTTGAGCTGCAAAATGTAATGCTGAGCATTCTGTTTATAGCCCGGCGCGTGCTTTGGATCATGGATTGACAAGTGATGAGCGATTATTTCACTCACCTGTATTATCATTTTTACATCATGCCAGATATGCGGATCAAATGCCCCTGGATGTTCATGAGCTTCATGCAAATGATCATTGGCCTGCTGTCTTTTTTGCTTATCGTCACTGGAACTGTATAGCGGCAGCAGTCCAGAAAGGTGTTTGCCGATCTCCAGCTGCTTTTCTTTGGGTACGTTTTTCAAAGAAGGCAATAGCCAGTTTTCCAGATTCAACCCCAGCCAGATAACCAAATGCGATTTTCTCAATCGTATCTGATCTCCGGGCGTTAATTTGATGTCATGGAGATCAATTCCTCGAGGAGCCAGAGAAGTAACTCTGATGTTTTCTTTACCAACATTGTTGGCAACATCTTCTAAAATGCTCCAGGAGGTTACAATTTCTAATGGTTTGCTTGCTTCTGCCGATATAAGAAATCCGCTAATCCACCAAAAAAGTAATAACACTCCTGCTTTCTTGGGGAAATTTATACGGATGCTGATCTCTTTTAGTTTGTTACTATTCATGAATTCTTAGATAATGCAGTAAATCTTATCAAAATACCATTTATTATAAGGAAACGCAGCAATCATTTGTGTTTTTCTTCATTTTTAAGTAATTTCCCGTCTTTTTCGATTCAAAAATTCATGAAAATCTTGGTCACCGGTGGAGTCAAAAGCGGAAAATCCAGGATTGCCGAGCAGCGTAGTCTTGACCTTGCCGAAGCAGAAAAAGCCATTTACCTGGCAACTACGGAAATGATTGATCCGGAAATGGAAGAGAGGATTCGTGTTCATCAAGAACGAAGGAAGGATCGTTTTATTACCGTGGAAGAACCCATGGAGCTGCACTCTGCTATCTTGCGGCATGACTATGTTATTTTGGTAGAGTGTTTGACGATGTGGATTAACAACATGCTGTTTCATCAGAAAACAGAACATTCTATACTGAATGAAATCGAACGTGTTCTGCAGCTGCCGAATCACATAGTGTTTGTATTGAATGAAGTGGGGATGGGAGTGATTCCAGACAATCCACTGGCCCGTCAATTCATTGATATTTCGGGGAAAGTCTCTCAGATTATTGGGAGTCATGCCGATGAAATTCTTTACTGTGTGGCCGGACAAACACTGCGAGTTAAATAAAGATCTTTCGTTATAAGTGAAAAAGGAAATATATGCTCAAATTCGACATCAAACCGGTTTCTGCTGAAATGCAGGAAGCACTGCAGCAAAAAATTGATATGAAAACCAAGCCTTTGGGGGCTCTGGGACAGTTAGAAAAACTAGCTTTGCAAGTCGGCAGCATTCAACAGAAACTCAATCCAACTCTTAACAAACCAACCATTGTTGTTTTTGCAGGAGACCATGGAGTTGCTGCTGATGGGGTGAGTCCCTACCCTCAGGAAGTGACCTTTCAGATGGTTATGAATTTTATTGCAGGAGGAGCAGCCATTAATGTGTTTGGTCGACAAAATGGAATGGATATCAAAGTAGTGGATGCCGGGGTTAATTTTGATTTTTCAGGGCAACCTGGGCTGATTGATGCAAAAATTGCCAACGGCACAAAAAACTATTTGAATGAGCCTGCCATGACCGAACAACAATGCCGTAATGCCATGAGCAAAGGAGCCGAGATTGTCAAAACTATTCATCAGGAAGGATGCAATGTCATTGGTTTTGGAGAAATGGGAATTGGCAATACGTCTTCTGCTTCCATTTTGATGAGCTTGTTGTGCCAGATCCCCATAGAAGAATGTGTGGGGCGTGGTGCTGGAGTGGATGATGCCGGCTTGCAAAAGAAAAAAGACATTTTGAAGCAGGCAATTGCCAACAATCCGGTGGACGGCTCTCCTCTTTCTGCTTTATCGACATTTGGAGGGTTTGAAATAGCCATGATGTGTGGCGCTTATTTACAGGCCGCGTCTCTGAAAATGGTCATCATGGTGGATGGATTCATTACGACTGCCGCATTATTGGCGGCCGCCAAACTGGCTCCGAATGTGCTGGAGTATTGTGTTTTTTCACATGTTTCTGACGAATCAGGACATGGACAACTATTAAAGCATTTGCAGGCTGAGCCTTTGCTGAGTATGCATATGCGCCTGGGAGAAGGATCTGGTACAGCAGTGGCCTATCCGATTCTTCAGGCTGCCGTTAACTTTCTTGCAGAAATGGCCTCCTTTGAATCAGCAGGTGTCAGTAACAAGGATTCATAAAGAAATCCGTACATTCTTAACAGCCCTTACCTTTTATACACGGATTCCATGGCCTCAATCTGTCACATATTCCCATGATTTGCAGGGGCCATCCATTGTCTATTTTCCTTTGGTCGGCTGGATTGTTGGCATAGCAGCAGCGCTGATCTTTCAATTGAGCTTGCTTTGGTTTCCCGTTTCTGTGGCAGTAGGGCTGAGCATGGCCGGTACTATTTTGCTCACCGGAGCACTCCATGAAGATGGCTTTGCTGACTGCTGTGACGGTTTTGGCGCTGGATGGGAAAAGGAGCAGATCCTGTCCATTATGAAAGATTCCAGTATTGGAACCTATGGAGTCTTAGGGCTGATTGCGGTGCTGGGTTTGAAATTTTTGGTGCTGGTGGAAATAGATCCACAGCAGCTGGTATTGACTATGATTGCAGGCCACAGCATAAGCCGTTTTTTGGCCGTACTGCTGTTGTATACCCATGACTATATCGGCATTCAGCAAGGGAGCAAAGCTAAGAATTTTATCAAACCACTTTCTGGCAAAGAGTTATGTTTGACTGGTATATTTGGCTGCCTTCCGTTACTCTGGATCCATCCTGTTTATTTAGTGTTTTTGCTCATTCTTCTTGCAGCGCAACAGCTGCTGGGAAGGACCTTTCGTCAAAAAATTGGAGGATACACAGGGGACTGTCTGGGTGCCACCCAACAGGTAACAGAGATACTGTTTTATATGCTGTTTTTGGCGGTTGTATAGGATTATTATGAATATCAAATTTGACAAAAACTACCACACGCATACTTACCGCTGTAAGCACGCATCCGGTGATGTGGCCGATTATTGCCAGGCTGCCGTGGAAAGCGGATTGTCTGTTCTGGGGATTTCAGACCATACCGCATTGCCAGACCATCGCTGGTCCAATGTGAGAATGGAAATGGAAGAGCTGCCAGGGTATTCTTCTGCCATTGACCAGGCCCGGATCGATTTTCCTGAACTCACCATTATCAAGGGGATGGAATGTGAATATGCCGCAGAATATGTTTCCTTTTACCAGGACACCCTGCTGGGAGAATTGCAGTTCGATTATTTAGTTGGGGCTGCTCATTACATTCCTGTCGGAAATTCCTGGAAGTCGAGCTTTGGAGGAATAGAAAGTGTTGCTGATTTGAGAGCCTATGCGAATTATTTGATCCAATCCATGGAATCAGGACTATTTGCTTTTATGGCGCATCCTGATCTTTTTGGGAATTCCTACCAGAGTTGGGACAAAGAAGCCATTGCTGCATCCAGGGATATTTTGGCAGCCGCCGCAGCACTGCGCATTCCCCTGGAAATCAACGGACTCGGAATGCGACGGGGTAAAGTGAATACGCCTCAGGGAAAAAGAAATCCGTACCCATGGCTTCCTTTTTGGGAAATGGCAGCTGACTACGATATTGAAGTGGTTATCAATTCTGATGCACATCGACCAAAAGATATCATTGGCAACATGCAGGAAGCTGCTGAAATTGCAGAAAAATTTAAGCTGACCTCTGCGGTTCTGCAGCTCTAACCCGTTATCCTCCCTGCCAGTTCTCTTGCACTGACCTCATCTTCAAGAAAATTGTTAATTTGTTTTTTTGAATACCCCAGCCTCGTCATCAAATCTATTAGCTTCCCCTCCAGTTTATTGATTTTTCTGCGCAAGTGAAGCGGTTTGCTTTGATCTTTTGCCTGCTCATCCAGTTCTTTTTCCAACTGATCAATCTTTTCCCGCAAGAAAACTGTATTTTCAGCCAGCAACTTGTTGTTGGATTCCAACAACTCTCGGATTTTCTCGTCCTGCAATGAGGGGTCGGGAATTCCATCAGCCTGAATTTCCTCAGACTCCAGGTACTTTTCACCCTCACCTACCAGAAGCCAGGTCGGGTTAAGACGCTTGTACTCTACCAACGCTTTTAGCATGGATGCGGTAATGTTCTTCGACCCCCTGACCACATCCCCCAAATGACTGATGGCCAACCCGCATTGGCGTGCTATTGACGAAATCGTGCGGTCTTCGCTGTGGATGAATTCATCCAGCCTGCTGGAAATTTCTGCATTGTTGATTGTAATTTGTTTTTCTAAGTTTTTTTCCATCGCGCCCATTGCTTCTTCAATTGCTTAGTTGACTCAAACTCCTGTTCTCATTGCCAATCTGTTACTAACGCCATAAGAGTTTACCAGACATTATTCAGAGGTGCAAATTATTCTGTTATGCGGATTCTTATATCAATGGAAGAAATGGAGTAAAATCAGTCAGCACCCATTTATTGATTTCGACAGAACATCTCATGTTTTTTCATTTACCAGATGTATTCAAATAGTGTGGAATATCTTCAATACCAAGGGCAAGCCACCGAGGCTTATAGCCGGGATAGGAGGCCAGGAGGTTTTTTGATTTTTCTTGAAGATGATTCAGCTTGATGCGGTCTTTGTTCAGTTTGATCTCAGCCATGACAATAACTTTCTCAGCATCATTGATGGCAACCAGATCAATTTCATTGAGATGCTTCTTTTCCCAATAAGATCCCAGGCGATTATATTGACTGCTTGCCGCAAAAAGATCCTGAAAGAATTGTTCAAGAAGAGGACCGCAATACGTTTGGAAATCTCTTTGAATCATTTGTATGATATAGTGAAAATTTCCGGTTTCAACGGCACTCCAATTACGGTGGATGAAACGAAACCAAAATCTAAGAAAATGATCCTTGAGGTAGTATTTCACAAGTCTGGCATTTGGTTTTGAGTTGATGGGCCGGATTCTATCAATGAGATTGTAATCTTCTTCGAGTCGGGCCAAATAACCACCAATATTTCTTTGTACTATGGACTCAATGGCACTGCGGCTTGTTTTTCCTCGGCTTATCAATTCAAGAATGGAAAAATAGGTACCATACTCTTTGCCAAACTCTTCAATAAGAACATGCCTGCCTTCGTGTAAAAACGGAGAATATTCTGAAACCATAAATTCCAGTATATTTTCCAGGGAACCTTTAGTGTTGCTAATCAAGCTATCAATATATTTAGGCATCCCTCCGGTTAAAACATACCAGTCGAACAAAGTTCTGGGATCTTTTATTTTATAGTCCGCCAAAATCTGGTTCAGAGTTGAAACGGAAAAAGGTTTTAAAAAAACCATACGATCAGCCCTTCCGAACAAAGGCTCCTTAGCATGTTGAAAAATTTTATTGACGAGAGAATAAACAGAACCAATGCAGATCAAGTTGAGACGCGACTGATCTTTATTCACATCCCATAATTGTTGAATCTCGGAGTAAACTGCTGGGTTGATCGTATAGAATTCCTGAAACTCATCCAGAATCAGAGTAAATTCCTCTGTCTTGGATATTTCAAGTAATAGGGCAAAAATATCCTTGAACCATCGAATTTCACCAATAACAGGTACAGAAAATAGTTTTTTGATTTCCAGCAGAAACTCTTCGCAAAGTAGATTTTCTGATTTCTTGGCGATGAAAAAATAGAGATATTTGTGGCTGCCAGCAAATTCCAGGGCTAAGTTCGTCTTACCAATTCTTCTTCTGCCAGTCAATACAGCCATGCTTGAGCTAACCGTTGATTGCTCTTTTAACTGCCTGAGAATTTTTATTTCGTGATCACGATTATAAAATTTCATTACCCTCCTTAATTAAGTAACTGATGTTACAGTAACTGATGTTACTTTATTAAGCAATTTTATTAGAGGGACTCTCCTTTTCTTCAGAAAAAATTTAGGGCTCACTTTATTGCTTTCTTTTTTTAAAATTCCATAATTTTTACGATTTTTTTTACTTTTTTGACTCTCCCCGGGAAATTGGGTACCTCTTCCCCATAGACAAATCTTTCAAAACTTGCTAATTGAAACTATTATTATTTTTAAAGTTGTAATTTTAACTCTATAAGAGTAATAAATGGACTATCGAATTTGATCGATTTGGATTGATTCTTAATTTTTCAGGAGAAAAAGATGAAAAAATATATCTTATTGTTTTTATCAGCACTGTTTATTTTTACAGGTTTGATGTTGGGTGATATGAAAACGGCCTCAGCACAAGAATCCGTTGGAGAATGGACACAAGTCACAGCTCCAGCTCCATGGCATGAGAGGTCTAGCCAGGCCTCTGTCGTTTTCAAAGATAAATTGTGGATTTTGGGAGGATATTATGATGAACCCGGAAGACCCTCTTTTCCAAATGATGTCTGGTCTACTCAGGACGGTGTTAATTGGACTCAAGAGACACCTAGTGCTGATTGGCCTGGTCGGACACATC
>JADGAT010000066.1 GCA_015231885.1 SAR324 cluster bacterium
CCCAGAGTCAGAGAAAATCATGCTGTCGCATGGGCAAGCTAGATTCTAAGGGGGTGGCCGAACTTACGACCAAGCCCCTTTTTCATATCTTTCAGAAAACACCTGAAACAAGAGTTGTGCTCCTTGCTGTGAAAAAGGCAGGTATCCTAATTCATCAACGATGAGCAAATGCACCCTTGCCAGCTTTTTTAAAAGCTTACCGAGCTGTTTTTCATCTCTGGCCTCTTGGAGGGAATTGATCAGATGAGCCGCTGTGGTAAACAGGACTCGGAATCCCTTTCGACAAGCTTCCACTTCTAATGCGATGGCCGCATGTGTTTTTCCGTTATGCAAAGTTTTACATAATGTATGTCATTCCAAATCCGGGATTTCATCACGATGTAACAGAATTTTTATACTCCTTGATTTTCTTGGAGTTCGTTCAATAAAATTCTTTTTTTCAAGCTGAAGTACCATACTATGTACAGTAGGCGGTGTTGTTCTAAAATATTTTTGCATATCCGCTTCTGCTGGAGGATAACCATTTAATTTTGTGTAGTAGTAGATGAACGATAAATATTGCCCCTGTTTAGGTGTATATTTATTGTGCCGGGTCAGCAACTTGTGATTCTGGCCGTTATCGATGCGAAGAATCAGCGGATTCCACAATTTGAGGTAAGGTTTCAATATGACTGTGCTTTTGCATTTCATACCAAAGGTCACATTGCTGTTGGAGATTTAACCAAAACTCAGGAGTAGTACCTAAAGCGTCAGCAAAAGATAAAGCGGAAGATGCTGTAACTTTTCTATGTTTGTTTATTATTTCATTCAACCGGGCATAGGTCCAACCAAGATGTTTGGCAAAAGCTTTCTGTGAAATTCCGATTGGTTTTAAAAATTCTTCCAATAGCATTTCCCCGGGATGAGTGGGCGGTCTATATTTGGGTAACATTTTATTTCCTAATGATAGTCAAGTATATCGACGTTTGATGCATCTTTACCATCCCACTGGAAGATGATTCGCCATTGTCTGTTTATTCGTAAACTCCAATATCCAGACAAGTCGCCTTTCAGTTTTTCTAGATGGTTACTTGGCGGTATTAAAAGTTCGTCAACTTGCTTAACAATGTTCAATTGATCCAATAATCGAGACGTTTTTCCAATCAACTGGCTGGGAAATTGTCTTGATTTAGTTGTTGAGTTACCATCATAAATATTTTGTGCGAACTTGCTTTTAAAATTGATTATCATGATTTTATTCTATATATCGATACACGATATAGTCAAGTAGGAAATAAATCCATTTGAAATCACTCCAAGGTTCGTTTCTCTTCAACTGTCGAAGTACACTTGGATATCATGACTTATGGAGTGGCTTGAGACGAAGATCATATTTTTGAGCCATGAATAAATGTTCTTTTTTGGATAATTTTCGATGTTACTCAGAGCTTCGTCTAGCAACTTTGGGTCTTTTATCAGAAAATCAAAAAGTAATTTGACATTGTAACACATGTCGCCAGCCGATTAGGGGTGCATATAAAATCTTAGGGATGATCACATTTTGGTCCACTCCAAGATTGTCATCGCGACGGTACGCCGAGCGGAAGGAAATATCAAATTGTTGGCACCCCAATTATTATATTATGAGGTTATAGCGACAGCACAGTACTATAAACTACCTATAGATTCTGTTTCACAACTGCTAAACCAGCAAATAAAATATAATCTACCACTTATTGAGACAACAGAAAAACACCGATCTAAAGCCATTGAAATTGTTCAAATGGGACATCCCCCAAGCGGGTACCCATCAATATATGATGCCATATTTCATGCCATTGCTGTCATAGAAAATGGAATATTTGTGACGGCAGATAGAAAGCATTTTGTCAAAGCAAATACGATTGGTCATATTACAATGTTAGAGACATGGGAAAAGCAGTTATTCTCATAAATTCATGATTATGCCTACTGAGGACAGAGACCAATGACATTCCCCCCTATTTCAAGGGAGCAACATTTATCTCGAGGCTATTGCTGCCAAAATGGCTGCCGACTATGCCCATGGGACTTTGGCAAGTATGGCAACTCGCCCATAACTGACGAAGAAAAACGGGTTTACGGCTTAGACGAAGACTCCTCTGAAAGTGAGATCAAACGCTGACCTTCCAATTCTGCAGAATTCTTGCGACAAATCCGATGATATTTCTTGCAATCTGGATTTAAACAGAACATG
Source organism: SAR324 cluster bacterium (assembly GCA_015231885.1). Taxonomy (GTDB): domain Bacteria; phylum SAR324; class SAR324; order SAR324; family NAC60-12. Next base: position 2,216 of record JADGAT010000066.1, read on the forward strand.
CTGTTGAAGTCCGGTCTTGTTTCCATTGCCGCTTCCTGTAGGTTGGTTATTTGTTAGCGACTTAATGTGATAAGATCAGACTCTTTTGTTCAACAATCCTGCGATAATCTCAGGACACTATCGCTTTGTAATAACTATTTTTTTATGTTTCTATTTGTAAAAACTCGTCTTTCTCGCTATGCTGTCCGAGTTTTTCCTGATGACTCAGTGAATCTTTATCAAAACAGAGAAAAAATAACTTTAAGGAGTGTTTCATGAAACGTTTTCTATTAATAATGATCGTCACTTTGGCGGTACTATTTGTTTCCAGTCCGGTCTATTCTGCCGATGCTGTTAAAATTGGTATGGTTACCACACTTTCGACAAAAGCTGGTTACCTGGGGGAAGATATTCGAGATGGTTTTAAACTTGCCATCAATCAAAGCAGTGGAAAACTGGGTGGTGTTTCAGTTGAATTATTGGTTGATGACGATACCCGTAAGCCTGGTAAAGGAAAACAAATCGCTGATCGATTCATCAAACGGGATGGTGTTAAAATTATGACCGGTATCGTATTTTCAAATGTTGCCATGGCCGTTGTACCAAAGGTGGTGCGTGATGGCGTGATTTATGTCAGTCCCAATGCAGGTCCATCCGCTCTGGCCGGTAAGCAATGTCACAAAAACTATTTCAATACGGCATGGCAAAACGATAATTTGCACGAAGCCACTGGTAGTTATGTGAATGAAGCCGGTTATGAGAATGTCTATATACTGGCTCCGAATTATCCAGCCGGGAAAGATGCATTAGCTGGTTTCAAACGTTTTTACAAAGGTAACATCGCAGGTGAAGTTTACACTAAACTAGGACAGTCGGATTACGCTGCTGAACTGGCTGCTTTGCGAGCAGCAAAACCGGATGCTGTATTCTTCTTTCTACCAGGCGGAATGGGAATCAACTTCATTAAGCAGTATGCTCAGGCTGGTTTAAATAAATCGATCCCACTGACGGGTCCGGCATTTTCATTTGATGAACGTCTACTTGGAGCGGTTGGTGAAGCGGCTGTTGGCGTCATTAACGGCTCACAGTGGAGCGCTGATCTGGATAATCCTGCCAATAAACAATTCGTTGCAGCTTTTCGAAAAGCATACGGGCGAACGCCAACGCTTTATGCCAGCCAGGGATATGATACCGCTCTGGCCATCGGTGCAGCACTGAAAGCTGTTAACGGCGATATATCTGATATGGACGCTTTTCGTTCAGCTCTGAAAAAAGCTGAGTTTGCTTCTGTTCGTGGGAATTTTAAGTTTGGATCAAACCAGCATCCTGTTCAGGACATCTATGTTCGTAAAGTTGTAAAAGGCGCTGATGGAAAATACACCAATGTAATACATAAGAAAGCCTTTACGAATCATGTTGATGCGTATGCTTCTCAGTGTAAGTACTAAGATTTTGAGTAAAGAATTCAGGCACTATCGTCATTATGCTCCTCTTCATTGAACAATTGTTTAACGGCTTGCAGCTGGGTGTTATGCTGTTTTTGATGTCGGCCGGTCTGACACTGGTTTTCGGTATCATGCGTGTCATCAATCTTGCCCACGGTTCCCTGTATATGATGGGAGCTTACATTGCAGCAACAGTTGTACAGCATTCCGGAAGCTTTATTCTCGCCCTTCTGACAGCACTGGCAGCAACAGCTTTGCTCGGTATGCTGATCGAAGTGATTGTCCTGCGCCGATTATACAAACGCGACCACCTGGATCAGGTATTGGCTACCTTTGGATTAATCCTCTTTTTTAATGAGCTGACCCGTATTGTTTGGGGGCGTCAGCCATTGTTTATGGATGTACCGGGCTGGCTTTCCGAAACGATTGAAATCATCCCGGGTGCACCTTATCCGAGTTACCGTCTGGCAATTATCTCCGTTGGCATTCTGGCTGCTGTTTTCCTCTATTTGATGTTCACCCGGACACGTTTGGGGATGAAGATCCGTGCGGGTGCAGCCAATCGGGAAATGGTCGCTGCGCTAGGCGTCAATATAACTCTACTGAACACCTTGATCTTTGGTTTAGGAGCTTTGCTTGCCGCTTTGGCCGGTGCTATGGCGGGGCCCATCCTGGCGGTGGAATCAGGAATGGGTGAAAGCATTTTAATTTTAACATTTGTAGTAATCGTGATTGGCGGCATTGGCTCCATTCGGGGGGCCTTTATCGGTGCCATTCTGGTTGGCATTGTGGAAACCCTGGGGAAATTCGCTTTGCCATTGTTGTTACGTCTGATGTTACCACCGGCCAGTGCTGATGGGACCGGCGCTTCGTTGGCCTCTATGTCTGTTTATATATTGATGGCTGCTGTGTTGATCTGGCGACCACGCGGATTATTTCCCGCACATGATTAAGGAGTTATTGATGCGGTTCATCAAAAATCGGCGAACCTTAATTACTGGTGCCAGTTTCCTGTTTTTCCTTCTGTTGCCCCTGATCGCATCGGCTCTAGGAGATGCCTATCTGGTTACGCTGTTTACTCGAATTCTGATTTATGCTTTGGCCGCTGTCAGTTTAGATCTGATTCTTGGTTATGGTGGAATGAACAGCCTGGGGCATACCGCCTTTTTCGGGACAGGAGCCTACGTGGTCGGTATTCTTGCCTTTCACATACAGGAGGAAACACTATTTCTATCCTGGCCGATTGAGCTTTCCGGCAGCAGCAATGCGATCCTTGTCTGGTTGCTTGCCGTGCTCTTTTCGGCATTCATGTCGGGACTCATCGGCGCACTCAGCCTGCGTACCACCGGTATTCAATTTATTATGATTACTCTGGCTTTCGCGCAGATGCTCTATTATTTGTTTGTTTCACTAGAAGCCTACGGCGGTGATGATGGTATCAGCCTTTGGGCCAGAAATAAGCTGCCAATATTCGATACTGCTGATGATACGTCGTTTTACTATCTCTGTCTTGGTTTTCTGGTGATTTTTGTATTCCTCTCTTACCGGCTGGTCCACTCCCACTTCGGCCGTGTGATTCGCGGTGCGAAACAAAATCTGCAACGCATGCAAAGTCTGGGTTTTCCAATTTACCGCTATCAATTGGTTTGTTTTATCATTGCCGGCGCAGGCGCCGGATTAGCTGGCGCCCTGATGGCCAATCAAAGTGAGTTTGTATCGCCAGGATTGCTGCATTGGACTCACTCCGGTGAAATGATGATTATGGTTTTGTTAGGTGGAATGGGTACGTTGATCGGCCCGATTTTGGGAGCAACAGCGTTATTGCTTTTGGAGGAATTCCTTTCAGTCTATACCGAACACTGGATGGCTTTTCTGGGGCCGTTCCTGATTATTGTGGTTCTGTTTGCCAAACGCGGACTCTATGGTTTACTGACAGGCAAGGAAGTGAATGATGAGTAACACTTTATTGAAAGTCAGGCAGTTACAAAAATCATTTGGTGCGGTGGAAGCCTGCTGTAATATCAATCTGGAGATTAATAAAGGCGAAATTCACGCGTTGATTGGCCCCAATGGTGCTGGAAAAACAACTTTGATCCAACAGCTTGCCGGTCAGATGCTACCGGATTCTGGTAGCATTGAATTCGATGGTCAGGATATAACCCGCCTACCCGCCCATAAAAGAGCCCTGCTTGGATTGGCCCGTTCTTTTCAAATTACGTCCATCTTTGGCCAAATGAGTGCAGAAGAAAACATTGCACTGGCTGTGCAAGCACATATGGGACACAGTTTCCGTTTCTGGCGACCTGCCAACAAAAATAAAAAATTGCAACCAACGATTGAAACGGCTTTGGAAAAATGTGGTTTGCTGGAACGACGTCACATTGTGGCTGATAATTTATCCCATGGTGAGAAACGACAGCTTGAAGCCGGAATGGCACTGGCTGTCACACCGAAGCTTTTAATGCTGGATGAGCCCATGGCCGGTATGGGGCCCGGTAGTGCGGTCAAAATGACGGAACTGATTCAATCGATCAAAGGAAATACCAGTATTTTACTGGTTGAACATGATATGCATGCTGTTTTCAATTTAGCGGACCGAATCACCGTGCTGGTTTATGGAAAACCCATTGCCACCGGTACGCCGGAAGAAATCAGCCATAATCAAGATGTACGCAGTGCTTACCTGGGCGAGGGAGATAACTGATGCTGGAAATTAATAATTTAAAAGCAGCCTATGGAAGTAGCCAGGTATTATTCGGTGTGGACTTTAAGCTGGAGGAAGGCGCAGTTACCACACTGTTGGGGCGGAACGGTATGGGAAAAACAACTACGATTCGATCAATCATGGGCATTCTCCCTTGTACTTCAGGAACCGTTAAATTGAACAATCGTGAAATCCAGCATTTGGCCAGCTATAAGATTGCCCGTTTAGGGATCGGCCTGGTGCCTGAAGGGAGACAGGTTTTTCCCAACCTCACCGTCCGTGAAAACCTCATCGCGACAGCGGCCAACTACTCAGGATCCAAAGATCCCTACGATCTGGATCATGTGTTGACGATTTTTCCCAAATTGAAAGATCGGTTGAATCATTACGGCAATCAGTTATCCGGGGGAGAACAGCAAATGTTGGCTTTCGCTCGGGCCATGATGATCAACCCCAGTGTATTGATCCTGGATGAAGCTACCGAAGGTCTGGCGCCATTAATCCGCGAAGAAATTTGGCGGGGTCTGACCATTCTTAAAGGAAAAGGACAAACCATCCTGGTGATCGATAAAAACCTGGATGCGTTGTTACGTATCGCAGATCATCATTACATTATGGAGAAAGGCAAAATCGTCTGGTCGGGTGATTCTGAAGCCCTGGCGCAGGACGAGTCGATCAAAACACGATATCTGGGTGTCAGCAAGAAAACTATTATCAGTAAGAAAGCTGTTTACAAAGGTTACAACCGGGAGCAGCTTCAAAAACAATATAGTGCCCGAACTGCTGTGCCGGAACATCCTGAGATATTTGCGGAATGGCAGAATATCAGTGAGGCTTATCGAGAAAAAGCCAGGGCGGAACTCGATTTAAGCTATGGCGACACCGAGCGTCAAAAGTTGGATCTTTTCCTTCCGGATCAATCGTTTGAAAATCATCCATTACTCGTTTTTATTCATGGCGGTTACTGGCAGAGCATGAGTAAGGATTGTTTTAGTTTTGTAGCTGAGGAATTAAACAATCAGGGGGTGGCAGTAGCTGTTATCAATTATGATCTTTGCCCGGATGTGTTGTTGAGTGAAATCACGAACCAAATCCGTCGGTCAGTTGTCTGGCTCACTTCTCATGTTAGTGATTTTAACATCGATCCGGAACAGTTTCATTTATGTGGTCATTCCGCCGGTGGGCATCTCGTAGCCGAGCTAATGGCAACAGACTGGCAGAAATTTGATCCTGAATTTGACAGTAGTGTGATTAAAACCGGCCTTTCTATAAGCGGTGTATTCAATTTGGAACCATTGATTTACACAGATATAAACAAAGCTCTGGGACTTGACTTACAGTCGGCAAAAGATAATTCACCTGTTTATAAAACACCAACCCTGAAGAATTCATTGACTCTGCTTGTCGGTGGTGATGAATCGGAAGCGTTTCATCGTCAAAGCCAACGACTGATTGACAAATGGAACAAATTCAACCTGCTGATTCAGTATATTTCATTACCGGAGTTAAATCACTTTACTCTGATCAATGAGTTTAGCTCTCCTCATTCCAAAGTCATAGATACCATAAAGAGCCACACTTAAAACACAACCGTTCGAACTTCACTTGTCCGAATAGCTGCAGTGGATAGCCCAGACAAAATGATGCCCTCTCTCATCTTTCCATCCTCTTTTTTCATAGCAGGACAGAAATTTTTAATGCAACTGGAACATGCCTCAATTTGAATATTTGCCTCTTGCAGCAAACTGATGTATTTTGAAATTGTCTCAAATCCTTCCACCTGGACAGTATTGCCTTCGTTTTCATCAGCCCAGACGGCACCTTCCATTGTTAGAAAAACAATGACTTTTACATCAGAAACAGCACTGGCTAACGCTGTTGCAAATCCTAGTACTGCCCTGTGAATGTCTCTCAACCCTGAGGCAATAATAATCTGTAAATCCAGACCTGATGGGTCGCCCATAATGAATCTCAAATACAAAAGTGCTATTGTGGGTAAAATTTTTGTTGCCACATCAACTGAGATACTGTGGAACATCCAAGCATATCAAAGCAGTTGGACAACTGCGAGCATTATTTCAATGTCTCAATATCTGCTTTCCAAAGTAAGGCGAAAATAGGAGGCTTTAAATCAAGCTGGGTCATGATGAGAAATATCACTCTTAAAAATATTTCCCAAATTTAAGACGCCTTTCCAATCGGTCGCTGGTGGATTGGAATGATATTGCTGACAACGCTTTAAGTACATTTGAGAAATGTTATCAGAAGCAAAATCCTCCAAACAGACCCGGAACAAAGCGGCAGCTTCATCCCAGGATTGATCATAATAATACTTTAGGCCTTCGTTAAACGATTCAGCAGTTTTCAGTTTCAATTCTTGAACATGGATAGTGTCACCATTGAATACTTCATAAATTGTGAGAGGTGCGGTTTTACCCTTGACCACTACACGGCCCAATTCTCTCCAGTGAATGGAGTCATCGCAAATAAGAGAATAGGTTGTATCAGATGCAATGATTTTACATTTATAAATCTTAGTGAGCTCTTCCAGGCGTGCTGCAAGATTGACAGCATCTCCTAATACAGTAGAATCCATTCTGGTTTCTGAGCCGATTGTGCCAATAACCACAGGTCCGCTGTGAATACCGATTCCGGTGTGTACAGGTACATATCCTGATATTTTTCGGTGTTTATTGTACTGATCCAGGGCTTTTTGCATATCAATTGCCGCATGAACCGCACCATGGGCTTCCTCCGAATCACTCACTTCTGGGCGATCGAACAGTGCCATGATGGCATCCCCAATAAATTTGTCGACAAAGCCTTTATAATTGTGAATAGGAGTATTCATACGCTGCAAATAGGCATTTAAAAAATTTAAAACTTCCTGTGGGGTCATACCCTCTGAAAGGTTGGTGAACGAGCGGATATCGCTGAATAAAATTGTAATCGTGTCACTTTCGGCATTGCCAAGCCGAATGTTTTCAATACCGTCTTTAGCAATACGGTTTAAAAAATTAACAGGCACAAATTTTTGAAATGTTTCTTTGGCCTGTTCGAGTTCAATATAAAGTTCGGCCATGTTGACATTGGATTCAGCCAATGCCTCATTAGTCGACTCCAGCTTTTGTTTTTGTGTTTCAAGTGCTTCATTGGTGGACTCCAGCTCAACATAAAGATCAGCCATGTTGGCATTGGATTCAGCCAATGCCTCATTAGTCGACTCCAGCTTTTGTTTTTGTGCTTCAAGGATTTTTGTCAATGATGCAACTTTTTCAGTTTCAATCAGTTGCGACTTAGTATTTTTTAAATCCTGATAGACCAGGGCATTATTGATTGCCATTGCAATCTGGGTCACATAGCGAACTATTTTGTCCATATTGATGCTGGCAGGATTATAAAAATCTGAATTTCCAAAAAAAATCAGACCAATCACCTTCTGCTGCACCTTCATTGGAAGCAGTAACGCCCCCTTGGCTTGAGAAATTTCCAATAGCCTTCTGTCAAAGTCATGCTGTTGATTTAAATCGTGAGGAGAAACTTCAGCAATACATAGCGGTTTCTCTTTTTCCAGTATTTGGATCAGGCGACTTTCTTTTTCACTTAATGGGCAAGTTAATGAGCGCAAACGAGGAGATTCATTCTCTGCCAAATTGTCTTCATAATAATGGGAAACATACAACTCCTGGGATTCTTCATTGATTAAGAAAATACCGATATGTTTGAACTTGAAGACCTGAAGAAGAGCTGTTTTGACTTCGCGAATAATTTCATGGAGGTTCAAAGTGGAATTAACGACCTTGGCCACATTATTGATATGCAGGATTTCTTGATTGGACTGTTCAATCTGCTCCAGTTTGTCTTCCAGGCTATTCAGCAAAGTTACATTTTCATCCCTGAGGTGTCCGAACGCTTGGCTGATATCCTTAATTTCATTATTTGGAGAGGGTAATTGATAGTCGGTTCGATCGCCCCTGGAATAGCTTTCCATGGCATCAACCAGCTGCTTGATCGGCGCAGTGAGACGCTGCGAAAAAGCAAACCCTGCTGCTATCGCCAAAAGGGTCACTCCCAGTGAAACACGAATGATCGTTTGAAATCCAAAATCCAGAGCACGCTGGTAGTTTGTCTGATCGCTGGCAAGAATGATGTGACCGATTGGTTGAGCTTCAAGACTGTGAAGAGGTAAAAATTCCAAACGGAAGGCCTTTTTTGTCAAATCCTGCGAATCGTTGGAGAGGGATATGGTTTTTTCCACAAGTTGGCTAAAACCAGTTTCTTGATGCAAGTGGGCTGTTGAAAGAGGGAGAGTTTCAAATAGTTCGGGATGAGTACTGTCGTACAATTTATTGTTTACAAAGTACCCCACCTCCGTCTTTTCAAAATTACTTTTAATGGTTTTGAGGAAAAACTCAACGGGCACTCCAAACTCAAGGACTCCTTCCGCAGCGACTTCAGCTTCTTCAAAGTCAAAAACAGAATAGTAATGCAGCAAGGTCAATCGATAACCGGATTCTTCTGAAACTCCCGCTACTGGTAGGATCTTAACCTTCAAGGCTTTTTGGTGAAATGATGTAGGGACTGTGGACTCATCAAAGTCGTGAATGGACAGCAAATGCTGCAGTTGTCCGTTGACGGTTTTATAAACCTTTAGCGTCTCCAGGTTAAAGCCTGCCACGTTTTCCGACTGGTTGATGACGGTGACAAGCTCATCATATAAAGCTTCTCGGTCGACTTCAATGAATGCTGTTTCCAATTCGTCTGATGTGGTTTGAATGATGCGGTAATTGTTGATGCGTTCAAACGCTATTTTCAATGAATTGGCAATGATGCGTTGGTTTTCTTCGAGTCGCTGTTCTGCAACAATTTCTTCAGCACTGTGACGGTTCCAATAGATCAAGAGGCTATTGAGTCCGCCCAATAAAATGCAGACCCATCCGATCAAGATCAATATTTGTTTTCTCATGTTTGCTGGTGTCTCTGGTCAAAATTTTGAAAAACCAGGGTCGATTACTTCATAATCCTCAACATCCCCGGAATTCCTTCTTGGCGTATCCAATACAGTTTAATGTCCTGCTGCTGTATGGCATTTGGACCAACGTATTTCATGACTGCTGATAAAAAGCCATGGCTTCTTGGACAATATTTCCCATTGCATCCTGAAATAATATCAATGCCCTGCATTTGATCAAAACCTTGGAATGAATATCCTTTTTTATTCAGTGCCAAAAGAAATTGAACCGCATCAAAATCTGCTTCGTCTTTGCATTCATAAAGAACAGATCCTCGAATGATTCCTCGTTTGAGGTCCTTCTTTTTTCTAGGATCAACGAATATGCAGCGCCTTGAGGCATTGTTTTCCAAACAGAAGGAAATCATTTCAACGGCCTCCTTTTCGGTCAAGTTGATAACTCCGTTGATTTTCATTGGCACTTCTTTTTTTGCGGAATAAACTTCATGAGGCCATAAAAAAATACATATTCCTGCAACTACAATTCCCCAGGTTTTTATAATTTGATTCATTACGATCAGCATCTTTGAAGGTTACATCAAATAAATAAAGTGATTTTTGAATCACTGGCTTCCCCGATATAAGTACCTGCTCCCCCATACTCCAGATCATCAATCAATTCCTCTTTAGTGATTCCCATCACGCCCATCGTCATCTGGCATGCAATCATTTTGACCCCCAGTTCCTTATTGATATTGATAAGGTCAGGAAGTGTTTCTACGTTGTTTTTGCCCATCATCATTTTAAAAAATGCAGGGCCAAACCCCAGCATGTTCATTTTGGAAGTTCCTACTTTGTCAGGACCTTCTGGAAGCATCATCGCCATCATTTTTTCCGGAATCGATTTTCCTTCATAAAGACTTTGTTTCTTTAGAGCCGTTAACCCCCAGAAAGTAAAATACATGGAAACCTCCATCCCCATAGCAACTGCTCCTGCTCCTATGATAAAAGCTGACATCAATTTATCCATGTCACCACTGAAAACCAATAAAGTAACTCGGTCTGAGAGATTGTCGTTTTGTATGGATTCCAGCTGTTTTGACAGTCCTTCAAATTGTGCTTCAAAAGACGAAAAACGCTCATCCAGTTTTTTGTCAATCATTTGCTCAATGGTTTTTTGCAAATGTGTGTTGTCTGATGCTGCCTCGCTGCTCATACGCATTCTCCTGTTGATTTGCTATTTTTTTTCAATCAATGCCGTTTTGATCTCTCCATCAGAAAAACTGACCAATTCATGGCCTGTTTTTTTTGTCCATGCTCGAACATCTGCCTCAAAGGCAGGGTCAGTTGCTGTCACTTCGATGGTGTTGCCTGTTTTCAGGGTTTTGATTGTTTTACCTATTTGAACAATGGGCATGGGACAGTTTAAATTATTACAATTCAGCGTCTGATCAGCCATAGCTCTCCTCTTTTATGAATTTAGAAAATATTATGAACCAACAACCAAAAACAACGATAGCAGAAATAAAGTTTTCTGTACAACATTTGATTGATGCTCTTCTCAAAAAACTGGACACAAAAAATCTTTTAAGAACACAGCCATGCAACTTGTAAAAGACTCGTTTCGATTTTTTTGAAAGAACTTCAGTCAAGTGATTCTTGATTTGTTTATTAATGCCAGTCATGCGGTATTGAGAGGGAAAGTCTAATAATAGGTGAGTCATACCCTTGAAAAATAATGAATAAGTGGTATGACTCTATTCTCGTTCGTTATTATATTGGTGGAACATTTTGAATCAGCGGAATGCCCAAAATGAGGTACGTTGACCAATACACAACTTAATCAATGACTATTGGCTCCGCAACACTTGAGCAAGAGAGAAAAACGGAGTGGTCAATGTCACTCTCAATTCAATTGTTGGGTGAAATATCAGTACGGTTCTATATGAAAATGAAAAAGTTTAATTGTTAACCTTGTACACTTTTATCGTTTTTTCTTTTCCTTTTAATTGAAAATCACCCAGTTGACTAAAATCAAAGTGGTTTTTAGTCAATTCGTAGGTATTCTCACCTAATAGGATCAGGGTTCCATGTTGCTTATTCAATTGTTCTAATCGGGCAGCAACATTGACTTCATCACCAATGACAGTATATTTCATACGGTCCTCTGATCCAATATTTCCGGCAACCACCATTCCCGTATTGATTCCCATGCGAGTGGTCAATAGACGATTGTTACCGAATTGACGAGAAGCTGAGATCTTCTCAATTTCTAAAGCAGCCTTAATGGCATTGGTAGCATGGTTGGGATCATCCAAAGGAACATTGAACATTGCGAAGATGGAATCACCAATAAATTCATTCACTACACCATTATGGTTATGAATGATTTCGACTTGAACAGAAAAGTATTCGTTCAGCATCTTCACAATTTTCTGAGGGGACAGCTCTTCAGAGATGGTCGTGTAGTTGGCAATGTCTGTCACTAAGACGGTGCATAAGCGAACTTCTCCTCCTAAATTAATTTTATCTTTCAAAATCACATTGGCAACATCTTTGGTAACATATTTTCCGAAGGTGTCTCGGATGAATTCACGTTCTTTGAGCCCTTTCACCATTTCATTGAACTCTTTAGTCAGGATTCCAATTTCATCTCCGGTAATGACTGGAGCCTGAGCCGTGTAATCACCTTTGCTGACTATGTTGATGGTTTTGAGGAGCGAATAGATAGGTTTCGTGAAGGACCGAGTGAGCAGGATGACGGAAATGATCATGCCGATGAAAACCACAAATCGGTTAATTAAAACTGTTTCCAATGGATTTAATTGGGTAAACTGAGCCATTTGTTCTTTCAGCTCAAGCGAAACGGTTAATTCGAGAATAACGAGTAATGCTGGAAATAAAACCAAAATGAGGAAAACCAAGAATAAAATGGTGCCTATTTTCTTTTTTCCTACATCGTAATTGATTTTAGACTGCGAAAAAATTTTTGATTTCAGATCGAGTGTATAATCATTGATGAGGAAGTAGATGATAAAAGCTGGAAAGATGGCATAGACAAAGGATAGCCCTGGGATAAGGTCTGCATAGACATAAATTAAAGGGATTTTATCAACTTCAAAAACGTCCGATGACACCGCCGATGGAAATAATAGGATGGGAGCAATGGAAATAAAAACGTACACCATTCCTAGAAAAAATGCCCAAAAAGTGGAGTACCGGGTCAGATGATTAATTCGATGTATCGAGGAATCGTTACTAGAATCGTTGAAAGGAACTTCGATCAAGACAGTATCATTTACAAATAAGCGATCAATGGGTTTGTAAATAAAGTAAATTCCAACGGTGTTGATTATTCCGTAGAGGATTAATTGAATAAGACTAAAAGTTAAAAAGATCTCAATGGATTGGTGGAACACTAAATAGACGAAACCAAATCCCCAGACCAACGGAATGAGGCTCAGCATCGAAAAATAGTATCTTTTTTTCATTGGAAATTAATAATTAGAAATTTTACGAACTTATTTTCTTCTTAAATTTAAACGATTTGGAAAATATTTTTGCCAACTCGATAATTCAAAATTTCTGGTGAATCATCACCCAACGTCTCGCATCAGCGACCATCAAAAAGCTGCGCCTTTTGATGGTCGGACTGCATGCGCTTGTTATGCACAAGTCTATTCGCTCCCAACCAATCGACTGACTGCTGTTTCAAGCTTTTCCAGAGCCTCAACTATAACTCTGCGAGGGCAAGCCACGTTAATTCTTGCAAATCCAGATCCTTCCCTTCCAAACCAATGTCCGGGATTGCTTGCGATTCCTGCCTGGTGGGCAAGGAAAGCTTCAAGCTGTTTTACATCCAAACCCAGGTCCCTGAAATCCAGCCAGAGTAGATAGGTTCCTTCGGGTTCCAAAAGTTTTACTGTTGGAATTTTTTGTTGCAGGAATTTTCGGAATATATCTATATTTTCATCCAGATACTCAATTACCTGATCAAGCCAGGACTCACCATTAGTGTAAGCGGATAACATGGCTTTAGTGGTAAATACATTATTCTTATTTACTTCGAAGCGACTAAACCAGCCTTTACAAAGCGACCTTTTTTCTTCGTCGTCTATGACGATCATGGAATTGGCGACTCCAGCAAGATTAAATGACTTGATCGGAGATATACACGTAGCGCAATTTTGTGAAGACTCGTTTGAAATACTGGCTAACGGTATGTAATTGCGTTGATAGGTAATATCCCCGTGTATTTCATCAGCAATAACATACACATTGTTTGCGACACAAATTTCAGACAGTTTCGATAGATCCTGTTTCGGCCATACTCGACTAATTGGATTGTGAGGATTGCAGAGTATTAATAACCTGGTTTTTGGGTCAGAGGCGACGGACTCGAGATGATCGAAGTCCATTTGGTATATTCCATGTTCTATTTTCAGCGGGTTTTTTACTAGCCGACGACTATTCGCGCTAATTATCATCTTAAAGTCATAGAAAACCGGTGGTTGAACTATGACGCCATCGCCTTTTTCCGAGAACAGCGTGATCAATACGGCAATCGAGGCTAGGGTGCGGGGGCTGAATATAATGTGATCTGAGTTGAGTAGCCAACTGTGTCTTTTTCCATACCAAGCCGAGACCGCTCTAGGCAATGCTTCACTGCCGCTTTCGTAACCATAAATGCCATGTTCGACTCGCCGAGTTAAAGCATCCTGAATATGTCGAGATGCCTTGAAATCCATGTCCGCCACCCAGGATGGCCACAGGTCCTTTTCCTGGAATATCGACTCCATCATTTTCCCGTCGAACTTGAGTGCCTGTACTCCGGTACGATCGACTTCAGCGTCGAAATTGATAATTTCTTTTTTTTTATGAGGCATGTCTATCCGAGATTTACTAGTAGATTGCGAATTTTATTGTGTTACCTGCCACATAATGCCGGTCGAACAATTGGTTCTCAATGCCTGAGAGCGCAGCGGAAGGCATTTAGGATCAATTGGGCGAACGGATACCAGGCACCTCGATATTCCCAATGCCCCCTTTTTGCAGAGTGGAGGGCCTTGGGAACGTCAAAATCAGCGGCGGTCCGCCGTCCGCTGGATTTTTTTGTTAGCTAATTGGTTAATTTTGTAACAAAAAACGGAAAGGTATCTATTCTTTTTTTCTATATTTTATTACTTCTGCATATAGTTGTTTAAAAACATTCATGTCGTCTTCCCAAATAAGACGTCTACCATTGCGGTCGTATTCCAGATTATAGAATTTTTCCAATATGTTTTCATTAAGCATAACATCAATCATTCCACTGACATCTCTTTTATAATCGTAAATTTTCTCTGCACTGTTTAATCTATCGAATGCTAGCGGACGCAGTTTTGATATCAATACACATTCAATATTTAATACATATACATTTTTGTATTTCCAGCTATATTTTTTAGGGTTTTCAATGACATTCATCATTAAATCCACATTCATCATATGGTGATCAGTATCAATTGAAGGAGCGACTATATCTACCCATAATTCTGTACCTACATGCTGGTAATCATGTTGAGTTCCTTCCTCTATAAAATTATTGTTTCCAATTCGTCTTCCTTTGGTAATTACTTCCACATGATTATTTTGTCCCAATAAGAAATCAATGTCATTTGTGGATCGAACGTGGTTCACATAATTGCCTAATAAAATGGCGACAGCTCCTGTTATGATTATTTCGTCATCTCCATACCATCTTGAAAAATCTCGAATTACAACTTCAAATCCTGAAACATCTTTACTTTTCATAATGTGAAACTCACTTGAGATTCGGAGATTTTTTTCCCCCGCATTAATATTTCTGTATAAACTGTTCATAATTAATTAGAATCAGAAATTTGTTTGTTAAGGATCATGTAAAGAATAACTATCAAAACTTTTGAATTTATTTTTTCTTCAAAATCTTTATTTTATTTCCATTGATCGAACGAATGGAGACAAATATTGAAAAGATTCTACGACGAAGAAACAGAAATGCCGATGAAGCAAGTCTATGACAGTTTTTCAGAAAAAGACAGACGTATTTATGCAGCAATAGAAGCTAAAAAACTACCTTATGGAGGAATGAGTTATATCTCCAATATTTTGGACTGTGATATCAACATGATATCTCGTGGTCTCAAAGAGTTAAAGCATTTTTCGCATGTTCCTGTCAATAGGGTTCGTCGAAAAGGAGGAGGGCGAAAAAAAATAGTAGATCAGTTAGATGGAATCGATAATCTTTTTCTATCGGTCCTTGAAAATCATACCGCTGGGGATCCTATGGATGAGCAACTAATTTGGACGGATCTAAGCGCTGGTGAGATCTCCGAATTGTTGAACAAAAAGGGTGCGATGTGGGAATTTCAGTGGTAGATTAACTGTTGGACAGGCACGGTTATTCTCGTAGGAAAGCACTGAAAATGGAAAGTGCAGGAACATCAGAAAATCGCAATGAACAGTTTGAAAGAGGAATATAATAACACAGGTAATCCTGTCATTAGCATCGATGCTAAAAAAAAGAGAAATTAGGCAATCTCTATCGAGAAGGTAGGCTGTATACCAAAGAAAGCATTAGAGTCTTCGATCATGATTTTGAATCCTTGTCCAAAGGATGTGTCAGTCTTTATGTAGGGTTATGATCTCTGGAAAAATAGCGGATTCGTCAATATTTGAATCAGTAAGAATACCAGTGAGTTTGTTTGTGATAGTATTCGGATATGGTGGGAAAACCATGGCCAATATGATTATCCAAAGGCTTCCTCTATTCTCGCTTTAGCTGATGGAGGCGGGAGTAATTCATCAAGACACTATATCTTTAAAGAGGATCTGCAAAAGTTGGTTGAGCACATCGGCATAGAAATTCGCATAGCCTATTATCCGCCCTATACTTCAAAGTGGAATCCAATTGAACATCGACTTTTTCCACATGTCACTAAAGCCATGAGCGGGATCATTTTCAAAACGCATGAAGTGGTTGAACAACTGATTCAAAAAACCAAAACAAAGACCGGATTAACTGTCAAAACACACATTACTAGAAAAGAATATCAAACAAAGAGAAAAGTCCAAGAGGGTTTCAAAGAAAATATGAAAATCGTTTTTGATGATTTTTTGCCAAAATGGAACTATACGGCTCTCCCTGTTTTTACATAAAGTTTCCTAGCTTGGAAACTCTGACTTTTGAAAAAGAGATAACCTACAAATTTGTTGAAATTGTTGGAAAAAACGCAAACCCCAAGCTCAGGTGAATCCAATTGTTCTGCTTTTCAAGCTCAACAGGATTGGTCCTCCACTGATTGTAATATCTTGTAAAGTTCTTCCGGACTGTAAATGGATAATGAAGCCTTTTTGAAATCCCCTGAATTGCGTGTCACAATTCCGTGAACTCCTGAATATTTGGCAGACTCATGAAGTACAGCATCCTCAAAATCATTAAAATCTAATTTAGTAGCTTCCTCCAAAACGATACGATTGACAGGTGAAATCTCAAAAATAGTTAATAACTTTTTAATCTCTTCTTTGGCTTTTTCTTTTCCTGCTACCTTTGTCGCAAGATAAAAAATAGTGGTTATGGTTGTTGCTCCAAGGACGCCTTTGATCGTACTATCTTCTGCCAATGAGACAAGTTGGGAAGCTATTTCTGAAAAAGGTTCACGGTCTAATAAAACGTCTAAAACTACATTAGTATCAAATAGAATTTTCACAGGTACTTATCCTCCAAATGTTTCTTATAATCTAATTCATTAATTTCCACTCCTCGAAGAGCTCCTTTAAGGGATTTGACTATTGGAGTAAGTTCCTCTGATTCTCCATTCGGCTTCTCATGTAATAGTAAAAAATAATCTGCTACCATCCTTGAAACCGACTTTCCTTGTTTGGAAGCATATACTTTAGCTTGATCTACTAAATCCTTTTCCAATCTGAGTGTAAGTTTTGTCTGCATAATTACCTCTCGCATGAATGACGTGTAATAATAAATATTTTATACGTCAATCAGGAAGGTGTCAATAGAATTTTTTAAGAGAAAATGAGATGATTTTTTGAAGCAGAACGCATGAATCAGATTTTGCTCGTTTTGCTAATGTAAAAGGGACCCGTTTCTGATCACTATAACTCACTACTCAGGGATTAGGCGACCGAAATCAAAAAATCTAACTTTTCTTTTCTAATCATATCTTGCAAAGCAAGTTGAATCCAAAATTTTACAGGCTCTTTTAGTTTTTTTGCGATTTTAGAAGCTCTATTGATAGATGGAATCCTTCTTCCTTTTTCAATATCACAAAGACTTTGAGAGGAAATACCTAAAAAGGATGCAAATTCTTTTTGGGTTTTTTCTTCACCTAGACGGTAGCTATATATAGCATTTCCAAAAGTAAGCTCACCGAATTCTTTCTCTAATTGAGACGTTCCATAATTTTCTTTAATACTCATGTTTATTTACCTCCTCAATCAAAACCAGATTTATTTCTTGGCTCAATAAAAAGCGATAAAAATAACGGGCAATTTCAGTTGCTACAATTTGATTTTCCATTCTTCTACAGTTGAATTTTCCAATAAGGAGGTTTTCCGATAAATTTTTTCAGATATTCCAAAAAAACTGCTAACTTGGGAGGAAGATATTCTCTTGAAGAATACATTGCATATATGGGAGAGTAAGGCACTAAAGAAGTTTCCGGAAGAATCATTATTAACTCCTTTTTTTTAATGGAATCTCCCAGCATAAAATCAGCTAATAACCCAATTCCGATACCTGCTTTTACCGACTCCAACAGAGTATTACCGTCATTAGTCAAAAAAACGGGGTTGACTTTTATACTTTGTACTTTTTTGCCTTCATAGTATTGCCAATGATCAACTAATACTCCTTCCGCCGAATAGACTACACAAGGATGGTTTTTCAAGTCGTAAATATTTTCAGGGAGACCATATTGCTCCGTAAAATCAACAGATGCAATCATTTTTACAGGATTATCGGCGAGTTTCAAAGCAATCAGGTTAGAATCTTTAGGATGAGTAATACGGATAGCTAAGTCTATACCTTCAGCAACAATATCAATATATCGATTCTCAAAAGAAAGTTCGACCTGGATGTCCGGGTAATCTTTCATAAACCTATAAACAATCGGTTGAATATGTAAAAAACCAAAATGTGAAGGACATGTAATGCGAAGTAATCCTTGAATTTTTTGTTGTCCAATTTCAAGCAACGCTTGAGTTTCTTCCAAATTTTTCCTGATTTTCAGCGCCTGTTGAAAAACAATTTTTCCGATTTCGGTTAAACTCAGACTTCTCGTAGTGCGATGAAATAATCTTACGTCCAATTCCAATTCCAATTTGGATATTTGTTTACTGACAACCGAACGGCTAATATGTCTCTTGTTAGCTGCTTTTGTATAACTTCCGTAGTTGACCACATCGGCAAAAAGCAGCATTCGACTTACCTGATCCATAAATACTCACTAAAAGATTGTTTACAATATAGAAACAATAATATCCTTTTTTTGATCTTAAATTAAGCACAAAATTAAGTTATCCTCTAAATTACTGAAATCGATTTCCAATTATCACTTCCACTGAGGAACATATGATATTTTGAAAATTGTTTTCCATTCAACCGACAGGATAAAGTTGTTGATTGAATTTAGAACTCCCGGAGGGTGTTGAAGCTTTAAAACTCGTTATTTTTTTGAATGGAAAAGAGGGAAGGTCATAAGTATTAATTTGCAGTACGCATAACTTTATTTTTTAATCGAACAATTCCTAAGGAGTAACTATGCAATATACAAATTTCGGAAATACAGGTTTGGTTGTTTCGAGAATTTCTTTTGGAGCTATGACGTTTGGTGAGGGAACCCTTGTTGGAGAATTGGAAAACAGTATCGATCAAAATACCGCAAATAAAATGGTGGATATTGCAATCGATGCAGGAGTTAACTTTTTTGATACTGCTGATATGTACACGGGGGGTCAATCAGAAACTATGCTAGGAAAAGCACTGAAAAAAAAACGTAATGATGCAATAATAGCAACTAAGTGCGGATTTCGCAGCGGGAAAGCCATTACTTCCGTCGGTCTTTCATATCGATACATTTTGCAAGCTGCCGAAGCAAGTTTGAAAAGGTTGGATACTGATTACATCGATTTATTCCAAGTTCATATTCCTGACCCGAATACTCCGTTGGAAGAAACCGCAAGGGCTTTGGATTACCTGTTAAGAAAAGGTTGGGTTCGTCATGTGGGGTATTGTAATTACTCTGCTTGGAGAGCACAAAAAATGCTGGGAATTCAGGAAAAAAATAACCTGACCAAGTTTATCAGTGCTCAGATGTATTATTCTTTATTAGGGCGGGACTTAGAACATGAAAGCATACCTTTTATTCAGGATAACAGACTTGGTTTAATGGTCTGGAGTCCTTTAGCAAGCGGATTCCTGACAGGCAAGTATACAAAAGAGAGTCCTGTTCCAAAAGACAGCAGAAGAGCAAAGTTTGATTTTCCCCCGATCAATATCGAGAAAGGTTATGAAGTTGTCGAACTGATGAAACAAATCGGTGAAAAAATTAATGCTTCCATTCCACAAGTTGCTCTAGCTTGGTTACTGGGTAAACAGTATGTTTCAAGTATTATTATCGGAGCAACTAAAATCCATCAATTGAAAGATAATCTTGGTACTGTTTCTATTAAGTTAAGCGAAGAAGATATAAAAGCACTGGATAACTTAACTTTAACGTCACCTCTCTATCCGGCATGGATGGAAGGAATGGGGGACGACTCCCTAGTAAAAAAAGGACTACAGTGATTTTCGGCAACACTGATTTGATGTGATGATAGAACATTCCATCATGCTCTAAGATAGAAAGTAGTGACGTACGACACATCAAAATCAAAAAGAAAACCAATCCATATGACCCTAATTTCGAAACATATTTTGAAAAAAGGACAACATGGAAAATGCAGAGAAATCTTCAAGGTAGAAAAATTTTGTTCGCGGTGTGGAAACGACAAAAAGGAATTTGTCCTGAATATCAAAAAACCTTCAAAACTTCTGATGAATGGCAACTACATCATATCATCAGAAAAGTTGATGGAGGTACAAATCAGATTACAAACTTCATGATGCTTCATCCAAATTGCCATAGAAAACTGCATTCAAACCGAGGATAATCAGTGTTAGAACTAGTTTCTTCAATGAAACTTTAAAAGGCTTGAGCCGTGTGCGGTGAAAGTCGCATGCACAGTTCTTAAGAAAAGAAGCCACGGTAACGTAACTTCTTTATCCGACTTATGCATCTTGATAGATGGACGCATCCAAAATGGCCAACACATCAATTAAAGTATTTGGTAGTGCTTTTTCAGCAAACTTAACTCGACGACTTCTGTAATCAATAGATTTAACCTGTTCAACCATTACATAACCTGTCAAAGATGAATTTTTTGAAATTTCGATATGAAAAGGAATATTACGATTTGTATTGGTGACAGGACACACAACGGCAAGGCCTGTTCCTTTATTAAATGGTTTATTACTAATGACCAATGCGGGACGTCGTCCTTTTTGTTCATGTCCAGATTGTGGATCAAATGTGACTATAACAAAATCCCCTTTTTCTGGAATATAGTCAGACATTTACCAAACCTCCTTTCCTGTAGGAATTCCCCAATTTTCTTCTTTAATGTCATAATCCTCTGGCATCTTTTGAACTAAATCATTTATATTATACTTTCCTCGTATTTTATTTGTGGGTTCTATAATGATTTTTCCTTCTTCTGCTTGAATATTCACCTCTTCTCCAATTTCAATATAAGAATTTTTAAGAAGAGTTTTCGGTATTCTTATTCCTTGACTGTTTCCCCACTTTTGCACCTTGGATAACATAATTACACCTCTTTGTTTAAATTGAAAAATGTGTATACGAGTATATACATGGAAATAGAGAAACGCAAGTTTGTTTTAATAGAATTTAAACACATAACGCCATACATCACCTGACTTTTAGAGCATAGTGAAGCGTAGCGGAACAGCGCGGAAAAAGTTCAGGGGGAATGCTTTTGTTCGGCCTAAATAGCACTTTACCTCTTTTGAATATACTCAAAAGCCAGTAGCGTAATGTCATCATCTGCTTCTTTTCCCTGAGTAAAAGAATTAACATGATCTATTAATTTCGAAAGGAGTTGCTCCAGGTCAAGTGATCTGTTTTCATTCAAAAAGTTGCATAGTCCCTGGATTCCAAACATAACACCCTCTGAGTTTTCTCTTTCATAAATTCCGTCAGTGTATAAGATGACCTTGTCTCCTATCTTTAAGGAATGTTGAGTTTCTTGAATATTGAATTC
>JADGAT010000067.1 GCA_015231885.1 SAR324 cluster bacterium
CTTGGAAATAGAATTTCCCTTTCTGGATTTAAAGAGCGGCTTCTCCCCATCGATAATCGAATAATCACGAATATATTTTTTCAAAAGCCGAGATTTTTCAGGATTTAACAGAAGTGTATTTGAACGTGATCCTTTAAGTCGTCGGCAGAATATTTCATCACGCTGCTCATTGGACCTGCGGGAACATTTTAACAGAAACCTACGCTTTTGTAGTGGTAGCCTCCTCAATGGCTATTCTGGCTCTATTCTCCACTGGGAGATCCGAGAACAAATGACCGAAACAGATGTCGACATTATTATTCAGAGGGCAAAAAAAGAGCAAAATGACCTTCTCAAACACAACCAAAATGGTTGTCAGTTACTAGCTTATTTTTTTATCAAAATTCTGATTGACATTGAACCAACACATGTGTTCAAACACTGACAATTTCTGACTCCTCATTCAAAAATTGACTACATCCACAATATATGAGACCATATCAAAACGTCATGCACCCGCATATCCATTCACCGAATCGTCTATTTGAAGGAGAGTTTCATGTTTGTTGGAAAAAGAATGCAGAAAGATCCAATCGTCCTCAAGCAGGGGCAGACACTCAAGGATGCAAGCCGCCTTATCAAAATGCGAAATGTACGTCATCTGCCGGTGGTGGACGATAACAATCGTTTAATCGGAATTGTAACAGACCGAGATGTAAAAAAAGCTTCAGCATCGGGGGCCACCACACTGGATATTCATGAACTGTTCTATCTGATGGACAAGGTCTCCGTAGAAGACATTATGACCAGAAGGGTCTACAGCGTCCATCCTTCGATGCCCCTGGAGCAGGCAGCCAAAGTACTGCATGATCGTAAATTTGGCTGTTTGCCTGTGGTGGACAACCAGAAGTTAGTAGGAATTCTTACAACGACCGATGTCATGCAGTTTTTAATGGATGCCATGAACGTTGACAGTTCCTGCACCCGGGTTGAATTAAGAGTTGAAGACAAACCAAAACAACTTTTCCATGTATTGGAAGCCATCAGCGAGCATGGTTATCAG
Source organism: SAR324 cluster bacterium (assembly GCA_015231885.1). GTDB lineage: Bacteria > SAR324 > SAR324 > SAR324 > NAC60-12. The sequence goes on from JADGAT010000067.1 coordinate 1,043, forward strand.
ATATTGAGCGTGATCTCTTCACCAGAAAAGACCGAAGGCACAAAATTGATTACATTTCACCTGCTATGTGAGGATGATAATCAACTACGCAAAACTTTGGAAGGAGCTGGATTTGATATTGTCTCTTTTTTCCATCAGGAACCTATGAAGGATTTCGCTTAAGTTTCCTTTTTTTCATGAAATAGGTGCAGTACCAGTTTTTTTCTGAGGTCGTCAGGGATTGGCAATGCTTTCTTTTCCTGGTAATCAAAATAAACCAGTGTGGTTCCAGCACGTGCTGACAGATTACCTGCCTGGTTCAAAGTTTGAACCAGAGAAAACGACGAATTACCAATACTTTTCACCATGGTTTCTATTGTCACCTCTTCAGTATGGTGGATTTCAACCAGACATTCCAGTTCAAATTTTACAACAATCAAAGTCCATTCTTGAGGTGCCAGATTAGGCACAAACATCCGATAGACACTCTCTATGCCCTTTTCAAACCAAGCTGGCAAGGCAACAAACCCAATGTGGCCTGCGGCATTGGTTTCACTGAAACGCGGTTGAATTTTTTCTATAAACATCTAACTCATTGATTGGTCAAATTGCAAAACCGACATCTTTCGTATATTAGGCTTTCATCTTCCAAATGCCCCCACATTACTGACTTTCCCATCAGATGGTACTCGAATTTCTAAGCAGAAGAGGGGTCAATTCCTGCCGCTTTGAGAAGGTTTTGAAGCCTTTTTTGTTCGGCTAGCGCTAGTTCTTTTTCTTTACGTTCCTGTTCGGCTCTTTTGGATTCTTGTTCGGCTCTTTTGGATTCTTGTTCGGCTCTTTTGGATTCTTGTTCGGCTCTTTTGGATTCTTGTTCGGCTCTTTTGGATTCTTGTTCGGCCAGTTGGATACCCCATTCACCGACAGTCAAAAGGGGGGTTTTCTCAGAATTGAAAAAACGCAGTGAATTATTTTCCTCAATTGCGAGATGAAGATTTAAATGAAATAAATGATAATATCCCTGCTCATCAGGCTCCAATGGTGCATATTCTCCATGGTTCAACTGCCACACATTCAAATAAATTCCATGAGGATCAAAAATCACATAATAAGGCACTTTCAGGATTTGTTCATAAATGCGCTTCTTTTTATGATGGTCCTCCCTGCGTGTTGAAAAGGAACTGAACTCTATGACCAAATCCAGTTGAGCATTCTCTTCCCAGGCCAAATAAGTCCTTTTGACATCCGGTTCTTGAGAGCAGCACAATAAGACATCGGGGGAAATCATTTTTCTGGGATTGCCTTGTTCATAATACAAGCATATATTGCCAGAAACATAGGCATTGGGAAAGGCTTTCTGCAAGATATCGATTGCTTTGATAATCAACTGACGGTGGAGATCGGTTTCAGCCATGGGCTTTCCATCGGATTCCGGGTAAACGACATGTTGTGGTTGGGGAGCTAACATCGGATACTCTCATATCACATTAGAGGATGCTTGCCTTTTTTTCCATTGCAGAGTCATAATGACAGTCGGCTAAGGCCATATCTTCCAGTATGCTTCCAAAATACCACTTTGCTCTGAGATGTCCAGCTTCAATGCTATGATTTGGCATAAATCTTTTAGATTTTTTCCTTGATGACAATGTCATCGTATTTGATTCAGTATCCAGCGACAAGATACTGTCTGGACAAACCATCACTTTTCTATCTTGTCATGCTTTTTAGCGAATTAAAACCTAGTGTCCCGCTCTGCAAAACTGAAAAGGAATCACTTCAGCATAAAATAAGTGTTATCTCCCCGGTTTAATTCATTTTCCAAACAAAAATATTTTTCACAATATCTTCATCCAGGGCCAGTTCGGTGTGTTCGAATTTGATGCAAAAGGCTGGACTTTTACGATGGGCTGTGACAATGGTTCCAGGAGTGAGGCCCAGTGAGATCAGGTGATGCAAATTGGAATGGCTGCCGGGCTTGATATAGGTAATCTTTCCTTTTTCACCAGGTTTCAGATCATGTAGACTGACTACAGTATTGTTCACCGTCTTGAGCCCATGATCGCAGCATTTGCCTTTTGGGATGGGCTTACCATCAGGGCAAATTTCGGGGTGTCCCAGCAAGATACAGATCGACTCTTCCACTTCCGGGTGTAGAGAATGCTCCACCTGGCAGGCCACTTTTTCCATTTCGGCATTCTTTAATTTTAAAATACTGGTGACCAGTACCTCGGCCAGCCGATGACGGCGCATGATTTTTTCGGCAAGCTGTTTTCCACTTTCCGCAAACAGGACCTTGTCTGCATTTGTGACAACCATTCCTTCTTTTTCCAGCTCTGCCAGGTCAGCATCCGTAAAATCGAGCTGGCAGTTCTTTTTGATGTCCGGAATGGAATATTTTTTATTTTCCCCAGAAACCCAAATGGCTTCTAAAATTTCCTCATGTCTTTGATTCATTTGAAATGCTCCTTTAAGTAAAAATGGATACTGTTAGCTTTTGAAGCTCCACATTTTCATGCTGATCGCTGAAAGCAAAAATCATCGTTGATTGCATAAGAAATGTTTAGACACTAATTAGTAAACGTAACCCCGAGCAGCTGACACGTATGATTGACGATGCTGCAGAGGACAATGGCATACACAATCACCGCACCCATGATGGCAGTAGCAACCCGTCCCCCTCGCTCTTTGAAAAGAACAATGATTGCATTGACACAGGGAGCAAGAAAGGTCATCAGCAGCAGATTGACCACCAGCTGCAGATTCGTATAGATGCTGCTCAAGTGATCCAGCTCCACCGCACCGCTTTCCCGACGGATCATCGTTTTGATAAAAACCTGAATACTTTTTTCCGGCAACCCCATCACTTTGTCAATGACTGGTCCCAGTGCTTGCTCCAGGAACGCCAACCCCCCCACCCTCTGAAACAAGAAGACGGCCAGTGACGCAATGATAAAAATGGGCAGGGCTTCTTTCATGAAAAAGTAAGTTTTCATCGCAGACATCTTCAGAACCGCCCAAGGCTTAGGAACCCGCATGGTAGGGATTTCCAGAATCAATGGCCCGTGTCCTCCGGGCAACAGCTTATGGGCTAAATATCCAGCCAGCATGATTTGAGAAAAGATGAGGCCAAAAACGGTAATCGTCGCAGAGACCGGCATCTTATCGAGGATGATCAACATTACCGCCAACAGAGGGGCACAGGGCAAACAGAGAAAAAGGAGGAAAGACGCGACATTCTTTTCTTTATCCGTATTGAGCACCCGAGTTGTCAAAATAGCCATCGTGATACAGGAAAATCCCATCACTAAGGGAATCACTCCTTTGCCATTCATTCCCATCTTTTGGAAAACACGGTCCAGCAAGATAGCAATACGCGGCAAATATCCCGAATCTTCCAAAATACCAAAGGCAATATAAAAACAGAAAATGACCGGCAGCACTAAACCCAATGCCAGAAAAACTCCGGTTGGTAAAACACCAAAGTCCGGATCAATGATCATATCTCTGAAAAATTCGCTCGGCAGCGGTTCCACCAGGCTGGTGACCCAGGGAATCAGGACAGCCTCAAAAACAGCCCCGTTGATGGTATCCACCAGAAATGTTGCACCAAACGCCCCCACAAAATAATACATGACCACCAGGATTCCTATGGCAATGGGCACCCCTGTCGAAAGCTGGGTACACCAGTCACCAAAGGTTAAAATAAAAGGGTTCCTAGTCGGTGCTTCGACTTTTTGAACCTCGTCTGCAATTTTGGCTGCCTCTTTTTGATAATAATTGCTCAGAGATACTTCCAGAGGTGCCGATTCTGCCTGTTTGTAATCGGCCACTAAATCCTTCAACTGACTCAGCATTCCCTCGCCAAAATGTTCTTGAATGTAGAGTTCCATGGCAGGGTCTTCTGACAGCAGAAGCAGACCGAGAGCCCGTGATGAGATATGCTTCGGATGAAGCAGCTTCTCCACCAGGTCCAAAAATTTTTCCACACTATCGGAATATTCCAGTTTCAAGGCAGACGGTCTTGCTTCTGCCAGCCCCGCTTGCATTTCATGGACCCCAATCCCTTCACGGGCGATGGTCGTACAAACCTTCAGACCTAATTTTTCAGAAAGCTTGTGGTAATCAATCTCAATGCCTCTCGATGCAGCTTCATCAATCATATTGACCACCACCAGCATCGGCAATCCATATTCCGCATATTGAAGCGCAATGGCCAGTGAACGCTTCAGGTTTTTAGCATCCATGGTTAAGACAATGCCAGGCCTCTTTTCCTGAAGAGCCGGTAATAAAAAAACATCTCGGGAGGCACGCTCATCTTCATTGGAAGAGAAGATGGAATGAATACCGGGAGTGTCAAAAATCATACTCTCTGTGCCTTTGATTTTCCCACTGCTGATCGAAACCGTCGTTCCAGGGATGTTGACACTCGACTTCTCTTTACCGCTCAACCTGGAAAAAAGAGTCGATTTGCCAACATTCATGTTTCCAATGATCACAAAATTTGCATCAGCCTTAGGTAACTCAAGACATCCAGAGTCTCCTCCGTGGCATTTTTCACAACTTGTCATATATAAACTCCAATCCAGTGGTGCATATATTTTCAATCACATTTAAATAAGATTAAAGACTCGGAAATATTGTTTCCAATAAAATGTGACCCTGATTTATCTATTTCCCTCTGTTCATCAGGAATATACAAAAGTAATTTTACCTGCAATGATAAAAAAAAATTAGCGCTATAGAATTACCTTTTTTGCACGAATAAAGTCAATACAATACTCAGATTATCCATCTATTTCAATTATTTCAATTATTTCAATTATTTCAATTATTTCAATTATTTCAATTATTATTTTGGCATCCCTAATCGGAGCATGGTTTCACGCAATTCCCACAAAACAAAGAAAGAACGAATGCGGTGAAATTTGGCATAAAAATTGTTTTAATAAATAGCAACAATGAGCAGTTAATAGATAAATCAACCTAGAAAGGACACCATGGAAGAATATTACTTAATGGAAGCCAACCCCAATATACCAGATGAGGTCATTCAGCTGCAGACTCTTGAAGCAGAATCCTGTCTGTCAATTGCCGAAGTGTTTACCGAAACTACCAACAATCAGCAGGAATGGTATTATGCACGGGAACTGGCATGGTACGAATTCAATGAAAGGGAAGAACTCAAAGATCAGCTCAGCGGAAATTTTGTTGCAGGGATTCCCTTCGAAGTTTTAAAATCGGCGTATCAGGAAAACTGTTTTGTTGTGTATGCCAACAAAAATCCGAGACATTGCCAACTGGTTCCAAAAAAAATTGCCAACAGCTGGATTTTCCAAGTGGAAAATGACATGTCTGGAGAGGGGTATTTAAAGACTATTGAAGGCGTGCGCTACGCCTGTCAGCCTCTCATGCGTTTAAAAATACGCTCCAATCGGGCTAGAATCTGTATCCAATACAGCAGCATGAAACAGCGTTCTTATTGGAAGGTTTTTTAACTGAATTTAAAGATGAACTGGCTCGTATAACATCCAACGTTGCTCGTTATGGGAAAGAAAAAAAAATCACTCCTGAAAAAAGCTAAAAAAAAAGAAGACCTCGCAAGCTCTGCTATGTCCATGGGGATGGCTTTTTTGAGGAATGTACTGAATAAAGAAGGAGTACAGACCAATCTACAATTTCTGTCAGATTCTCTGCTGCAAGAAATCAATGACACCCCTGATTTTCCGGAACAAGCTCGGCAGGAAGCACAGCAAATCTCTGAAATTCTCAACGTTAACCATACGGTTCTTAACCGAATCGCCGTTGATGGCGTTCCCGGCAGCGGCAAAAGCACGCTGGCCAGAGCACTTGCCAATCAATTGGGTATGCAGGCTGTCTGTCTTGACCATCAGCACATGGATCAGCCGCTTCCTCTGACTAAGGAACTGGTTGTTTACGAACACCATCGCCTGCTGCGCACACAAGATCTCGATTGTTTTGATGTGATCATCTACCTGGATCAGCCCGTCTCCGTTTCAAAGAAAAATATTCTAAAACGGAAAAGAGGAGCCTACCTGCTTGATATCATGGATTTTGATCTGCTGCGGCGCATCGGCAAAAAAGCGTTTTCCCTGGCAGACGGACCGAGTTATTCTCCCAAGGACAGCTATGCCCGAATCAAATGCAAACCGGATTCTGGATTTAAGGACAGAGAGAACCTCTCTCAACAGCTCCAGGAAAAAGGATTCAGCTGGGAGAATCTGAACAAAGAAGAGGAAATTTTTCTATTAATGGAAGGAATACCCCAAAAAGGGTTTCTAGCCTATATTAAGCCGAGGGCCTACGAGCAAGAGTTCTTGTCTGCCCTTGCCGAAACATTTGCGGGCAAGGATTAACCGGCTAAAGCAGACAATGCCTCCTCCTCCGTTTGATAAACAGACAAGATTTTATCGATGCTGGTCACATCCAGAATCATGGAAGTGTAATTATTGGGACTGCAGATAGCAAATTGAACCTCATGCTCGGTTGCTCTTTTAGAAACAAGCATCAGGGTTCCGAGCCCATCTGAGTCTATTTTCTTGCTGTCTGATACATTGAACAGTAAAGCCTTGATATCCTGGCTAAGCAAGGCCACCGCATAAGACTGAAGGTTCTTTGTTTTGTCTCTGGTCAGTTTATCAGCAACATCAATAACGCAAATACCATTTTCAATTCGGTGGGATATCTCCATATTTTGTCTTTCTTAAAGATGTCATATTAAATCTTTTTTGAAGTACAGTAGTATCAAGTGACTCACAGCCCTAATGAGGCCAGTAGATCATCAACCCCCTGCTGCTTGTCTTCTCCGCCATCACTCATTTCCCCAGGAGTCAGGTTTTCATTAACGACTGTATCATCATAAAGAGCTTTGAGCTGTGTCAGGGTATTCATGAACGTCTGCTGGGTGGGCTGCAATTCCGTAAACAGTCCCAAAGACCCGTTGAAACAGTCGTTCAGTAATTGTTTTGTATTTTCCCAAAGGGCAATTTGCGTTTCTTGAACTTCTGCAGGATCTCCAGTCAAACCTTTTGCCACATCAAAAGAGTCGTTCAAAGCTTCAATCGCATTCTCCCACAGTTCCATCTGCCGTTCCTGGTTCTGATCATTACCCATCGAAATCTTTTCAAACTCATTGGTGCTGTAAGTCACAATTTTCTTGATATGCTCCCTTTCTTTTTCCAGGGACGCTTTTTGTGTTTCCAGCAACACGTTGGCCTCTTCCAATTTCCGTTGCGTGCTCATCTTTTGCAGCAATTCCGATGTCCTCTCCAGCACCTTGGCCACGACATCCTGTATTTCTCCCCGAATGAATTCTCGTTCCTTAAGAACGCTGGGGTCTGAAGCATTAGGGGAAGGAAAATTATGAATCAAAATGGCCAATCCGCTGGCATCGTCAATATCGTCCTCAAAGTCCCACAGAATAGCCCATGCGCCATAGACGGTGGACAACGAGCTTTCTGATTCCACAACAAATTCCTGCAGTGCCTTTTTCAAAATAGATTTATCCATTGCGCCCAATTGGCTAATATCAGAGGATCGATCCGATCGTCCATTTTCGATACCATCCTCCCTTGACAGCATGGAAACCTCCATGGTAGGCCAATTTTCAAATTTAAACTTTTTGATGGATTCAAAGGAAAACTGCAGCAATGAGTCAGGATCTTCATAATTCGAACTGCCCACCATGAAATTGATGTAGCAGTCCTTATTGTAATTACTCAGGCGTTCCTGCTGGATCTGAAACCATTCCTGCTTACGCTTGCGGTATTTTACGATGGCACTTCTCGCATACTGCAGAAGAATTTCTTTATCATAGGGCTTTGACAAATAGTAGTCCGCCCCCATTTCAATTCCTTCCGCCATTTCATCATGAGAGTCTTTTGCTGATAGCATGATCACCGGAATTTCCTGGTTCGGGCCTTTTTTCTTGCGAATATTTTTCACCAGTTGATCACCAGAAATTCCAGGCATCATGCGGTCAACAATCAGCAGGTCGTACTCAATGCTCTGAGACGCGAGGATTCTCCAAACCTCGTCAGCATTATATGCCGTCTTTAAGAAAAAGTCTTTTTCCTTTTTGAAAACCTGCTGCAAAAACAAAAGGCTGGTGAGGCTGTCATCCACAGCCAAAACATTGTATGTTTTCATTGCTATCGCTCCTTATAAATACTTCCTTAACCACTCCACGGCTTCTTTTTCCGAAATAAACAATTTGGTAAGTGTCTCCAATTGATGGACAACCCAATAATTGCCTAACATTTTTTCAATCGGGTGATTCACTAACAGAGCCATGGCGCTGATACTTGCCTGTTCCTTGGTATAACGGGCCTTTGCCTCGCTGGTAATTGAGCCGATTTGTCTCATATCCACCAGCAATGGCCGCGGCTCCCCTTGATTGATCTTCACAACTTCCTGACACACCTCCTCGGCATCTTCCAGCATGACAGCAGCATCCGGCAGAATAGAAAGCACCGTAATGCCGTCATCTCTCGTCCATACTTCATGACACCGCAATTTCACAATGCCTGCATCCATTTTAGTACTCAACTTCCACAATGACATGGTCCGGCATTTGGAAAGGAAGGATCACGCAAAAAGAGGAGCCTTTTCCTCGTTCGGATTCACACTCAATGGATCCCCCCAGCTTTTTGATTTCCGAACGGACAATATCCATCCCAACCCCTCTGCCAGAGACCATGGAAGCGCTTTTTGCCGTAGAGAGCTGTGACGAGAAAACCAGTGCAAAGATCTCTTTTCGGCGATTGGGATCATTTTTTATCTGCACGGCTTCTTCAGACGTAAGAATATTCCGATCTACGGCTTTCTCCAGGATTTTGTCCGTATCAAGTCCTGCTCCATCATCTTCAATCAGGATTCTGGCAGTTTTGTCTTGGGTGCTGATCCGCACATTCACCGTTGCCTTCTCCGGCTTATTTTGCCGAAGTCTCTCTTCAGGCAGCTCAATGCCATGATCTATGCAGTTTTTGATAAACTGAATGAGACAGTTGTTCAAAATCTGAAACAGGCTCGAATCGACCTGCAGGGTATTTTCTTCCAGAAAATGGATTTCCAGATTTTTCTGCAGCATCGTTCCCAGTTTGTGAGCCAGCTGCTCCAACCGAGGAAACAAATAATGGACAAATATGGCTTTTTTCAAGAAAGTATCATTTTTAAACGCCCGGGCCAAAATACTGTGCGCCACTTCGCTCACTTCCAATGTCGAAGTCACTTTTTCAATAAAATCGTGATGTTCGGGCCAGTCCTCTGGCGCCGTAATGGGTAAGATATCCTTTAAGAGATTTTCCAGATGATGATACAAAGCACCCAGTATTTCCATATCCAGAGAAAGCGCAACGCCTTTACTGGTATGAAACAACCGATACAATTCCTCACCATCTTCCTGCATCAGCAATTCTTTCTGCGTGATTGCGTTTGCGCTCTGCAAATTCTTTAAAATTTCTTCGATGCCTTCCCCCAGAAAATCGCTGACGGCCTCCCAGGCCGTTTTGATATCACTGATAAAACGGGCCTTGAACACATCTTTCCAACGCTCATGATGGATTCTTCCCAAAAGCCAGGTTAGAAGTTCTGTAGAAGACGACCGTAAAAGCTGTAATGCCAGACGTGGAAATTGCTCCAGTATCTTTTCGTTTTCCAAGTGTTGGGTCAATACGGTAATTTGTGTTTGATCCAGATACTTGAGAGACTCTTGATGTCCAAGCGATTTGTAGACCTGCTCGCATTCATAGGGGTCGGCAACATCCAGATAGCCCAGCAGCATGGGAACCGATTGCTCAAAATCACTGCTGAACAAAAGAATCGACAACACAGCCGAGCGCTCACGGTCCGGCAGGTTTCGCAAAAAAGCATTTTCCTCCAGCCCTTTGGGCATATTAAACGTGTGCTTGAGCGAGTGGATCATTAATGGGAGAAAACGCATGTCAAAATGTTCTACCAGCACCGCCATTGCCCGATGCCTCACATCTTTGTCCTGATCGCGCAGCACACTGATAATGAAAAAGAAACCGTACCGGATGTCGTGTTCGGCAATAAAAGACAAGGTCCAGAGTTTGAATTCTTTGTGCAGATGCGGAAAACGACGGATCAGATAAGGAATGACATCAATCCGATTGAGGCGGTGAAACATCTCCAGAATTTCTCGTGACGCTCTTTCAAAATGACCATCATGCAGATAATCCACCACATGAAAAATCTGGGTTGGCTCGCGGGCACACAGTTTTTCAAGATCACGGATTGTTGCTTCCACTTCCCCGTCTTCTTCCAGATCCACTAAATATTGGAAGGCTTCCACTTCATCATCACCATCAACGGCATCAGGGAGTTCTTCCGCTTTATCCAACACCAGCTGAGGTTCTTCCTCTTCCATAGACCAGGAAAATGACAAGTTCAGAGAAAATTTTCCGTTTTCCAGTTCACAGTCCAGACGCCCCTCTACCTTGTCGACATAATTGAACAGTTGCTCATATTCGGAATGGGCCGCCACAAAACTTTTCAAACTCCAGCCTTTATTTTCAGGCTCTGGCGACTCAGCCGTATCTGCTACTGGTTTGTCCTGATTGAGCAATCCAGCCAGGGAAAACCCATCAGCAGAATCCGTACCAATCAAATTCTGCAATTCTGAAAGAAAATCGCCAGAATCCTTACTTTCCTCTGCCTTGACTTCCTGCTTCACCTCGCTCTCGGAACAATAGTCTGTTGTTCCTTCTAAAATGACGACTGCTGCCGACTCGTCGTTTTCTGATTGATCCACGTTCATCAAAACACTGTGACCGGGAAGAGACAAAACATTGGCAACCGAAATAATCAGCGTCAGACATTGCTCTAAATCCTCCTCGATTTTGCTGTTGATTTGTAAGTTTTTTCGGTATTTCAGTTTTTTCTTAACATTCTTTTTATTCTCAACAAAAGCGTTCCGGTTGGCTTGGAGCAGCAGTGCTTTCAAATCCAGAAAAGAAATGCTGCCGTCTCCCTGCTGATCCACCCCGGTTATTTCTTTGACCACCTGAATCAGTTCATCTGGGACAAAGGGTTTGGGAATAACCCGTTGTGCGCCTTCTTCCAGCAAAATCTGGATCTGGTAGATATTCGTTTCATCCGTAATAAAAATAATAGGACAAGCGGTCAAGCTCTCCTCCTTCTCAAAATCACGAACCGCTTTCATGAATTCCCGACCATCCATCACAGGCATCTTCCAATCGGAGGCAATCAAAACCAGATTTTCGTGTTCTGCTTTATATTCTTTCAATGCCTGCATGGGATTAGAAAATGTTTTCACTTCGGAAAACCCCGTATACTGCATCAAGCCTTCAATATTTTTCAGCATCAGCGGGTTGTCGTCTAACACAAAAATACTTCCTTCCAACGGAGGATTGTCTGGCGCAGCGGGTTGTTGAATTTCTGTTCCAAAAAGCCCCTGGATCAACTCTTGATCATTGTCAGTCAACTCAAGAGTCAGTAAATTTGGATCAAATTCGGGTTCTTCTTCGACTGCTTCTTCTGTGAAATCCGCAGCGATTTCATCAACGGTTCCCACCCCTTGTTCTTCGTCGGCCTCTTCTGTAATTTCTCCGCCAGTCTCTTCGAGTGCCGCAGGGAAAGCATCGTGCACCTCAGAGTCCGATGATTCCGCAGGAAGCTGTTCCAGCTTTTGTGTGACTTCATCCAGCCTCGAAGCAAGGCTTTCCACGGATTTGGTCAGGGTTTCCATCAACGGATGAATTTTCGGCGATGCATCCCCCGGCCCGGTCAAAAGCTCCGTCTGCTGTTCAATGTCAGCTTCTGCTTCGAAGGCATCCTGACTATCCGCCAGGATAGGAGTCACCTCCAGTTCATCTTCAGAAAGCGCAGGATCGTTGTTGAATTCCAAAAAACTCTGCAGCTGTGTGTGCTGGATTTTCAGCTGAAATTTCATGGTTTCCAGTGAGCTTTCGCTTTGTTCCAGATTATGGTGCAGATCTTCCTGGAGCGATTGAATGGTCTGCTTGAGGATCTTGACATCAAAGGCAGAACGTCTCAGATTCTGGAAATGGGGAACTATTTGATCCAGGAAACTGCGGAATCCTTCTGGTGACAGCAGTAAATTGCTTTCAGAAGCCAGCATGTCCAAAAGCTCCAAAGCAATGGTAATTTTATTCAGGTTGGGGTCTTTTCCCAGTAATTGGAAAAAGAACTGATCATTGACCAGTTGGAGCAGGGATTGGATAATCTGAGGCCGCAATTCGGCAGATTCGTTGGTATAGGCATTTTTCAAAGGAAGGATGGCAATGGGGTCCTGCAACAATCCCAAAGCCCCAATAACGCTCTCCCTTATTTCTAATTCGATATCATTGAGATAACTCACCAGAAATGCTGCCGCATTGGGAATAGCAGCCTTCCCCAGCAAGGTAAAGACTTTGGATTTCACCTCCATTTCCTTATCAGACAACTCCTGAAAAAGAGAGGGAAGCAGCCTTCTTATCCTGTTTTGGTCACGGGTTAATTGCTCCGAAGGTTTCTGGGAATCCCAGTTCGACAGGATTTCGAGAGCAATCTCCAGCGTCGTGGATTGACCTCTGTAATGATTTAAATCAATGATGGTACTCTTCATACGAAAAACCTATGTCCATTGACAGGGTAACCCTGGAGAAAGATTTAGCAACCAAGCATGATATCGCCGAAGTCAAACGTAATATCGCCGAAGTCAACGGAAACCCGGCTCAAAGAACTTGAATTACGTCTCACCACACGGCTTTGCACCATGCTCGTCATTGGAATCGGAGCAGTAGCCACACTGATTAAGCTACTATAACTCTTTAAAAGGCTTCATGGCAAAATTACCAGGTAGCACATTTTTTCCATAAAGGGCTGTCAGCGGAACTTCAATACGCCAGCAAGTCCCTTTTCCTGCAACAGTCTGGTAGTCAATCGTTCCTCCGAGTTTAGTACAGGCATTCTGCACATCCGCCATCCCGACTCCTCGTCCGCTGATCATATCGGCCTGTTCCTTGGTGGAGAAACCGTCCATGAAAACCAATTGTTTGACTTCGGGCTCCGTCATTTTGTTTGCCTGTTCCTTGTCAATCACACCTTTGGATACCGCAGAGGCTTTCAATTTAGCCAGATCAATCCCTTGCCCGTCATCATCAATGAAGATGATCAGTTTTTCCTTGCTGGACATTAAAAACAGGCGGATGCTGCCATATTCATCTTTATTTCGCTCTATTCTTATGTCCGGTTCTTCGATGCCATGATCCACCGCATTGCGAAAAATATGGATCAGCGAACTCACCAGCGTGTTCAAAACACCATCCGGTACAAAAATACCATTGTCATCATGGACAGTCAGGGAATGCAGCAACTTTCCTCTGCTGCCGGCCAAATCTTGAAGCATCATGTCGAAATGACTGAACAGGTTTTTCAAAGGAGCATAGGTGATCTGCCGGATGAGTTGATTGACCTCTCCTCTGGTGATATTGCGTTTCTCATGAAACTGTTTTTGAACATGCGTGTACCATTTCCGGTCAACAGAAAACACATTTTTTTGTTCTCCCAGCACCACCTGCAGGACATCCTTGTTTTTCTCCAGGAACGTCTCTAAAAATTCGGAGATGGACAAGATCATCTGGACCACATCACTTTCCGGAGTGCGCTCGTTTCCTTCTTTCAACAGAGTCTCCGCATCATGGCACTTGTTCTGAATGGTATTCAAATTGAACAAACCCGACATGCCTTTAGCCGTATGCAGAGACCGGATCAAGTCCTCTTTTGCTGCAGACAAAACCGCTTCTGGTTTGGAAAGTTTTTCTTGAACCAAGTTATGGTAACTGCTGAATGCGGTTCGGTGCTGAATGACCCGAATGACAGCCAGATTGCTTGCTTCCACATGTTCCAGTTCCTTTTCCTGCTGACGCAGCTGCGTGATGTCTGTTAATTTGAACAAAATAAAATGGAGGATTTGTTCATCGGACAGACGTTCCTGATCATAGATGGGGATGATGTCCAATTCCAGTATCCTCCCGTCTTCGGTCAGCACTTCCTCGGGCTGCAAACCCCGCACATCCTTAAAATCCAAGACACCTTGAAAACACAGATCCACCCATTCCCCAAAATCATTAATTCCTCTTGGTTCTTTATAGAACAACGACCCAGGCGGAGTGTCCAGAAAAGTTTCTTTGTCCTCTATACCAAACATGTCGAGGCAGATATCAGAAAACCCAGGCTCAACTTTTCCAGAAGCATTGACCATTAAAATGGCTTCTTCCAAAATACCGCTCATGATCTGCTTGTTTTCCAGTTCAATCACATGTCCGATGCGAGGAGCGGCTGTGGATAAAAATGTATGAACCTTGTCCATATCCACATTCTCATGATCATGCCGGAACAAGATGGCCAGTGGGGCAATGGTGATGGCAAAAAAGCCATCGCGATCCACCTGGTATTCCTCCTGTGCAAAGACCTCTTTCAAAAATGTTTTTTCTTCCTCAGTGAAGGTGCCATGGACTCTGCCATCCTTGACCATCAAAAAAGTATCCAGACTGATTTCTTCTGCAAAAAAATCATGGATTGAAACAAGCGTTTCTGCCAGGGAGGTCGTTTCCAAATTTCCCAGAATAAAATAAAGAACCGAAGTGAGGAAATTAGAAAAATCCTGTTCTTTTGCCTGCAGTTCCTTCAGTTCCAGACCGTTCTTGAGCAGATTATTGGAAAGATCTGTCTGAATGCTCACCGTATCATTTAAATCACGAAGCGTATCACTCAACGTAGAGACCGTACGCAGTCGGGCCTGAATTTCCAGTTCTTCCAACGGTTTTCTGATGAAATCAACCGCTCCCGCATCAAAACATTCCAGCAGGACCTGAGGATCATCATCGCTCGTCATCATCACCACCGGAATATCGTCATAATCAGGCTGCTCCCTCAATTCTTTGAGCAATTCAATACCGCTGATTTCGGGCATGTGGATATCCATCAGAATGAGATCCACTCTGCTCTGCCCCAGCATAGCAAGTAACCCCGTTCCTGTTTGAAGGGAGCTGGGCTGATAACCTAAATCAGTCAATACGTCCATGAGTTGCTCAATGATGAATTCGCTGTCATCGACGATGAGAATTTTTTTCATACATTATTAATTTGCTTTTAGGGCAAAAGGACCGGGGAGCATACTCTCTCCGTATATAGAGATGAGTGGAATTTTAATACACCAGCTGGTGCCCCTTCCCTGGGTCGTTTGATAATCGATACTGCCCCCCAATTGCACACATGAATTTTTCACATCACCCATGCCGACTCCTCGTCCGCTGACCATATCGGCCTGTTCCTTGGTGGAGAAACCGTCCATGAAAACCAATTGTTTGGCCTCCTCCTCTTTCATGGTTTTCGCTTGTTCCACACCAATCACTCCTTTGGACACCGCAGAGGCTTTCAGTTTATCGAGATCCATTCCCTGTCCATCATCTTCAATAATCATCACCAGGTGATGAAGGCTTGTCTGCAAAAGCAGCTTGATTGTTCCATATTCATCTTTTTGTTGAGACGCGCGTACTTCAGGCTCAGCGATCCCATGGTCCACTGCATTGCGAAATATGTGAATTAAGGAGTTGGCCAGAGAATTTAAGATCTGATCGGGCACAAAAATTTGGTTGTCATCATGAATGTCAAGAGGATGCAGCAATTTACCACGATTGACTGCTAAATCCTGCAGCAGCATACCAAAATGTTCAAAGAGGCTTCGTAAAGGGACAAAAGTAATCTGTTTGAAAATGTTTTCCACTCCAACCTTGTCAAAACTTTCTTTTTGCAAGGCATTCTTCTGCACTTGAAGGTACCAGTTTCGATCCACTGAATAAATTCGGTCATCTTCTCCCAGCACCGCACCCAATACCTCATCATGCTCCTCAAGAAAACTATCCAAAAACTCCTGGATAGACAAAATCAAGTCCATCACCTCTCCCTCGTGAGCAACTTCTTTTCCTTCTTTCAGCAACGTTTCTGCCGCATGGCACTTTTCCTGGATTGTATTTAGGTTAAAGAGTCCGGACATGCCTTTGGCCGTGTGCAGCGTTCGGGTAAGATCTTCTGTTTGCATAGAAAGGATATGGCTGCGTCTGGAAAGATTGTCCGCAATCAGCTGATAATAGTTGCGAAAGGCGTTACGATGCTGAATGACACGGATGACGGCCATGTTGCTTTGATCCAAATGTTCCAGTTCCTCTTCCTGCTTGCGCAGCTGGGTGATGTCTCTAAATTTTAATAAAATAAAACGTAGATCCTGATCTTTATCAGGGTAGTAAATCGGGAAAAAGTCCAGGTTCAGAATCTCATTATCCAGCGTCGTGATCTCTTTCGGCTGCAGAGCCTGCAGCTCCCCAAAATCCAAAGGGCTGTTAAAACACAGCTCTATCCATTCCTGAAAAAGATCGGCTTCTTTCGATTTCCCATACAACAGTTCCCCCGGTGAATTTTTGAGCAATTGTTCATGATTGTCGACATTGAACATGTGCAGACACACATCTGTCGCCCCAGGTTCAACCTGTCCTTTCGAGTTGATCATGAACACGGCTTCCCCTAAGATGGTGTTCATGATCTTTTTATTGTCCTGTGCCAATGCAAAGGTAAGACGCGATGCAGCAGCAGATGTGAAAACATCCAGTTTGTCCTGTTCCAGTTCGGCAGCATTACGAACCAAGACACTCAGTGGAGACACCGAACAAACCGAATAATCATCTTTTTTAAAATACAGTTCATCATCCTTGTCAGCTTCCAGGAACAGATCCATTTCTCCTTCCCTCAGCTCCCCGCAAATTTCTCCGGAATCCAGCATCAGCACCACATCAAGCTGCATTTCATCCTGCAAAAAGCTCAAGGCCGATTCCAGAATTTCCAGCAGCGGTGTTTCTTCCAGATTAGCTAAGACAAAAAAATAAAAAATGGAGTTGAAAAATTCGGCCGTGTCCTGTTCTGCTTCCAAAAGCAGAGCTTCCTGCTGTTTTTCTTCCTGGAGCCGTCTCAATTCCTCAGCACGTCTTTTTTTCTCATCCTCAATATCTTGTAACACGCCTTCCACACAAAGGCACAAGTCTTTCGGGAGAATGGGTTTATCCAGGAAGGTATTGATGCCCATGTTTAAGAGATCCACCACAATTTCTCTTTCCCCAAAGCCTGTCAGCACAATAATCGGCAGTTCAATATTTTGATCTTTGATGGCACTGATCAACCCCAATCCCCCCAGTATCGGCATGGCCAAATCCGTAATCATCAAGTCATATTGACTGCCCGACTCTTCTTTTTCCTGGATTCGAACTAAAGCATCCCTGCCGTTTAATACAGTAGTGAGTCGGAAACCTTTTGGCTCCAGCACCGAGCGCATGAATGAATGGAGTGCCTGCTCATCATCAACAAAAAGTATATGTTTGTTTTCCATAAAATTAATTCAGTCTACAGGAATTTGGATAATGAAGGAGCTGCCTTTTCCTCGTCGTGATTCAATACGGATGATTCCCCCCATTCCTTCGACTTCCGACCTGATGATATCCATACCCACGCCGCGTCCAGAAACTTCAGATGCTTTTTGTGCTGTACTGAACTGGGAAGCAAAAATGAAATCATACACTTCGGGATGCCGGTTCTCATCAGCGGTGATTGCCTGAGCCTCTTTGGCAGTCAAAAGTTCCTTTTCCACGCAACGCTGTGCAATTTTCTCCACATTGAGCCCCTGGCCGTCATCGGAAACTGTGATCTCCATGCCTCCGTCTTTTTCAGCAATGCGCACCTGAATATCACCAGCCTCTGGTTTGCCAAGACTGGTTCGTTCTTCTCCCGTTTCCATACCATGATCGACCGAATTTTTCAGGAGCTGAATCAGAATTTCGTTCAGCGACGTGAGGACCGATGGCTCAAAATAAAATTCTTTTTCTTCCAGCAGACTCAGTTTCGCCTTTTTCTTCAGCATCGCAATCAACTTGTTGAACAGATGTTCAATTCTTGGAAAAATGCTGTTGAGTGCCTTTTTTTCGAGCAGGAAGGAGTCATCCTGGTTGGCCAGATTGATGATACGGTCTGCGGATTTGGTGACTTCCAACAGACATTTAAAATTTGACTTCAATCGTTTGGATTCTTCAACCTTCTCTTCGACATTCGGTGTCAACCCTGACCATATACTTTCGATACTATGATAGAGGGCAACCAGAATCTCCAAATCCAAACTAAGGGCCACTCCTTTGCTCATATGAAACATGCGGTATATTTCCTTTTCTTTGTCTTCATCAAGCGGTTCTCCAAAAAGCAAACCATCGGCATGGATGATGTGATCCAGAATTTCCTGCATCCCTTCCTGGATGAAGGGTCCCATGGCTTCCCATCCCGACTTGACATCTTCCACAAACCTTGGTTTGAAAACTTCCACCCAGTGATTGGGCTTTATATTCTCCATAATCCATTCCAGCATCTCTCCGGTGGTCGAAAGCAGGAGGCTGACCGTAATCCGGGGAAATTGATGAAGAACCTGCTTGTCTTCGAAATGTTTCTGAAGGATCTGTATCTGTTCTTCATCCAAGTAGCGAAGGGATTTTTGAGCCGCCAGCGCGATGTAAATGGATTCCTGCTCAAAAGGTGCGGCCTCGTCCAGATAGCCGAAAAGAAACGGGACCGATTGCTCAAACTGCTCATTGAACAGCAAAATCTGGAAAAACGCGGAACGCTCCCTGGCAGGAAGCCGCTTCAATATTTCCAGCCTATGCAGGGTTCTTGGCAAACGGAATGTCCGGATAAACGAATGCACCAGCAAATTCAGAAAAGAAGCATCAAACTGCTGCAGTAAAACCGCTAACGCTCGATGCCGGACTTCCTCATCCTGATCCCGCAACACGCTGATGATGAAATAAAGACCCGCCTTGATGTCTTTTTCTGCGATAAAAGAAAGCGTCCACAGTTTATATTCCTTGTGAAGCTGTTGAAACCGGCGGATTAAGTAAGGAATGACATCCACGCGGTTCAATTGCTGGAACATCTCTAAAATTTCCTGGTTCGCCCTTTCAAAATGACCATCATGCAGATAATCCATCACCGAAAACAGGCGAAACGGCTCTTCCTCACAAAAACTGCGGAGTTTGCCGATGATTTTCTGAATATCCGAATCGTCTTCTTCCAATTCATCCAGCAAATCAAAGATCTCCTCATCATCCTGATCTTCCACCAATTGTTCTGCTGGCTCATCTTCCTCTATTGCTTCAAGTACGGTATAGGGAAGTGACACCTGGACGGCATTTGCCTCAGATTCCCAACTGATGTTCCCCTCAGAAAAATGATCTTTGCTGCTGAATTCCATTTCCAGGTACTTGAATACCATTCCCTCATCCGGAGGAAAACTTGCCGATAACAAGCATTCTGGCACACCGTTTTCATTGAAGGACTTCCAATGCAGGGTGATTCTGCTATTATTCGCGGCAGAAGCAACACTGAACTCGATCAATTTATCAAAAAGGGTTTGAAATCCCTCGTCTTCCACCGGAATGGCTCTCAAATTTTTATAATTTTTAAAAGCCAGTGAAATTCGTTTTTTATGCAGTTTGCAATAACGGGCCAAGTGCTGTTTGGCATCCTCCATGAGTTGTTTTTTTGCAGCCGCCTCGTTGTTTTGCCCTTCGGCCCCCGAATGCCGAACAATGCTTTCTGCCAGTTCTTCGGGAATGAACAGGCGTGGAAACACTTCCGTAGCACCAGCACCCGTCAATTGACTAAGCTTGTAGGCGTTGATTTCTTCTGTAATCATCACCACAGGACAATCCTCCATGCTTTGTTCCTGCTCCCATGCGCGGATGCGACCCAGGAACTCGAGACCATCCATTTGGGGCATTTTCTGAGCCGCCAGAATCAGACTGATTTCCGAGTGATACTGATTGACATGCTCTAAAGCCAGCCTGCCGTCAAGAAAACTGCGGATGTTGGGGAATCCAGCGTGATTCAACAGACTTCGCATGTATTCCGATGCCGCTGGATTTTGCTCAACCATCACAAGAACCTGAGGAAATTCCACAACAGAAGCCGATTTGGGTACGGCTCCCTCATGACTGTCAATGATCAAATCACCCAGGATATCTTCATTCAGTTTATAGATTCCAGCATCAAAGTGCTCTTGTGCCGTCTCTTCAGAGGGTTCCTCCGCAGCTTCTTCCATCGCTTCATCGAGGGCTTCCTCAGCAAGAAAGGGTTCCTCTGCCTCAGCAGTTGAGGCTGTTTCGATTTGCTCCTCCAGTTCCTTAATCATGAGCAGCAGATTCGAAATCTCCTCTTTGGACTTTTCATTCTCCTGGTTCAGATGTTCATATTCGGTATGCAGCCGCCTCAGTTCACTGGCCTGGTCGTCTGTCGCCCCAGGCAGCATTTTGGTTTCCGGCAGCACGGGCAGCATGCTGGTTCTAAAAACCTCGAGTTCCAGCCTTGAATCCGAATAACTTTTTTTCAATTTCTGCTTCTGCTGCAGCAAATTGCTGGCAACCGCTTCAGCTTCCCATTGTTTTTTTAATAAATCTTCTTCAATCTGCCTGCTTTTTTCATAATGCTGATGAAAAAAATCAAAAACCTTTTTGATGGTCGTGGGGGAAAATTTTGCCAGTTCCTGGTTATCAAAAAGAGAAATCAGCTCAAAAAATGTTTCGAGAACAGGGCCTTCTGTTTTGGCTTCCTCATGTGCTATCATCATCAGCAGAAACTGGTCATCGACCAGATGCTTCAAGGTCGCAGCAGCCATATTTTTCAGTTGGGAGTTTTTCTCCTGCAGCAATTCTTTCAAAGGCAGGACTGCCGTAGGCTGTCCCAGCAGCTTTAGGGACTTGACTGCCTGCATCCGGACATAAAGATCGGGTTGAAAACAATAAGGAATGATGTGAGGAGCCACTTCAGGGATTTCCATGTTTCCCAATACTTCCAGAACATGCTTTTGGACCAGGGGGTTGCTGCTGCGCAGTAATTCCAGCAGCGGAGCAATGGCCTTGACCAATTCAGATTTTGGCAAATTGATCGTCAATGAACAATTTCCCTCAGTTTTCTCCACAAAAGAAAGGAGCTGGTCTATGGAATTGACCTCCAGGGTTTCTTCCTGTCCAAACGATAAACCGACCGCTTCTCCATTATCTTTGTATTCTCTGAGTTCAATAATCTTGCCCATGTTTCTCATTTCCTCTATGCGTTCTCATCCAGCAGCTGCTTCAATGCTGCTTCAATGGTATTGGGTTTGAACGGTTTCTTAAAAAATCCATTAGCTCCCAGTTCCAAACACTTGGGTTTGAAAGTACTCTCCTGTTCTGAAGTCAGCATGAATACTGGAGTGGTCTTGTTGCCTTTCCGGAATTCTGTCAAAAACTCGACGCCGTTCATCTGCGGCATGTTGATGTCGCTGAAAATCAAGTCGAACTCGTGCTGCTTCGTCAAGTCCAATCCCTCCTGGCCATTACCGGCCTGGACCACTTCATAGCTTTTTGTCTTCTGCAGCCCAAATGTCACCATTTTGCGGATGATGGGCGAATCATCCATAACTAATGCTTTTTTTGCCATAATGTTGCCTTTTCTTTCAGGTTGTTTAATTCTTTCAAGAAGCCTGCCAACTCAATTTTCCAAGTTTTGCTCAATTGTACGGTTATTGCCTCTGGTCCGTCCCGCTTGCGACGTACCGTCGCAATGCCGAGTATTAGGGCTAAAATATGATCAAGCCTATTTGGACTAGCAGGGACATTTGTATGGACGGCACGCTAGATTATCAAACATATTTAATGTAATAAAATCAAAAACTTCTATTTTTTGATAATCTTTGTATTTTGCCTCTGCGTGAATGTTCCCGCTGAACCATTTTGGAGATTAAGACTCGTCACTAATGATCTTCACTGCTATGTTCTTACGAAATCATGCGACCGCATGAATTCGCTTCTACTATTGATTTATAAAAAATTATTTATTTTCAATAGCTTACCGCCGTAATTT
>JADGAT010000068.1 GCA_015231885.1 SAR324 cluster bacterium
TGAAAGCTTCTCAAAAGACCTTTGAATTGGGATTGTCCCGGGCTATTTGGACAGGAAATAAAACACAATTGGTTTCTTTAGTAGAAGGAATACAACGGATTCCATTTATTGTGGGAGTTAATGTAACTTCTGATATTTTAGGAGATGTATCTTCTGGTTTGCCCTCTTCACAGGAAATTGTTGCTGACAAGCCCGCTTCTGCTTCACCTCAGGAAGAATCATTTCAATATACAATTCCGCTTCATTATGACAACCAAATTGAGGGAGTAGTTCAGGTGGGTTCTATCACGTTGTATTCGAGTAGAGAAGTAGTCTGGAAGAGAATTCAATACGGCTTTCTCTTCATTATTGTAACGGCTGTTCTCAAAACAATGGCATTGTGGGTTATCTTTTTATGGGTTGGGCGAAATTTATTGACCCGTCCTTTAGCAACGCTCACTTCTGCTGCAGAACAAGCCAATCTGGACAATTTGGAACACTTCACTATTGATGTACAAACTTCAGGGAGAAATGAACTCAAAATTCTTGAGGAAGCGTTCAATTCTATGATTCAAAAGCTACGTCTTGCCACAAAACAGCTGCAAGATTTGAATATGGGATTGGAAGAAAAGGTAAAAGAGAGAACCCATGAATTAGAGCAACTGTCCCAGCAACTAGAAGTGAAAAAGAAAGCTGCAGAATCCGCAAATGAAGCAAAAAGTGAATTTGTTGCTAACATGAGTCATGAACTCAGGACACCCCTCAACGGAGTTTTGGGAAGTGTGCAAATCCTGCATCAGGATCAGACATTATCCCAAAAGCAGAAGGACAGTCTCAACATCATCGAACGCAGCAGCGAGTATTTGTTGATGCTCATCAATGATATTTTGGATTTGTCCAAAATTGAATCAGGCAAAGTAGAATTGGAACTAACCGAATTTCATTTGTTAGAAATGCTAAAAAACCTGGCAAGCATCACTGAGATGCATGCCGAGCAAAAGGGCATTGCGTTTGTTTATCAACCAGCAGTGAATTTGCCCACAGGTGTCCGTGGGGACGCAAAAAAGCTTCAACAAATTTTAATGAACCTACTGGGCAATGCCTCTAAATTTACGGAAACTGGGGGGATTACCTTTAAAGTGGAATATCATAATAATCTAATTCGATTTCAAATAGAAGATACTGGGGTGGGTATCACATCTGGTGACCACCAGACCATTTTTGAATCCTTTCGTCAGGTTGGTCCAGAAAGGCACACAACTCAAGGGACTGGACTGGGGCTGGCAATTAGTAAGAAGCTTACCCAAATCATGGGAGGAGATCTGGTGGTTGAAAGTCAGCTTGGCCAGGGAAGTATTTTCTGGTTTGAATTGGATTTACCAGAAGTGTCAGGGTTCACAGAAACCATGTTTGTGGATGAAAAAACAGTGGTTGGATTCAAAGGGAATTCTATAAAAATATTAGCAGTTGATGATCAGCCGGAAAGTCGCTCCATTCTTTTAGAAATGCTAGAACCTCTAGGGTTTCAAGTTTTTGAAGCTGCTGATGGAGAAGAAGGTCTAGAAAAAATCAAAGCATATCAACCCGATGTCATTTTAATGGATCTGAGTATGCCTAAGATGGATGGTTTTGCAACAATAAAGAAAGTACGAGAATTAACCTTTGGCAAAGATGTCAAAATCATTGTTGCCACGGCTCATGCTTTTGAGCATCACCGTCAGGAAAGTTTTAAAGCGGGTGCAGATGATTTCCTTACCAAGCCCCTTCGTTTAAACCAGATACTGGGACTTTTGCAAAAACACCTGAATTTAGAATGGGCTTATGATAAAAGAAGCCTAAAAGCTTCTTCAGGAATTCGGGCATCAGCAGCACAATCGCCAGGAGAAGAACCGTTCAAAGTGCCTGATCAGGAAAAATTGGCTGAGCTGCATAACCTGACCATGAGGGGTAGTGTTCGTGCAATTCGCAAATTCACAGATGAGTTGGTAAAATCCGATCCGGAATTGAAAAAGTTTACATCTCATTTGAGCCTACTGGCCAAAAATTATCAATTAGATGAAATTGAAACTTTTGTTAAGCAGTTTTTAGTAGAATAAATTTTGACTTTTGGCGTTTCCGACCCTGCCTTGTTTGAGTCGGTCATTGAAGAAATTAAGCAAAAGAAACCGGACTACTGGAATCAGCCTACATTGAAGCACTTGCCTGCAAAGAAGCCTTGGTCAAAGCCAACAGTTATTGAACCCTTAAATTTTCAGGAAAATAAATTTCCTCGCTCCAAGGAGCGGGGAATTACACCCTAAAAAGAGATTAAACTAAGACATAAGATTCTGATTTTCGGACCTCCCGGTTCGGGAATGACCATTCTGGCGAAGCGGAAGGTCTCCATCCTTTCTCAGCCGTGTCTGGATGAAGCGCTGGAGATCACCAAGATCCACAGCATCTCCGGCAATATGCATCCGGACACTCCGCTCATCGCCACGCGCCCTTCTTGAATTGTATCCTCATCCGATCCAGAGAGATTGTTCATGGCCGGGTTAGCGGAATTGACTGAGTGGGTGATGTTTTTCAAAAACCGCCCTGATGACAAAAGTCAGCCCATTCATCCGGAGTCGTTGTGCTATAATTAGATCGATTTCACGAAGCAAATCATTCTCCTTTACACACATATTTTCGGATGGTATCATCGTCCGTACATCTTTATTTTCCTCTAGGGACCAACAACGATGTTTGAAATTGACCATTATAAAAGTGAAATTTTTTCTATTTGCAAATCCTTACGAGTGAAACGGCTCGACTTATTCGGTTCGGCGACAGGGGAATCGTTCTCATCAAAGAGCGATGTAGATGTTTTAGTAGAATTCGAACGATACAAAGGTGGGAACTTGTTCGACAGGTATTTTGATCTTAAAGAGAAGTTACAGCTTCTTTTTAATAGAGAGGTTGATGTGGTTGTTGAAAAGGCTATTCAAAATCCATACTTCAAAGAAAAACTGCAAAATACTAGAAAAACAATCTATGCTGGTTGAAACAAAAAAACACCTTTATGATATTCAACAAGCAATCGTGGATATTGAAAAATTTGTCGAATCGAAAGATTATGTTGAATTCGCACAAGATCGATTACTCCAGGCCGGTGTAGAAAGAAAATTTGAGATTATCGGTGAGGCCTTAAACCGAATTAAAAAAAGTGACACTGAAACCGTGGAAAGAATACATGATTTCAAAAAAATAATCAGTTTTAGGAATGTGATTTCTCATGGTTACGATGTTGTCGATACCGAAATCGTTTGGGATGCAATCAATGAGAACCTTAATCGTTTAAAGCTGGAAGTAGAAAAACTTCTGAACTCGCCAGAATAATCTGACTTTTTCCAATGGGATCCCGGTGTAGCATAAACTTGATCGAGGCAATGGTGAGTTCTCATTTCAAAACGCGCATTCTGGCCTTTGTCTAGACCTTTTCGCCGGCAAATTCCCCAAAGGATCACCGTTTGGTCAATGGAATTGTTCAGCCAAAACATCGAATCAACAATTCAGAGTCTTCAATTAGTACTTTTGGTATTATCGTGAGCCACTTCGGCGGCTCGCAGAGGTGTTTCTCAAGAATCTCTCTGATGTCAAATCGAAAAGGCAACGTGATGAAACATTTTCTTCTTTCATTTCCCTTCCTATCTTAGTGCTAGTTGGGCTTTGGTCCGTACCGGGATGGTGTGATGAGACCGCTGTTAAAGCCAATCAAAGCTTCACCTACCAAAGTCAGCCTATTCACCCGGGGCTAATCAAGACGTTCCAAAACTGGATTTCCGATTACCGACCCCCCATTACTGTGACGGCAGTTAGAGAATATCTTAAAAAATCATATGATTTGGCGGCAAGAGGTAATATTAAAGGACTTCAAAAAGAGGTCGAACAATTACAAAAGCAAGACGAACAATTGATTGAATTTGTAACGGAAGTAGGGCAATTGGCAAAAACTTTCCAAATGGAAAAAATTCAGTCTTTGATTGAACAGTTAGCAGAATAGCTAATAGCCTCCAATGTTTAGAAAAGAGGTATTTCTGTGGTAAAGAATCAAAATTAGGGTAGTATTCTGATTGTCGGTGGCATAGAAAATTTTAAAGTCTTAAAGTAAAATTAAACAGGGTGGTCAAAATTATATCACGCTCCAGAGAAAAGAAGTCTACGGGGCTCCCTTGATAAGGAGATAATATTATGAAAGTATTTCGATTCCGATTATTTATCCTGATGGTTAGTTTTTCTGTCGTCAGTATGATCATCTATAGTATTTTGGGGGCAGGACAATCAACTCTGGTAGGATTAATGATTATTGGTTGTTTGATCGTAGCTTGGCTGTTTACCGGATGGTTCGCGGGATGGTGTTTGTCTCCACTTTTACAACTCTTTCAACTACCCCCAGAGGAAGAGGATAGCCACCTCACCATTGATCCCGATATACAAAAAGTCTCTGAATCCCTTTAAGTCGAAGCTCCAGATTGATAAAAATGTTTTCTGTTTATTCACAACTTTCTGAAAATAGGTATTCTTGTGACAAATAATCTCTGCAAAGGCTGTATTCTTATTGTCGACGACATGCCAGCAAACTTAGAGGTACTACTTGAATTTTTGGATATAGAAGATTATGAAGTTTTGGTTGCTATTGATGGAGAATCGGCTATTCAACGTGCCCGATATGCTTTACCGGACATTATCCTTTTGGATGTGATGATGCCGAAGTTGAATGGGTTTGAGACCTGCCAACGATTAAAAAAAATACCGGAAGTCAAAGAAATACCGGTGATCTTTATGACGGCACTTTCAGAAACGGTCAATAAAGTTAAAGGCTTTGATCTAGGTGCTGTGGACTACATTACCAAACCGTTACATCATCAAGAAGTTCTGGCACGAGTGGAAACCCACCTGGAACTCAAACGGAGCAAAGAAATGATAGTGCAGAAAAACACTGAACAAAAAGAACTTCTCCATGTCTTGTGCCATGATCTCATGAATCCTATTGGTCTGGTCCAGTCATTTTTAGAAATCATGGAAGAGCAACCGGATTTTTTTTCTAAAGCAAAACCCCACATCGAAAAAGCAATGGGAAATGCTAAAAGCATTATTGATCTAATTCGCCAAATCCAAGGAATAGAAGAAGGAAAAATTCAACTGGATTTAACATCCATCAATTTAAAAGACGCTATCACCGAATCCTTGATGTTGCTAAATCACAAATTTACTAAAAAAGAAATCGAACCTATCGTAACCGTTAGCAAAGAACTTCATGTTCAAGCAGAAAGGACATCATTGGTTAATTCGGTATTTAATAATCTTTTGACCAATGCTGTCAAATACTCTTTTTCCAGATCTAAAGTCATGATTGGAGCGCAAAGTTCGGGAAACAGTGTTGTTTTGTCTATCAGAGATTTTGGGATGGGAATACCAACGCCGCTGCTCCAAGACATATTTAAGATCCATAAACCCACAACCCGCCAAGGGACTAATGGAGAGCTGGGAACCGGTTTCGGAATGCCTCTGGTGAAAAAATTCGTAACCGCCTACGAGGCTTCCATTGAAATATCCTCGAAGGACCAGTCCGAATTTCCGGATGATCATGGAACCGAGGTGAAACTTTTTTTAAAAATCCACTAATGACTTTGAACTTAAAATGCGGCTTTTCAAGACACCGGATTACGATTTAAGGTTATTGGATTTCTTGAAATATCGATCATAAAGGAAAACGATGGAAAAAAAACCAACTGTTCTTGTAGTGGATGATGCACAGGAAAATATATTCATGGTAACTGCTATTTTACAAAGCCAACACAACGTCATCTCAGAAACAAATGGGGCTGCTGCAATACGAGTAGCTTCTGACAACTCCCCCGATTTAATTCTTTTGGACATCAAAATGCCGGAGATGGATGGTTTTGAAACGTGTGGACGTCTTAAATTACTTGAAGAGACTCAGGATATTCCAATTATCTTTGTCACTGCAAATACGACAGCCGATAATATCGTCAAAGGTTTTGAATTAGGAGCGGTCGATTATGTTACGAAGCCATTTAACAAAAGGGAACTAGTTGTCCGAGTGAATACACATCTCAAGATTGCATCATTGCAAAATACTTTATTAGAACAAAATCAGAATCTCGAACAACGTGTTATAGAGAAAACTGAGGCCGCGCTCAGCATTGAAAAAACATTGCGAAGAGAAGTGGATGAATCGTTTCTGATGTCCTTGGATTCTGTCAGCAAATCATGGTTTATTGATGCTGCAAGTCAGATGCTCCTAGTAGATGGGTATCTGGATGAATTCGAAATAGCTTATCTTCGTACAATCGTTACATTTATCGGAGATGATACAGAGACCCAGCGGTTGCTGAATGCAATCAAATCAAGAGAACCTCAAAAACTGGTCAGGATTAGTTTAGATAAAGAGGTGGCTTTAGAGATTATGACAATCTTGCTCAAAATAGCGATTGTTGACGGGAACCTCAGCATCAAAGAGGCCAACATATTCATAAAAATTGGAGGATTGATCGGAATGGATATTCAACTTTTAAAAGAAATGCTCGAATGGTCAAGGAGTCTGTTAGCTACCAACAAAAAATACAAAAAAATTGAACAAGAATTTTTTTCAACCGATCAAAATTTTCAAAAAGGACCCCAGAATGAAATAGAGGCAAAAAAACTTTCTCAATTATCATAAATATAATCACATCCTTAAACTAAACGGAACCATTGCCTGTATCAGCAGGAAGATGAATGGAAGGAATGGACGCTTTACGGAAAATTGAAAGACTTTGAAGAAAAAAGAACTCCGTGACTCATCCGCCAGAAGAAATTTCTTTGGTTTAATGGCTATGTGAAAAAAATGAATATGTTTCTATCTCATCATAAACAGCCTGGTTTTCGACTTTAGCCCTTTGAGTATCATATCGTATCTGCATATTGATAAAATAGTTTTCTGACATTCCTAAAAATTTTGCTAACCTCAAACCTGTATCGGGGGTGATAGCTCGTTTTCCTTGTAAGATTTTGCTCAAATTCACTTGGCTGATTCCTGTTTCTTTACTCACACGATAAGCAGTTAAACCAACTTCAGCTAAATCCTCTTTAAGTAGAATACCAGGATGGATATAATTCAAAGATGGATGCTTTTCTAGATCATTCATAATTTTTCCTTAGTGATAATCCACAAGTTCTAAGTTTTGGATATTCCCATCAAAGTTAAAACAAAGTCTCCATTGTTGATTGACTCTGACACTGTACTGTCCTTTACGATTCCCTGTTAAAGCTTCAAATTGGTTAGAAGGTGGGAAATAGAAATCTTCTACTCTTTCAGCACTATCTATTCTTTGCATTTTCTCCAACACTCGTTGTTGAATATTTTGTGGAAATTTTTTGGAGCGTTGCTTGTTCCAAATCTTTTTTGTTTCTTTGCATTGAAATGATTCAATCATGTGCCCTATTCATTTATGAAAACAGTAATAAACTATTAGTATAGTAAATTATGAGTTAATGATTGGCAAGCATTTTCCAGAAATCCATCCAAGTTTAAAAGAAGTAATCTCTGTTTTCAAAGAAAGATCAAGCGATTTTTCAGGATGTAAAAGGGCAAGAATACGTCATACAATCCCTGGAGATTGCTGCAGGAGGAAATCACGATTTTCTTTATATATTCAGCCTTGAATGGACAGTTGAGATTTTCTGACAAATATATAATCCATCCCATTGCTTGTTCATACTCATCATAACAATCTACAACGATTTCATAGTCAATCTCGATCAGTTAAACCAAAACTAATTTGAAACTCGTAGTTTTTCTATATCCTGATCCAGGCTTACAGTCCTCCAGAGTCGGTCAGCAACTTTAAACGGAGTCTGGTTGATGTTTTCTTGGAATATTTTTACATCCTGGATGAGTTGTTGTTGAGTAGCATGGCAAAAGAAATTGGTGACTTCTTCTCTCAACCATCGCCACAGCTCTTCAACAGGCATGAAATCGGGACTATATCCTGGAAGAAGAATGATTTCCATTCCCAGTTGTCCGGCTTATTGATAGACATCATGAGCACGATGATAAGGAGCCCCATCCCAAATAATTTTAATCGAAGAGGTTGGAAACTCCTGACGAATGCGTTTGAGAACCTCTTTGGTATATTGGCTATTTGCATTGGCTGTGATAATGCGGTCAAATGGATCACGAGTCCAAGTGATTTCTAGCGCTTTACCAATAATGGTGTTGAAATTTTTTCACACACTTTGAGACCTAGCCGATTGGATTTCTCTGGATTACATGGGGTCTTGAAACTAAATTTTGAAGTTTATTAGTCTTTCCTATTGGTACAATTCTCAATTTTTTTCAACCGATCAAAATTTTCAAAAAGGACCCCAGAATGAAATAGAGGCAAAAAATTTTCTCAATTATCATAAATACTCGACTTTGAACATTTTAGTGTTGTCATGTAATTTTGACACTCAATAAAATCAATAGTTTAGCAATTCTGCAATGAATTGCTGATGAAATAGAGTCCAAATTTTGGGTTACGACCCTCTTCTAATTGCTTTACGATTTTATAACTCACTGATTTTATTATACCTGGACAGTGTCAAAAATGTTCAAAGTCGAGTAAATGAGAGAGGGAGTTTTTTTATTGGTTTCGTCACTAAAAAATTATAAGTTGGAAGAAAGCGCAACTTCTGTTAATAGTCTTATAATACTCGACTTTGAACATTTTAGTGTTGTCATGTAATTTTGACACTCAATAAAATCAATAGTTTAGCAATTCTGCAATGAATTGCTGATGAAATAGAGTCCAAATTTTGGGTTACGACCCTCTTCTAATTGCTTTACGATTTTATAACTCACTGATTTTATTATACCTGGACAGTGTCAAAAATGTTCAAAGTCGAGTATAATAGATAATGAAAGAAACTCAAGAAATCCAGGAAGTAAAATTTCACTCAAGCGGCCAGGTGTGATGAAACGCATATTATTTTTGTTAAGCATTGTCTGCTTCATACTCTATAATGTTGCTGTAGCTGATGAGCAGGATACTTTGGTTATTGCTGTTGCCCAAAGTTATACTCCGTTTTCCTTACTGAATGTACAGGGAGCGCCTGCGGGCATGTGGGTGGACATCTGGAAACTCTGGTCCGAAAAAACAGGTAAAACTATCAAGATCCAACCCTATGTTTGGAAGGATAGTTTATCAGCCCTCAGAGAAGGGAAGGCTGATGTCCATTTTGGTTTGTTTCGCAACAAAGAGCGGGAAGTCTGGATGGATTTTTCACAACCTTTTTACGGTATTGGAACAGGCCTGTTTTATTCCGTTGCATTTGATGAACCTCCGAGGTTAGAGGACCTTTCAGGAAAAAAAGTAGGAGCTGTTTCCGGGTCCTATCAAGAAAGTTGGCTGCAAGAAAATTATCCAAAAATTAAGATCGTCTCTTTAGCCAATCAGGAACTGTTAATATACGCAGCCAAAGACAAGCGAATAGATGCTTTTTTAGGCGAAGCTCCTTCGGTTGATCACCTGTTGAATAAATTGGGCATGCTTGGTGATATTGCCAGAAGTGGTGAAACTTTATTCAGTAACCAGGTTTTTGCGGGTGTTGCTAAGGGCAGAGAGGATTTACTCCAGTTAATTAACAAAGGATTCAGCCAAATTTCCCAGAAAGAATGGCATAGAATGGAGAGCCTCTGGATACCAGACCCTTCACGACGGTATTATCATGATAAACAAATAGACCTTCCATTCACTCAAGCAGAAAGACTGTGGCTGCAGGAGCACCAGGTAATACGTGTAGGTGGCCCCAAGGCCTTTCCTCCTTTCCATTATTTCGAAGGCGACACTCTGAACGGTATATCCTGGGATTACCTGCAGTTTATTATGAGCCAGCTTGGTGTTCAAATAGTTGTTCAGAAGAATTTACCCTGGCCTGAGGTTCTCAAAAGAGCAAAGAGTCGGGAGCTTGATTTAATTTCTCTTGCGGCAAAAACTAAAGAACGGGAAACCTTTCTCCATTATACAGATCCGTATCTTTCTTTTCCATTAGTCATTATTGCCCAAAAGAATACCCCATTGATGAGTGGACTTGACGATCTCAATGGAAAAAAAGTGGCTGTTATTAAAAAAGGGTCGATTTATGAGTGGCTGATGCGTGATGAAATTAAAATTATTCCACATTTTGTGGGAACTCCTTCTGAGGCCTTGGAAGCAGTTTCTTTTGGTCAGGCTGATGCGAATATCAGCAATCTGGCTCTCGCTAGTTATTTAATTCCCCAAAAAGGACTGGCTAATCTCAAAATTGCAGCTCCTACTTCTTATGGCAATTATGACTTATTCATGGCAGTTCGAAAGGACTGGCCAGAGTTGGTTTCAATCCTCAATAAAGCATTATTCTTATTTCCAAAAAAACAAAAACAAAAACTCTTCGCTCATTGGATGCCATTGGGGGTGACGCAGTTCCAAAATACGCTCAAATTTACTCTGGAAGAACAAGCCTGGATCAAAACTCATCCTGTGGTACGGGTAG
The DNA here is from genome assembly GCA_015231885.1 of SAR324 cluster bacterium. Taxonomy (GTDB): domain Bacteria; phylum SAR324; class SAR324; order SAR324; family NAC60-12. The sequence continues at coordinate 10,519 of JADGAT010000068.1, forward strand.
CCAATGAAGACGACTGGCCTCCTTTTGACTTTAGTGTCAACGGAAAAGCTCAGGGAATCTCAATTGATTATATTAAACTCATCGGGGAAAAAACAGGATTACAATTTGAGTTCATTAACGGGTTTTCCTGGAACGCTCTCCAGGAAAAAGCAAGAAATAAAGAATTAGAAATACTAACCAGTATTGTCAAAACTCCGGAAAGAGAGAAATCTTTTCTATTCACCACACCATACCTGGAAAGCCCAACTATCATCGTAACGGCACAGGACGATAATTCTGTCTCACGTCTGAAAGACTTGTCTGGAAGAACAGTTGCCTCCATCCAAGGATATTATCAGGATGAGTATTTAAAAAACCGTTATCCCAATATTCAGCGCCTGTCTGTTGCGAGCCCGCTGGAAGGATTAAAAGCGGTGGCCTATAACAAGGCAAATGCATACGTGGGAAGTCTGGCCGTGGTCAATTATGAAATCAATCGGGCATTTCTCCCTAATTTGAAAGTTGCTGGGGATACTGGGGACGAAAAGATTGATGGGCTTAATCTCAGATTTGCTGTTCACAAAGATTCGGGTGTGTTGAGAGACATACTGCAAAAGGGAGTGAATGCGATTACTCAGGCAGAAAAGAACCAGATTCAGATTCAATGGAATTCCCGTCCTAAAGAGCCTGAAAAGCAACAAACAGAACCTGATTTCAATCTAACGAAGGCAGAACGTGCCTGGCTGAAGGCACATCGCTCCATCCGGGTTGGAGTGGATCCGGCCTATCCTCCTTTTGATTATTTGGATCAAGACGGCATCCACAAGGGAATCGCGTCGGATTATATCCAATTGATCAATGAACGATTGGGGGTTGATATGAAAGCATTTCCTGGTCGTAACTGGTCTGAAGTAATGGCGGGGGTTAAGACAAATGAAACGGACGTCATTTCCTCGATAACCAAAACGGAAGAACGGGAAAAATTCTTGAATTTTACCGATCCTTATATTGCTTATCCAATTGTTATTCTCACTCGCCAAAATTATCCCTTAGTGAGTGGGCTAAAAGATTTTTCTGGAAAAACCATTGTCCTGGTTAAGGATTATTACCATAATCCTCAAGCTCTGCGTGAAGTTCCTTCTGCCAATACTTTTAAAGTCGATACTCCTCTGGAAGCACTCAGTGCTGTTTCTAAGGGCCTAGCAGATACTTATATCGGAAACCTTGCTGTCATTGGGTACCTCATCCGCAAACACAACCTTGTCAATTTAACCATTGCGGCACCAACCAGCATCGAGAATCCTGGACTCAGTTTTGGTGTCCGGAAAGACTGGCCGGAGTTGATCACCATTTTAAATAAAGTATTGTCCTCGATTGAAGAAGAACAGCAACTATTGATTTCTAGAAAATGGGTATCTCTTAGTGATAAACGGCAAGTCGATTATACGCTGATCTGGCAAATCGTCGGTGTGATGGGGATGGTGATTTTTGTAGGACTTGTTTGGAATTTTCAAATCAGACGGCAAAAAGAGGCATTGCGTGAAAGTGAACAGAAATTTCGCAGTCTTGTGGAAGGCTTTAAAGAAAGCTATATCTTCTATGCTCATGATACAGAAAGAAAATTTACTTACATCAGCCCTTCGGTTTTTGATGTTTTGGGTTACACTCCCGAAGAGTTTGTCCAGCAATCAAAAAAGTTATTAGACAGCTCCAGAAACAAGGAGGGACTGCGCTATACACAGTTAACCCTTCAGGGGAAACGACAACCCTCATTTGAAGTAGAGACACAGCATAGAGATGGCAGTATCCGGATTTTAGGAATCTCAGAGGTCCCAGTCACTGATGAGTCCAAAAAAATTATTGGTGTTGAAGGGATCGCACATGACATTACGGATCGAAAAAAGTCAGAAGAAGAATTGAAAGCAGCAAAAGAGGCCGCAGAAGTGGCCAATCGAGCAAAAAGTGAATTTTTGGCCAACATGAGTCATGAACTAAGAACCCCCCTTAATGGGATTCTAGGATATGCTCAAATCTTGGAAAAAGAGAAAAACTTATCGGAACAACAAAGAAATGGAATAGAGGTTATTCATCGGAGTGGAGAATATTTGCTGAACTTGATCAATGATGTTCTCGACTTTTCGAAAATCGAAGCAGGAAAGATGGAGTCTCACATTACAGATTTTAATTTGTTGAATATGCTTGATGAAATTACGGATGTCTTTCTGGTTCGTGCAAGAAATAAAGGGATTTCCTTTCATTATGATCAACTTTCCGAGTTACCCGCTTACGTAGCTGGCGATGAGAAAAAAATCCGACAGGTTGTGATTAATCTTCTCAGCAATGCCATCAAATTCACAGAAAAAGGTGGAGTGGTTTTAAAGGTTGGGTATCATAACGAGCAGATTCGTTTTCAAGTTGAAGATACAGGAATTGGAATTACAGAAGCCGCGCTGGAAACAATTTTTGAGTCGTTCCAGCAAGTCGAACAGGAAAGTCTGGTGATCGAAGGCACAGGGTTGGGATTGGCAATTAGTCACCAACTCACCAAGCTAATGGGTAGTGAGCTGCAAGTACAAAGCAAATTGAATCAAGGCAGTACCTTTTGGTTTGATCTCAAACTGCCGGAGGCAGAATCGTCCCCCAATGTGGAGAACCAGGACAAAAATACTGAAGTACTTGGTTTTCGGGGAGATTCTCCCACCATTTTGGTTGTGGATGATAAAGAAGATAATCGAGCTGTGCTTGGGGGAATGTTAACACCACTTGGGTTTAATATCCTGGAGGCGGTGAATGGATTGGATTGTGTTAACCAAACAATGAAACACAAACCAAAATTAATTTTATTAGACATTCGCATGCCGGAAATGGACGGTTTTGAGGCCATGAGTCGTATTCGGGAGATGTCCTTTGGACAAGATATTATCGTTATTATTATCTCTGCCAGTGCATTTAATCACAATCGGCAAGAAAGCTTGGATGCAGGGGCTGATGATTTTATTGCCAAACCTTTTCGTTTGAACCAATTATTGAATATATTGCAACAGCATCTGCAACTGGAATGGATTTATTCTGAAGAAACAACAAAGGAATCTCAATCAAAATCCAAGAATTTTAAGCCTGATCGAACCTCGAATACTGTAACCCTACCCCGTGAATTACTAGAAAAACTGAATGATTTGTCAATGAGAGGAAATATTAGAGGGATTCAGCAAACACTTCATCAATTAGAAGAAGATGGACAATTTCCCGAATTTGTTGCAGAAATGCGACAGCTGACTAAAATGTTTCAAATAGAAAAAGTTCAGTCGCTGATTCAGGATCTATTGGAGCAGTGATTTTTTCTTTATCCCTAATACCAAAAATCCCCTTTTAGTTTTATCTTTACACACATAGATGCTATCGTCTTGTGTAATTTTTGATTCTCCCATGTGGGCAAATGTTTATTAAGAAACACAAATACCTAGAAAAGTAAAATGAGTTTAGATACCTACATTACTACAATTGAAAACCTCTTTAAAGAGTCTGAAGAATTAATGGCAGAAGGAAAAGAATTAGGGTCTCAGGCTGACCTGAAACTCTCTCTCCTTCAGGATAAAATTAAAAAAGGAGAACGCTCCAGCGCTCCAATCACTGATTTTGTTGCACTTTATTTTGGAAGGATCGATGCAGATCTAAAAAAGCCTTATTATGATGTCCAAAATAAAGCAAATAATAACAACGGCGCACAAATTCTGTTTGTCCAAGAATACAAACATGGTTTTGATAGTGCCGGCTGCATAGCTCTGGGAAATCACAACCCTCGGACACTGGAAGTGGATAGTCAAGTAACTCTCTGCATAATAAATAACAATTTTGAATTAGATATAGATAATTGCGAAGCCGTCTTTCCAACTAAAAAATACACAACAATCAGTGATCATGAGAGCCATTGGACTGTCGTCAACGGACCCTTTAGACTCAAAGGGACAGATATATCGTATCTGAATCAAACTCTTGGTCCAGGAAAAAGAAACAGCTTATCAGTGTACGTGGGTAAAGAAGTTGAGGATTATTTCGACAATGCGAATGTATTCCAGCTGTCCTATGTAGATGCTCTCGAATTACTTGGAGAAGTCCCTCCAGAAAAATATCTGCTAAAAGATAAACAAAAAAAAATTCAGAATATTATAAACGAACTTGTAATTCTTACAAATCGAGAGGACAAGCTAACTCAAGAAATTGAGCAGGCTTACAGACACAGTTTTCCTTTAAGGGGAGCCAGTGTTCAGTCTCATGAAGACAGCATAAATATTGCAGAAAGCTTTGAAAAAGAGAGGGACCAGGTTCATGTTGACATCCGGTCTTATCTTTCAAAAGCTGTATCTCTTGGTATGCATGAAATGGACGAAATAATCGCAAGAAGACAAGGTGTGATGCTAAATGTGAAAGAATACATATCTGGCCTTTGTCAAAAATATCGAATAGATTTGATCCAAAATTAGTTGATGCCTAAAACCACCTTTTCTGCATCGTAAGCAAGGTTGGCACCATCATCGGGTACCAGAGTTATGACGCATAATATTGTTTAATGATATCAACCGTTTTTTGAATGTCTTGAGAGGTGACATCCTGATGCGTTACAAAACGTACCGTAGAGGCACAACGGGTCAATATGCCATGTTCCAGTAAATGCTTTCCCAAAGGAGTTGGATCGTTTTTAAGCAGTTTGGCAAATACCATATTGGTTTGCACGGATCCAGGAGCAATATAAAATTCATCCATCTCCCCCAGTTTTTCTGCCAGCAGTTTGGCATTTTCATGATCGTCGACTAAACGGTTGATTTGATTTTCCAAGGCAATAATTCCTGCAGCCGCAATAATACCAGCCTGTCGCATTCCCCCGCCGAGTACTTTGCGCCACCTTCTTGCTTTTTGAATCAATATTTTTGTTCCAGAAAGTATTGAGCCGATGGGAGCTCCTAGTCCTTTAGAAAGGCAAATGGAAATGGAATCAAAATGATGACTGATTTCTGTAATAGGAACTCCCAGCTTCACGGCAGCATTGAATGCTCTGGCGCCATCGAGATGGAGGGACAGTTGTTTTTCTTTTGCGAATGCAGAAGCTGCTGCTAAATAATCCAGAGGCAGCACTTTCCCTCCTTGCGTATTTTCCAGGCAAAGGAGCCGTGTTCTGGCAAAATGAAAATCATCCTGCTTGATGGTCTGTGCGACTTTATTCAAATCCAAACATCCATCCGGCTCAAAATCCAGAGGCTGGGGCTGGATGCTTCCTAACACGGCAGCCCCCCCTCCTTCATATTTATAAGTGTGGGCCTCTTGTCCGACAATATATTCATCTCCCCTTTCACAGTGACTGAATAAGGCCAATAGATTGGATTGTGTTCCGCTGCACACAAATAGGGAAGACTCTGTTTCTAACATCTCAGCGGCTAATGCTTCCAGGCGGTTGACTGTGGGATCATCTCCATACACATCGTCTCCCACCACTGCTGTCGACATTGCTGCACGCATTGCTGCTGTCGGTTGTGTTACTGTGTCGCTTCTCAAATCAATGATTTTTTTTGTTTCCATGCTGTTCCTTTCATTTTATTTTTTCCTGATGTGCTGATAAATCAACTCGCGCGCCTGGTGAGCATCTGAATAATCTGGATTGAGTTCCAAGGCCTTTGTATAATCTTCCAGTGCTTTTTCATATTGATTTTGATAAAAATAAACCGAACCACGGTTGTAATATCCTTCTACAAATTTTGGATTGATCCGCAGTACTTCAGTATAATCCCTCACGGCATCATCATATTGTTTTAAAGAAAAAAAGAGAAAAGCACGATTGTAGTATGATAGAAGATGTTCAGGGTCTATTTTGATGACTTGGTTATAATCTTTGATAGCCTGTTGATACTGTTTATTTTCGGAGAATGCATTTCCTCGATGAAAATGAGCCACGGTCGACTGCGGGTCAATTTGTAATGCCCGGTTATAGTCTTCAATGGCTTTTTCATACTGCTGCATGTGAAAAAGAATACGGCCACGGCTGATGGTTGCAAAAATATTATCGGATTTCAGTGCCAGTGCCTGATTTGAGTATTCCAGTGCACGCTGATATTTCCCTTCTTGTAAATACTCCAATCCCAGTACAGTATGAGCAACCCACGAGTTTGAGTTGTGCTGCAAGGTGGCTTCCCATAATGTTTTTTGATTCTGGTAGATTTGTGTTTGTTTCCAGGTCAGCACTCCGAACCCAATCAACAAAATCCCAATCACTCCCGTCTGTCTATACTGATGTCCGATCCGGGATGTTCCTGGTTGCTCCATCATTTTTAAAATACCCTGACTTGCTAAAACAATAATGGGCAAGCTGGGCAAATAAACCCAATGGTCTGTCACAAAAGAAAACTGGGTCCAGGCAATTTGAAAAAAGCCAAGGACGGGAAACAGTGTTGCTAAAAAGGCGCCCAGTCCTATAAATATGGGAAAAGCCCATGCCTGATATTTCCAAATGGATACTCCAGCAACAACCAATACACTGATGATGGGGAAGTACATGGAAAGGTCAGTGATTTGAATATCCCAGCTGGGATATGTAAAAATCAAGGGATAGGGATAAACAAGCTTAGTGAGGTAGAAAAAAGGGATATGGCCAGCCAGCAATAATCTTTCCAGGAAGGTGAGGTCGATAGGAAGCCTTTGGGCACCAAGAGAAACAGACTCAAACCAAATTCGTCCTGCTGCCATTAACAGCGAAAGGAAAAAGAATGGAAACAGCCGAATCAAATCAGATCGGTTCCATGGTGACTTCAGCCACATTCTCCCAAAAATCAGAATGACAGGAAGCATGATGGTGGATGTTTTGCTCAGCAAGGCGCACAAAAACAGTCCCACCGCTATCCAATACCAACGCTGCGAATGTTTGTGATCGGAGTAAAGATAACTCCAGATACAGGAAATATAAAAAATAGAAGCGACTACATTCCTGCGTTCCGCAATCCAGGCAACGGATTGAACATGGATTGGATGGAGTGCAAATATCATTGCTGCCCACCATGCTCCTCTCATGCCAAACTGTCTTAGTGCGAGCCAAAGAATAATTGCACTCACAAGATGAAAAATGACATTAATACGATGGGTGATGGAGAGGTTCAGTCCCCATAACTGTCTCTCCAGCCAAAATGTGGTACGGCTTATCGGAACATAGGACCATATTCCATTATTGTCGAATGGGTGAAACCAGATACGGTACAACCCATCAGTAGTTCCGATTAATGGATCCTGGATATAGAAGGCCTCATCATCAAGAATCGCTCCTGCTTTGGTGGCGGGGTAATAGGCGGCATAAGTAAATCCGACCAGAACCAGGAAACCTGCCAACAATACAATCGCTTGGCGCCAATATGCGGAAAACGTAGGGAAGCTCATGTTGAGGAGGGCTCAATCTCTTCAATCATTGATTTAAGAAAAAAGAAAGTCGTTTGCATAATGGAAAAAATAGGAACGGCGAGCAATGCACCCGGAATTCCAGCCACATATTCTCCTGCTATCAAAGCAAAAACGACCAGGACTGGATGAATGTGTGCTGCAGTCCCAATGATTTTTGGATTTAAGATGTTGCCTTCTATAAAATGAATCAGCAAAATCCATCCCATAATAAAAAAAGCAGTGGGCATAGAAACCGTAAGTGCCATAATCACAATAGGCACAGAAGAAAGGAATGTCCCAAAAATTGGTATCAAAGAGCAAAGAGTCGCTAGCAGGGACAGCGTAAAAACAAACGGTACGCCAAATATAAGTAAACCCACTCCTGTGAATATTCCGTTTACCAGACAAATAATGATTTGCCCACGAACCACACCATTGAGACCTAGATCCAGTTTGCGTAAAAACCGTTCATATCCTTCGTGCTGTTCTGGTAAAAAGAGAGAGCGCCCAAATCGTATAACTCGATCCACATCAACTAAAATGAATGCAGACACCATCAGTGTCAGAAATAGCGTGAAAATAGAGCTTGCAATTTTTATCAAAAATCGACGTCCCAGATTCAAAAAATCAATCATGTCAGCTTGAAACCTCTGTAAGGCATGCTGTACGGTAGAAGATATATGTTTGCGCAAATCCACACTTTTAGTTGGTTTCTGTTCTTGATTTGCTTTTTTTCGGTGAGGAATGATTTCCATTTTTCCCGAGTCCAGGGAGCGGATTTCATAAGTATAATTTTCGAGAGCCGCAATAACAGGAGGAAGGTCCGAGGGGGTGTTTTTATTTTTCAAACGGGGAGAAGGAGATTGGATAAATGCTTCTTCAGGTTCTTCTGTCTTAGGAATCATGGTAACCCATTGATTCAATTTTTTGTTAATGGTTGGCAACCATTCTTGAGAAGCTTCGTTCATTACCTGCGGCAGCTCCTTGAGCATCAGGGTGATTTCGTTGGATAAGTTGGGTATCAGATAAGACCCGCCTCCCACCAGGGTACTGCAAATGATGGTGTAAATCAAAATGACAGCTAATCCGCGAGGCATTTGGAATTTTCTTATTTTCCATTGATGCATGTACTCAATGAGAGGGGCTAGCACATACGCTAAAAAACAGGCTAAAATGAAAGGAAAGAGAATCTCATTCAGAAAAATGATGATGCCCGCACATGAGGCGAACAGAAGCACAAAAATACTGAATCGCCCCCATTTTTGAAAAAAACGAATCAGCATGACAATCCACCTTAATGATCGTGTACAAAAGGTTTTTTAGGAAAAACTCTGCAGTTTTAAATGAAGCAGACAATGATGAAAGTGTTCTGTGTCAAAATAATTTGTTAACCTACCAGAGCAAAGCAAACATGCCAGTATTTAATCACCATCAAGAAGACTCTTTTGATTTTTATGTTGACAATTTATAGTCTTTGAACATTTTTTAAGCAACGATGAATGGTTCGTTTATTTTGTTTTTGTACAGCAAAAAATACTATGATGCAAATGGCCTGATTTTCGAAGATGAAAAGACTCGATCTGTTATTCTCCCTAGCTGTTACGATGATAGCTGTGTCCGGACAGTTAATGGCCGATGAAATTCGTGTGTCGGCAGCAAGTAATTTCACCAATGCCATAAAATCCATCGCTCAACGCTTTGAGAGGAACACGGGCCACAAAGTCATACTATCGTTTGGTTCCACGGGCAAACATTACGCACAGATTAAGAACGGTGCGCCGTTTGATATTTTTTTTGCTGCGGATAAACGTCGTCCGCAGTTATTGGAAAAAGAGGGCCTTGTTGTACCCGGTAGCCGATCGACCTATGCTGTTGGTAAGATTGTACTCTGGAGCCCCAAACCGGGATATGTGGATGGGGGAGGTAAAGTGCTGCAACAAAGGAAATTTAGTCATCTTGCTATTGCGAATCCGAAGTTTGCTCCTTATGGCAGGGCAGCTCAGGAGGTATTGAACAAACTGGAGATATGGGATAAAATCAAAGACCGTCTTGTTCGTGGAGAAAATATAAGTCAGACTTTCCATTTTGTTACAAGCGGTAATGCGGAACTGGGCTTTGTGGCTTATTCCCAGTTGAAACATCCTGGTCTATCTATTGAGGGCTCTTTTTGGGAAGTCCCGCAGGTGCTTTATACCCCAGTTGAACAACAGGTGGTCTTGTTGAGAGACACTGAAGCGGCACGGTCCTTTCTTTCGTTTGTACGCAGCGAAGAAATACGTGAGATCATTCGTAGATATGGGTACGGTATACCATGATATTCAACAATTTTCTGATCACAGGTGGTAACTCAAGTTGAATCAGTTGTTACCGGGTTGTGAATCGAGCCAATCAATGAACACTTTCAGACGATCATTAATTTCCAGACTTTCCCGTACTCTGGTGACTGCGACGTAAACCAGGTTAAATTCTTCTGAATTGGTTTTATCCGTAGAAATCAATTTTTCATCTTCCAGTAATTTGGTAAAGTCATTGGACAGTTTCACCTTGTCAAACTCCAGCCCTTTGGATTTGTGTGCTGTGGATAAACAGATTTGGGCATGTTTGGGATCAACGGCTTTGTCGATAATCTCATTAACAAGTGATGGGATTGATTGTTCAAATTTGTCTACAATTCTGCACCGACTCATCAATTCAAAATCCTCAACCTCTTCGGCAAATTTTTTGAGTTGGGGATAGTTTGGAAAACCGCGAATGTAACTGTCCTGAATTTTTTCGTGTTGATTATTAAACAGGTGATAGGTATCAACCAGAAGGCCAAATTGGTAACTATGAATTCCTCCGATAAAGCCTAGTTTGTAATTTTTAATAAGTTCCGCTGCTTCAGAAAACAAAGCCCCATTAGTTCGGGCGAGAATAGTATATTGTCCTTTCACCCGCCCCAGTTTTCCAGAGCCATTCAGCCCAAAGAGTTGTTCTTTCTCGCCTTTGAAGGTGTGTAGGATTTTGTTCGCCAATGAAGCTACGTTTTTCCCAAATCGAAAAGAGTGTGCCAGATAAAGAGTTGTCGTGGCATCCACTTTCTGCATGGTGTCTTGTGCGCCCCTCCATCCATAGATTGCCTGATGGGGATCACCGACCAGTATGGTAACGCAACCCTGCGAGAGTACAATATCAGCAATAACTGGAGAAATGTCCTGGGCTTCATCCAGTAAAATACAATCAAAATTCAAGCGGGGTTTGGATAATTGATACATTTTTAAGTACCCATCATGAATCATGGGTACTGATTTATCCAGTTCGTTTGTCATTTTGGCCCACAGGGTTCTTGCAGAGGAAACAAAATCGGGCATATTCTCAGGTGGATAATGCAGTCTTGCCAGTGGAGGGACATGAGCACTGTAGAGTGTGGGGTCGGCTGACACAAGGAATCGATGTAAGGTTTCTAAAGTAAACTTTGCCGCTTCATATTCTTCCAGCTCCAGGGCATCCATCACCGTATTGGCTTTCAGTCCAAACTCCAATTTGTGTTTAAACCGGCTTCCAAATCCACGCCAGGCCAGAGAGTGCGCTGTTTTACAGATCACATGAGATGGGAATTTTCCAGCAGCTTCCAGCTGTACCGATTTGTTGAAAGCAACATAGAGGAATCGCATCTTGAGCCGTGCCTGGGAAAAATAAATCAGAGTGCTGGTTTTGCCAGTACCGGCAAATGCATGGACTTTAACAACTTCATGAGGCTGAATGGGGTGAGAAATTATGGTTTGTTGTGCAGGGGTGAACTTCATTATTTCACATAGAAATTTTTTGAAAATTATTCCAAACTTTGGAAGCAATTGGACCTATCGGCTGGTCTAATTTCCGGACCACTCTCATTTCAATAGGAACCGTATTCTGATAATTTTTGATCATCAGAGGAATCAAGCGGCCTTCTTTCAATTCGTTATCAATCAAATGATGATGCAGCCGTCCCCATCCCATTCCTGCTAAAATTATTTCTTTTTTAGTAAATTGGTTGTTCACTAACCAGTGACGCCCTCCTTCCAGGACACCAAAACTTTTTTCTGAAGGATTTCGACTGCTGTCTCTTACAATGACCTGAACGTACTCACTCAAGTCTTCCAGATATATTTCTTTTTGATACGATGCAAGAGGAAACTCAGGCGACACTACATTAATCAGCTTCGCATTTGCAAATACAAACGATTCCAGCTTCTGATTTTCTTCCAGCCAGGGGCAGATGGCAATATCAACATCATTTTCTATTAGGCGTTCCATTGCCCCTGATACATTCTCCACCATCAAATTAAATTGGGTATGAGGAAATTGCTTTTCACATTTTTTCATTATTTTTAAAACCAAAGGCATAGGGCAACTGACTTCAATAGCTATTCGAATTTCTGGTTCATTGCCAACAGCCATCATGTGCGCCAGATTTTCTAGCCCCTCAGCATGACGAAGGATCACTTTTGCTTTTTGATACAACTTTTCTCCTTCCGGCGTAAGAGACGCACGGTATTGGTCCCTGGCCAAAATGGTCACATTGAGTTCTTCTTCCAATTTTTTGATAGCAACACTGACTGTCGGTTGTGTCCGGTATAAAGCTTTAGCCGCAGCAAGGACGCTCCCGTTCTCCACTATTTTTGTTAACATTTTCAATTGATCCAGCGTCATAGTGTTTTTTCTTGTGCTGTGAATAAAATAGTATAGATATAAACTATAATAACT
>JADGAT010000069.1 GCA_015231885.1 SAR324 cluster bacterium
ATGTAGACAGTGAGGGAAAACTGGACAAATATGGGGCAACAATCCGTGCCAGTGATTGGCATACCGATGGCAGTTTTAGAAAAAATCCTTATAGTTACACCATTTTGTATTCATTAGAAGCACCAAAAAAGGGAGGGAACACGGATTTTAACAATATGGTGGATGCTTATCAGGATTTAGAAGATGATCTAAAAAATGAAATTGCAAATTATACGGCGTTTCACAAAAGAGGCCAAGGATGGCTGGCCGAGCATTCACCACCGCCTCTTTCAAAAGAGCAGAAAGCAAGTGGTTTTTTTGAAGGAAACTCTCATCCAATCGTTATCAAAAATCCAATCTCAAAAAAGAAAACATTGTACATCAATCCCACACACACTGAAAAAATTAATGAACTTGATAAATTGGAAAGCGATGCTGTTCTTAATAAACTGATGAAATCATCAATTAAAGAAAAGTATCAGTATTCACATCAATGGCAAAAAAATGATTTGGTGATCTGGGATCAAAGGGATCTTTTACATAGGGCATCCCAACAGAAGGTCATTGATGAAAAAAGGATCATGATCAGATCGATGGTAATAAACAAACCTCATAGGATCCCTTAAATACTCTGCCGGTCAATGCTTTGCGAATTTTATTTGATTAAATATATATAAAATTTATTCCTATGACGTTGATTTGATGGTCGAAATTTAATTGGTGCAATTTCTTTAATAAAACCGGGATTCAAATGGATTAGTACTAAGATTAGGTTTCAAAAAGAGCTTGGGCTTAGGAATAAGATTAGGAATACGATTAGGATTGGGTGAACATTCGCATTGAAAGCTAACGTTCTTTTATGGATAAATTCACGATTACACCGATCAATGCGGCCTTAGGGGCAAAAATTTCAGGTCTTGACCTGGGCATCACGCTTTCGGAAAAGGACAAAGATGCTCTGCGGGCAACATTGCTTGAAAACAGTGTTTTATGGTTCCCGGGACAATCTCTTTCAAAAAAACAATTGCTTCACTTCAGTCGGAACTTTGGTCAGCCTGTTCCGCATCCAACCAATCATCGAGATCGGGATGAAGCAGTCCCGGAAGTCACCATCGTTTCTAATGTCGTAGACAATGGAAAGGTATTGGGAGCATTGGGCAATGCAGAGCTTCAATTTCATGCAGATCTGGTTTTTTTAAACATTCCTGGATCGGTTTCGATACTTCAATGCATTGAAACCCCAGAACATGGGGGAGAAACATCCTGGTTAAGCCTGACTAAGGCCTATGACGCCCTCAATCCGGAAATGTTGAATCGTCTGCATGGATTGAAGGTTATCTATCGACACAGCAGGCACGACTACAATCCAAAACCACTTTCCCGCCATCCTTTGTTATGCTCCCACCCCGAAAACGGCAGAAAATTTCTGTTTTTTAGTCCCGGTTCGGCTCACCGCATTGAAGGAATGGAGATAGAAGAAAGCAGTTCCTTGCTGGAATCTCTTTTCAGGCATGTCAACCAGGATCAATTTATTTGGGAGCATCAATGGCATAAAGGGGACATCGTCGTTTGGGACAACCGGATCAGCCTTCACCGACGCAACAGTTTTGATTCCAAACACCGGCGGATTATGTACCGTACTCAAATGCTTGGTCCATTAACGATTTGAAGGAGAGGTTTTTGCTCTGTCGATTTTGAATTGCAGGATGTATTGCGTGGAAAAAATGTGGACACGTAGAAAAAAAGTACAGGACCCATCATCATAGGTTTCACCTCCCCCAAGGTCGTAACTTTTTTTAAATTGGTCCCCTTCTTTTTAAGGCTTTACGATTAAAAATTGTCGGTTTTATTGCGAAGCATAGGGTTTAATACCCCGCTGCTTGCAGCGTTTTTAAGCGCCTCAGGCTCAACAAATAGTTTGGTCAAGCTTTTTAAAGCTTGCCGCCGGAGGCCCTAAGCAAATACCCCGTCTGCTTGCAGCGGGGATTTTTTTTAGCTTGTTGACTTTACAAAAGGTGGACGAATATATTCAGGAAAAACATTTTGAATTTCCTTTTCAATGATATCAGGTTGATTTCGAAGTTGAGTAGCAACACCTGAAAAAAGTTCTCTATTGCATAGATAACTATGCATGGCATCTAACCCGTTTTTTTGAAGTCCTTCAATATGAGATGCTAGTTTGGAGTCTGTCAAAAGCGTCATTATTTGGTTAAAAACGGTTTTTAAACTATAAGCAGAAGCATGAGCTTGGGCATATCTCAAAATCAAAGCTTTGATGATTAAGGGCTGAGAAATTGTAATGAGTTCATCTTTTTTTGGAAGTGGATAGAGCAGATTAAAAAGGTAAGAATCAGGCAGTCCCTTAGTAACAGGCTGAATGATGCTCTTTTCCATATCGTTTACAAGAGGTGAGGTTTGCTCATGAATTCTTCTAAACCGAAAAATTACAGATAAAAGTTCTTTTTTATAGCTAGATGCGCTGACGTAAAGGAGTTTCACTTTCAAATCAATGTCATGTTGAGATTGAAGAAACCCGAAATTTCCTTTTGTGATATAAACAGCATCAGATACAATTTTTTCGTAGTTCTTATAAACTTCATCAAAATTTTCTATCATCCAAAGATGATATTGATTTTGCGTAAAACTTTTCCAAAGTGTGTCAGCATTGTTGAAATCTGACAATCCTTCAAGACCCCGCATTTTAACGTGATCGGCTTCAGTGCCTTGAAAAGAATTAATAGATGTCCGCGACCTGGCTTCCTGATTACGATTAGTTTTTTGGAGGGATACGTTGTCGTCAATAAAATCTTCCCTGCTTAGAAACTGGTTTTCGCTCCAGATCATTGCTCGTTCGATAACATTTTCCAATTGCCGAATATTGCCAGGCCAAGCCCAGGATTTAAGATATTCCAGAGCCTTCGGATCAATACCGGAAATGTTCAAGTTCATTCGAGATTTCATTCGAATGAAATGACGAATTAATTCTTCCAAGTCTTCCAACCTTTCACGAAGAGGCGGGATGACTATCCGCATGACGTTTAAGCGATGAAACAAATCTTCTCTGAATTGCTTTTTTTGCACTTTTTCTTCCAGATCCTGATGAGTCGCTGCAAGAATCCGAACATCAATGTCAACCTTACGAGTTTCTCCTAGCGGACGAATGACTTTATCTTCCAGCGCTTCTAAGAGTTTTACCTGAAGATTGAGAGACAAATCCCCAATTTCATCTAAAAACACTGTTCCTTTATCTGCTAGTGCAAAGAGTCCCGTTTTGTGGTCCAGTGCTCCAGTAAAAGCACCTTTGATATGACCAAATAATTCACTTTCCATCAGCTCTAGCGGGATAGCTCCACAATTAATTTGAATAAAAGGATGTTGAGACCTAACGCTATTTTTATGAATTTCCTTGGCAACCAGTCCTTTCCCTGTACCCGTTTCTCCAAGAATCAACACATTGCTGTCGAAAGGAGCAATGCGGTCAATAAAATCCAAAACATCCTGAAACTCTTCGGACTTCCCCAGTAAAGAATGAAAGTCGGCTACTGATTGCTGGCGCATGGTGGTGTTGAGCTGATATTCCTGCATGAATGCTTTTCTTGCCTCCACTAATCTTTCCGCTCGAGCCAATATATCCCTCAAATTGGAGCTTTCCAATGCGTTTTGTTTAGGTAGGTAGTCATCAAACAGACTTTCTCGAAATGCAGTGATGACCCTTTTCAGGCTCAACCCGGAGGTGAGTAAGATAGTAACGGTATTGGGAAGACGTTGCTTGATTTCCTTTCCCGTAAAAAATCCATCTTTATCGGAGAGGGTCATTTCAATAAAGACGATTTCATAATGTGCCAAGTCCTCGTCTGCGAGCTGCAAGCATTGCTCTCCACTTGAAAAATGATGAATTTGGTGGTGTAGCCGTTTTAACTTTTTTGTAAAAGTTTGAGCATAATTAGTCTCTGTCACAATCATCGCGATATTCAAATCAACCTCTTCAATAACTGAGAAAATTTCTCATAAAAGATATTCCAAAGTTTTCTTTACTTGAAATATTGAGTGTGTGTTGGCGGTGTTGGAATCCAAACAGAACTTGAATGTAAAAAAACGGTAATTCTTATTTGGTTCACCGTTACCATATTCGTTGATTTTGGTAGTCAACATTAATAAATGTTGGAAAATCAATAGTTTTCAATGTTCTACCAAACTATTTAATTTAATATATCATGAAATTACTAGATTAATAAATCAATACACAACAAATTATTTCTAAAGTACAATAAGTTTGTAGAAATATTCAAATATAGACAAGATATTTGTTTAAATCTAAATAGTCCAAATTCATTGAAATTTGTTTAATAAAAAAATATTAATTATTATCAATAGCTTATGGTTATTTGTGTGCGCTTTTGACAACCCTTGGTATGGATCATGAAGCTTCAATAATAGGCGTGGTTTACTTCATTCATATCGATCATAATACCGGAAAATCTGTCTCTGCAGGTTAAAATAGGGGAACCAAGATGAAAAAGATAACCGTCAGTATCATTGCCCTCTTTGCTGGGGTTGCCGGATTTCTCTATGTTTTAATTCTTTTCGGGAAATCGATTCTTATGCACTTTTTCGATGTTGTAAAGATCTGTCTAAAACGCCAACAATACATAAAAGCAGAGACAGAAATTATTGCAAAAAAACAATTAAAACGGAACCCTTAGGAAATAAGGAGAATTCTATGCTCAACCAGCGAGTTAAAGCATCAAAATTGAAAAGAAAAGCACAACAACTTGAAAAAAAAGGATTCCGTGTGACGGACATCGAACAGTTCGGCGACGAATGTGTCATTTTCTACACTAGTGACCGAAATGAAAGCCAACTGGCAACTCGCAGAATTCAGTCTTCCGACATCATAACTGCTCTGGAACAGTTAGCATCCCAGGATGATGTGATCAATGTAATTGGTGGAATTTGGACAAGCGATCAGCGAGGTTTCCGTTCTTATATGGTTTATTTTCGGCAAAAACCGATAGAAAAAGCACATCCTCCCTATGAACTCGAGATCGCACCATCTGGTGAACTAGAAGTCCATATCCCGGTGATGAGCAATAGTAATGTCCTTAATGATGAATAAAAAGGATCTCCGCTTTAAGCTGTCGGGATATTCCATAGTGTCTCCGGCAGCAAGCAATGAATAGTTTGGCGGGCCTAGATGTCAAACCAGCGGAGTTTAAAACGCTGCAAGCAGCAGAGTATTAATCTCTGTGCTTCGCAATTAACCAGTCAATGGAATTGATTGATGGAATTCTATGTGGACTCAAACGAAACAAGGAGAATCAAAATGCAAAGGCAGGAAAAATCTGAATTAAGCGACCCTCATCAGCCTTCAAGAACATCGGTTCAAGCAACCAAGGATGAAAAGATGGCTCAGGATATTGTGGAGGAAATGAAAGACTCGGATGTAATTGACACTAAAAAAATGGAGGTCAAAGTGACCAATGGTCATGCGATTCTCAGAGGCGAAGTCGGGGTTTCTTTTGCCCATTGGCAGGCTGAAAAAATCGCATCGGAAAACGTTGGAGTGAAGAATGTCGTCAATCAGCTGAGGGTCAAATATCGATATATTTAGCTTCACAAATTTTCGTGCGAACAAATATGCATTGGAAAAAACAGGACGATCCAATATTCGTATTGAACAGTCACTCATGAATAACGGAGAAACCGTATGTTAAAAAGTGCAATTGAAATAATAGGCTATTCTCTAAAAGCAAAAGATGGAGAAATCGGACAATGCAAAGACTTTTTGTTTGATGACGAATTCTGGACTGTGCGATACATGGTTGCAAAAACAGGAAAATGGCTATTAGAACAGGACGTACTGATTTCAACGAAATCTTTGGATAAACCAGATTGGAAGCGTCAAATTTTTCCTATTCATTTAAGTAAAAGCCAGATTAATAAAGCACCTGGAATCGAGACAGACAAACCGGTTTCAAAACAATTTGAAGCGGTAAACGATCAAAAATTTGAATGGCCTTTCTATTGGGGGAGTTCATACGGCTTGGGGACTTTGTTATGTCCCGCACTGTCAAATGAAGGAATACCCTCCGAACATCAAATAAACAAACAAAATGGGGATGAACACCTCCGTTCTATTCATGAAGTTACCGGGTATCAAGTGACGGGGACAGATGGTGAAGTTGGACTTGTGAGTGATTTTGTAGTTGATGTCGAAACATGGGCAATCTGGTACATGATTGTGAATACAGGAAATTGGCTTAAAAAAAACACTGTATTGATTTCACAAGCCTCAGTCGATTCAATAGATTGGCTAGAAAAGAGAGTGAGTGTCAAACTGAGTGGGGAACAGGTCCAAAATTGTCCGCAATATGATTCTTCTATTCTGGTCAATAATCAGGAAGGACAACAATATGATTTCTATGGTCGTCCATATTCGATGAATGAAAACAAAAATTATGGTCCATTTGATGTTGAAAAAGTAAAAATTCTCAAAAATATCCGGGAGAATATTAATCATTTTACAGAACTTTCTCACATCATGCTGATAGATGCTCAAAAAAGAATGAAAGCAGATTTATCAGTCTTGGAGAAAAAATGGGAATCGGCCAGTGAATCTCTAAATAGTTTAAACAACACCAAAAAAGACGCCTGGCAAGAAGTTGCTGCAGGATTTGAAGAAGCCTGGGAAGATTTAGGAAAACATTTTCAAAAAGCAATCCAACGGCTAAAACAAGAAGGAAGCTCTTTTGAAGAAAATTGGGAGGTCTACCAAGATGCATCAAAAAAATGGCGTTGGCGCTACTTCGATCCAGAGAAACAGATAATTGGTTCTTCTTATAAAGGGTTTGAAACCCAAGAATTGTGTATTGAAGATGCTCGGCGATACGGATTTGAGGCGTCAGAATTAACCACTCCCGTTTAGTGAAACCATCACTGGGCTGAAATGAATAAAACAATGGGTGACATTTTGATTGAAGTTGTGAAATCCAATAGTGACGACTCTACTGGAAAAAAATCCATGAGGGCGAGGTTCAGTGTTTTTTCAGAAAAATTATTTTTTTTGAAAACAATTTCCAGCACTGACAAAATAAAACAAAATGCTATTCGGTATTTCCATTTTTTTATCCATTTAAAAGATGCATCCTGGAGAATTGCCGCGAAAAATCAAGTGAATAGCCTTTTGTTATTAGCCGTTCTCGGAGGATTAGCTAGCTGTGCCAATGAACCCAAGTTAAAATTGTATGCAGAACCCCAGGAGACGGTTCGTCCGGGGGAAACGATTATTGTTTACATAGGAGGAAATATTATACCGAATGATATTGACTGGTACCGAGAAGGAAGCAAGGATCTGAAATGTGAAAATTTGGCTTCATGTGAGTTCACTTACTATGAAAGCTCACGGGTTGGTATTAAAGTATCAGTATCAGTAAAGAAACAAATCAGTGAAATCACGGGATTGCTTCAAAAAAAATCATCTCATGCAGATGGAAAAATCACACTCACTTGGGAAGAAGAAAGCATGACGACAAGCACAACAAGTACCTCGACGACAACGACTCTTAAGTAAACTAATCTGACATTTATTGCGAAGCATAGGGGTTAATACCCCGCTGCTTGCAGCGTTTTTAAGCGCCGCAGGCTCAACAAATAGTTTGGTCAAGCTTTTTAAAGCTTGCCGCCGGAGGCCCTAAGCAAATACCCTGTCTGCTTGCGGCGGGGATTTTTTTTATTTGAATTGATCAACAAACTAATCAAGAAGAAGACAACGATGAGAATAGAAAGGAGCAGACAATGCATCAACCGAGAAAACTGAATGAATTGTCCGGATATCAGTTACGAACAATTGACGGAGACGATGCTAAAATGACGCAGATCTATTTTGATGACCAACATTGGACTGTCCGGTATTTTATTGTACACACTCAAAGCATGCAATCAGGGCAGGGTGTGTTGGTAGTCCCTTCAGTAATCAAGAAGATTGATGAAGAAAATAAAACCGTCGAGATGGATGTAACGATGGATCAAATCAACCAATGCCCTTCCGCAAATACCGTATTGCCGGTCTCACATCATTATAAACAAGAAAGCGGACACTATCAGGGATGGACGCCTTACTGGGTGGCTGATCCTATATTTGGAGCGGTTCCCTTAAATCCTCCCCACACACCCGAAGAGGACTTCAAGGTTCCCGAACAACAACAGCTTAGAAGCAGTAACGAAGTAATCGGGTATCTTATTCAAGCAGAAGACGGAGAGATTGGCCAAGTGGAAGATTTTATTGTTGAAGATCCTGATTGGAAAATCCGTTATCTCGAAATTAATACTAGCAACTGGCTGCTTGGAAAAAAAGTGTTAATTGCTCCTACCTGGATTCAGCAGGTTTCCTGGACTGACAAACAAGTCATGATTAATTTGAGCAGGGAGGCTATACAGTCCGCACCCGCATATGACCCTTCAAAATTGATCAGTCGAGACTATCAATTAAAGTTGTATAAGTATTATGGAAAAAAATTTCACCAGGATTAAAAGCTAAGTACTTGTCAAGGAAAAAAGGGGTTGACAGTCTTACAATTAAATTTAAAAAGTGAATGCCAAAAACACTTTGGGTAGCGGTAAACCCCGCTAGGATGATAGCAAGCAGCGAGGTTAAAATCGTTCAAAAAAACCATTGCCAGTGGCAATTTAGAGTAAAATCGAAGTCCCTCATAGCACTTTAAAAGATCCTAGAAATCCAAGTCTTAAGTCGCGACCTTCCTGTCTAGAAAGAATTTTTTGTACGTGGTGAGAGATCGTAATGAATCGTGATTTCATTAAAACAGCGTCATTATGATCAATCATTTTATCAAACCCAAATACCTAGTGCTCTGTCAATTTTGAATTGAAGGATGTATCGCGTGGAAAAAGTGGGGACACGTAGCAAAAAAAGTATATGACCGCTGTTAAAAAGGAGAGGATGGAAAACGAACATAACAAACTACAAGAAAACGAGAGTTCAGTTTCTAAAGCGAGTATTCAAGCAGTTTCCTCAAAAAGTGATGGTGTGTTCAGTGAAAGCATGAAAATTATCGAGCCAGGCAAGAATTGTTGGCGTGTCGAAAGAGCGAACAGGGCGGCATATCTTATCGACTCCAAAGCTTATTTTGCCGCATTTGAACAGGCAGTTAAAAGTGCGAAGCACTCACTGATCATAGTTGGGTGGGACATTGACAGTCGAATCCAACTGCTCCGCGGAAATTCGATAGAAAAACACTCAGTATTAGGAGATTTGTTAAAACAGGTTGCCAAAGAAAAACCGACTTTAAATGTTAAAATCCTAATCTGGGACTATGCCCTTATCAAGTTGATGGAACGCGAATTTTGGCCAGATTTCAAGCTGGAAGGTGCGGAAAACCCTCGATTGCAATTGCGTTGGGACAGTAATCATCCAATGGCAGCGTCACATCACCAAAAAGTTGTTGTCATCGACGACTGGCTTGCATTCTGTGGAGGAATTGATCTAAGCAAATGGCGTTGGGACACACAGGGGCATCTGGCAAATGATGAAAGACGGACTGATCCAATGGGAAATTCCTATACACCTTACCATGATGTTCAGATGATGGTTGAAGGAGATATAGCGGCAGCACTGGGAGATCTTGTTCGGGAGCGATGGTTGCGGGCAACAGGAGAAGCACTGACAGCTCCGCCCAAATCCCAATTGCCCTGGCCAGAACGAGTGCCCTTTCAATTCGAGGGAATTAGGTTCGCTATATCCCGGTCAGAACCAGAATTTCAGGAAAGGATGGAGGTTCGTGAAGTGGAACAACTGTATCTTGACGCGATTCGTAAAGCGAAACGGTATATTTACCTGGAAAACCAGTATTCTACCAGTTATTCCATTGGCAGCGCTTTGGTGAACCGGCTTGAGGAAGAATCCGGTCCAGAGATCATTTTGGTCACACACACTGAAAGCGATGGATGGCTCGAAAAAAATACGATGGATGTGCTCAGGGGCCGCTGGATAAAACGGTTGCAGGACGCTGACCAATATAACCGCTTTCGCGTCTATTATCCACACCTTCCTGGACATCAGCTCCAAAACATGACGGTGCATTCCAAATTAATGGTCGTGGATGATTATTTTATGAGAGTGGGATCGGCAAACCTGTGCAACCGATCAATGGGACTTGACACCGAATGCGATCTGGCCTTGGAAGACGAAGGTGATTCTTCGACCAGAAAGGGAATTGTTCAATTTCGTAACCAACTAATTGGTGAACATTCTGGAATGTCTGCTGATGAAATTGGTGAATTGATCGAAGCAAACCAG
Source organism: SAR324 cluster bacterium (assembly GCA_015231885.1). Classification (GTDB taxonomy): domain Bacteria; phylum SAR324; class SAR324; order SAR324; family NAC60-12. The sequence goes on from JADGAT010000069.1 coordinate 10,292, forward strand.
TCTCTATTGAAAACAATTGATGGACTGCAGGAAAATGAACGGTCATTGAAACCTCTTGATGCGTCGTTTCCCGACTGGTGGGATCGTCAGGTGCCACATTCAAACGTTGTTGATCCTGAAAAAGGAGTTGATTCACAATGGTTCAGAGATCAATTGATTCCCAAGTCTAACAAACAATCTGCAGTATGGATCAGTCTGCGTTTCATTCTCACAATTGCCATTTTGCTTGCTATGGCGGCTGCCTGGCGTTGGACACCATTGAATCAATTTACCAACATGGAAATTGTGCAGGATTCCCTCCAAGAAATGAAAGGAGTTTCATGGCTGCCGGTCGCTATGTTTGCTGGATTCGTCCTCAGTGCTTGTGTGGGAATACCCGTCACGGTGATGGTCGCTATAATGGCGATTATCTTCGGTCCTTTGGTGGCATTTTGCTTGTCCTATGGAGCCACTATAACAAGTTCTTCCATCAGTTTCTGGCTGGGAAACGTGCTGGGCAAGGAATTTATTGAAAAATACGCAGGGAGTCGAGTCAGAAATGTCAGCCAAAAGGTTGCCCGCCAAGGGGTACTATTCATCGCGCTGCTACGTTTGTTACCTATTGCTCCTTTCACAATAGTCAACACAGTAGGAGGGGCATCCCATGTCAGGTTCCGGGACTTTTTTCTGGGAACCGTGATTGGTTCTGTCCCCGGTACGGTAGCTGTTACCTTCTTTGTAGATCAGCTTGCCATGGCTGCGAATGATCCCAAATTGATACATTTTGCCATTGCATCTGCGATTGGTTTGGCATTCATCGGCTTTTCCTGGTTCTTCAAAAACTGGGTGAATAAAAGACAAAGGCATGCCGGACGATCGAGGTTGGAGGGATGATCAATTGATGGAAAATTTTGAACAATACTCTGGAGAAAAAAAGCCAGTTAAAGTAGCGACTTACAACATTCATCAAGGCATCGGACGAGACGGTCTTGAAAACGTGGAAAAGACGGCTGAACTCATTCGCAATATCGATGCTCGCGTAGTTGGTATTCAAGAACTAGGTGCATTTCATGGTCAGTCTGCTGATCTAGCAACCTATCAGATCGATAGAATTGTTGAAACGACCAAGATGTCGGTTGTAACGGGTCCGACAATTCACCATCCCCATAGTACCTACGGAAACTGTTTGCTAAGTAAAGATCCTGTAACTGCAGTGAGGCGATTTAACATTGGTCAAAAGGCTCTTGAACCAAGAGGATTGCTGGATGTTGATTTGACAATTAACGGTCGCTTGATGCGAGTAATGGTTACGCACCTCGGGTTGAAAGCCTGGGAACGTCGCCTCCAAGTAAAGAAAATCCTAAATCATTTGGATGAAGGACCAAACATTCCGACCATTATCATGGGAGATTTTAATGAATGGTTCCCCTGGAGCCGGGTAATTCGATGGATGAATAACAGGTGTGGAATCTCGTCTGCACCTGCTACATTCCCGGCTCAGTTCCCAATTCTCGCATTGGACCGCCTATGGGCCATTCCTCTTTGCCCACTTAAAAATGTCCGGGTTTATAATAATAAGATCAGCCGTCTGGTCTCAGATCACTTACCACTTGTTGCGGAAATTGAAATCTAAACATCCCAATATAAATTCTCTGACAAAAGAAAAAATAACAAATGTATCAAAACCATCGAAGGATCGTAAAAAAACCTAATCCGTTGAAGCAGCCGACCGATTGCAAAAAGTTACCATCATAGCTCAGCTTTTCAAAAAGGAGAACAACATCCGTTCCTTGGATGTGAAATTGCGGAAACTTCGGGTTACAGTGAATCAACGGCGAACTTAATTGAAGAAAAAATACGTAGAATTGTGATCAAACCAGAAACAAAAGCTTTCACTGTGCTAGCAGGAAAGCGTCAAATCCTGAATCAGATTGCCGAGGGACACTTGAAGCATGAAACGCATTATAAGGATGAAGTGTAACAGTTAATCAATAGTTCGGCGTCGTAGTTGTCTCTCAATTTCTTCAACTTTTGTTTGGATTCGGGCATTTTTTTAAAAAGGGGAAGAAAAACTGATTCAATTGGTAAGCGCTCAGCAGTTTCTGCATGATTCTTGAGATGCTTCCCGAAGGCAAGTCACGCATGCCTCATATTTTGGGCCGTTCTTCAGCCCAGGGAGATGCTTGCTCGAATGCGGCGGAAGCTCGTAGTACTGCAAGATCGTCGAAACGCCTGGCAACAATCTGAAGGCCGACCGGCAATCCATCTGCGGTGAAACCACAGGGCACACTAGCGGCGGGACTGCCGTTCATATTAAAAGGGTAAGAAAACTCCGCCCAGGAAATCCAATCCCAGGAATCCTGCGGCCAGTGTTCCGGCTGCAATCGGTCAGCCGGGAATGCTGCAACAGAAACACAGGGTGTCAATAGCAGATCCCACTCCTCCAGAAAACGCTGAATTTGAAACACATAGTTAAGTTTTCGGCTACGCATTGCTAAATAGTCCTCAGCACTCTTCCCCTGTCCTGCACGGATACTGGCCACCAAACCAGGATCCATTTGTGATTCCCATTCAGGAAAATAGTTGGCATAAGATTCATGGACCGGCCAGAAAAAACGGACGAGGTCAGGCCCTTCAATGCCGAAGGGTGGAGTGACCTCTTCTACGTTACAACCCAAATCAGTAAAAACTTTTACAGCCCTGGAAACAATTTCTGAGACTTCGGGATCAACCCGTGCATGCCCCAGATCCGGACTGAATGCGACTCTCAACCCACGAATGCCTGAACTCAGGAGTGTCTGGTAATCCTCTGGTTCTGATTCCAGACTTGTATGGTCCCAAGAATGAGGACCTGACATGACCTTCAGCATCAGTGCCGCGTCGGCCACGGTACGAGTCAACGGACCCAGATGGGAAGACTGATCATTGTTGCGAACCGGCCAGTTCGGCACCCGCCCATAGGAGGGCTTGATACCAAAAATTCCACAGAAATGAGATGGCATTCGAATCGAACCTGCTCCGTCTGATCCCTGATGCAAAGGACCCAAGCCGGCGGCAGCGGCTGCACCTGCACCGTCTGAAGAGGCTCCTTCATTAAAACCAAGTTTCCAGGGATTCGAAGTGATCCCGGTGAGAGGACTTTGGCTGACACCTTTCCAACCAAACTCGGAGGTCGTTGTCTTTCCCAGGATAATAGCGCCTGCCTCTTTGAGTCTGGTCACCACGGGAGCATCTGTGTCTGGGACGTGGCCCCGCATCACATGGGAACCGTATTCGGTTGGCACTCCGGCAGTTGGAATCAAGTCTGATGGTGACAGGAATGCCATGCAGAGGCCCGCGAATTTCACCGCGCATGATTTCCACCTCTGCTTGCCGCGCTGCCTTTTTTGCAGATTCCGCCGTAAGGGTGGCAAAGGCATTGAGTTTCGGCTCCAAAGTTTCAATTCGTGCAAGTAGAGCCTCCATCAATTCAACTGGGGAAACGGTTTTTGTTTCGAACAGTCGTGCCAACTCAGTGGCTGGAGTAAAGCACAAATATTCAGAATTTAATGGCTCTTCCATTTCTACTCCGGTTTTAATTGTCCATTATCTCGGTCTAATTTTGATTGTGTGCCACAAACTCCTTAAATCATTGAGGCAGTGCATAAACAAAACAAGATAGGATTAACGCTTCTGATCAACTACCAGGCTTCTTCAAGTAGCGAAATGACGTCATTACGAGTAACAGGTCTTGGATTCCAGTCACTTTGCGGGTCTGCCATCGTATCTTCGGCAATTGTCTCAAATTGTCCTTCTGGCAAACAACTCCTATAACTATAACAGGTGAAAAAGAAACTGAAGAGAAAAAATACCGCTGTGAATGTCAGAAGCCAGAAGAAATCGTTTTGGATCATTCAAGTGAGCGATTATCAAAGCCAGGGCAAACGACCAGAAACCGACTTATCCATCAATGCAACCGTCTTTGCGTCTCTTAGGACTGTGATGCTTTGACAGCCATGTGTTCTTGAAGGCTCATGGTAGACCCTGGTTCTTGCAGCCGACGAATACATTTTTGGAAAAAGATATTATTAGGAATTTGGATCAGAAAAGGTTCTTGGGTCTCAGGATGGATTTCCTGCAGAGTGGTGAACATGACATTAAAGTTGATCACCTTTCCTTTTAAACCTGATGTAGCGTTTGGCTCCAGAATTTCGATTTCATCACTGATAGAAAAAGGTTTGAAAATTAATAAAATCAAAGAACAAAGGATATTGCTCAGGACACTCCATACAGCCACAAATCCTACCGCAACCATGGCAAGAAGCGTTGCGGCGATTGCCCAGATGCTGCCAATACTGATGCCGATTTGTTGCAATATTAAAAGCCCTCCCATCAGCCACAATAACCACTTCAGTAATTTTTCGGAGGCAATGATGAGAGTATTACTGACGATATTATTCTTTTTGAAATATGCTGTGGCCCGTTTTGACAATCGCACCAGAACAAAAATCATCAAAATGATTAAAAGAATTCTGGCTGATGATTCCAAAATGCCTTGCAGATGTCCAGGTATCAATACATTTATTTCCTTGAAGATATCAACCACTAGAAAACTCCTTTTGTTTGGAAGTTGGTTTTTTTGGGGATTTTAAGCAACAAATGATTCCCGGCTTCGAGATGACTCTTTTTCAAATAGAATAAGCTTTATCCTGCAGGGAATATTTACGGGATGGTAGCGTGCAGAATTACGGAATAATTGGCGAGGCACCGCTTTTACTCAATCCCTTGTCGGCATAGTGAATGCGTCATGTTTACTATTCAGGGATTCTCCCTTGTCCCAAACCCTAAATTAGAAACCTTCCTTCAGACTTTCCGGTTCAACATGCAGGTCATGGCATGCACGAATAAAAGAAGCAGCATTCCACGCCTGGTATCGTTTTCCCATTGGTCGACCCGTGACAGCATGGGCCCATTCATTAAATTCCCATGAATCAGAAACCCCTCCTTTGCAAAGTTGGGCCACACGGACGAGTTCACGACGTGCCAGATTTTTCATGCCCAATTTATGGATAAAGCGGACCCAAAGTGCCCCAATAAAGGGCCAGATGCCGCCATTGTGGTAATGGTTTGGAAGATTGAGCAGATTGACCGTGAAAAAATCAGCCCATTCGGGATCACCCGCAGCCACGGGAGGATAAATGTTTTTTACAGGCCAGGGACTATTGATGCCAACCCCCCAAAGGAAATTAAATGTTGTTTGGGCATGTTCCTTATTCGTGAGGCCGTTCAAATAGGCGAGGACATTTGCATAAACATCGCAACGCCAGCTGAAAGAAAAAGGAGAAATCTGAGAAATCAAATATTGGGAGTTTCCTAAAAAAAACTGACGTTCTGAAAAATCTTTCGCTCTGCTTTGCCGTTCATTGACTGTAGAGGGCCAAAAATTTTCCAATATTACTTTTCCAACATGGGCAGCTTTTTTCTGATATTCCAAAGCGGATTCTTTTTCGTCACAAAGTTCCAGAATATTGGAGTAGCAGAGCAGGACCCTATACCACAGCACCTCGTCATAAAGTACATTGTAGTTTCTAGTAAACAAATCCATCCAATCGCTACAGTCCGGGACTTCCAGCATTCCGCAGTTGTTAATGTCCTGAGCACCCAGCCAAAGCATCATTTTCTGTATATTTTCGTAGTAGTCCTGAATAAGAGACTGGTCCCCGGTATCTTTCGTAAAGCGCCATAGCGCAATTACCAGCCACAATGCACTGTCAATGGAACCAATACCTCCGACACCTCCGTAGTCTGGTTTATTGGTAGCAACTCCGACATTGGCAGGAATTTGCCCTGAAGGAGCTTGATGATCCAGTAGAGTTCGAAGCGTTTGTTTTTGACACTTAAAAATTGCTTCTTCCCTAATATCCAGGCTCCAAATGACAGTTGCTGCCCCATCACGAGCCCACACTGAATGATAGTTTGCATCCGTTCCAGTTGAAATGTTGTCATCAATTGAACATGCAGAAAAACCGAGAGGAGTGATATTTTTCTTGAGAACTTCTAGTGCACGATCATAGGCTTCTTTGAGTAAAATTCTCTGTTTTTTAGTGAGATCGTCATATTGCTGTGGATCAAATAAGACAGCCTCAGTGTTAAATCCGTTTTCATTCATCGCAGGTCCATGGAAATAGATGATAGGAAAAGCATTCTCTGCATGCAGAATTTGTTCCCTTTTCCTAATCAAATTGAAGCCTGATTAGTCGTCTGCGTTCCATGGTTCGTCCCATTGATCTGATAGCGAATTCATTGACGATGAATGACGGTTTTCTGCCAACCCAACCAATTGCTGGGCAATACCTGTCCAGGTAAATAAACTCCGAACCTTGTGAGCACCCATCCGTTCCAGGCGATGCCGAACCCTCGGATATTTAAGCATTTGATACATGGCAATTCCAAATTCTTCAGGATCGAATGGATCAGCATAAGTCGCATGGCGTCCAAAAGTTGCAGTCCTCCATAGTCCGCCATGTATTGTCAAAATTGTGGCGGTACCGCAAGCCATTGCTTCAATGCCGGTCATTCCAAACGGTTCATATCGGCTTGGCATGGCAAATAGGGTCGCAGCCCGATAGTAATCAGGAAGATCTTCACTGGGAATAAAACCGCTGAATGTAACCTGTTTGGACAAACCTGAATCGACAACCAGATTTTGCAATTGCTCCATATATTCTTTTTCCTCCTGAGATAGCTCATCGCCGCCAACTGCTAGTTGCAATCGCACGTCAGGAAGACGTTTGGCAACCACTGAAAAAGCCTGAATCAGCAAATCATATCCTTTGTTCTCAGCCAATCTGCCCAGTGTCAGAATGGTAGTTTTTTCAAACCCTAGTTGCTCCCGTATCATCTTGCGGCTTGCCTGGCTCACGGGATAAAACTGATTGTCGTCATAGCCGGGCGGAATCATCATAATCCGTTCGTGGTCCACATCGTATTCGTCTTCAAATAGCTCCAACTGGACCGGAGTTGTTGCGATTACGATTTCACAAGATTGATAGAGTAAATGCTCGTGGTGAATTCTATTTTTGAAATTATATTTTTGTTCAAAATTCTCAACATCATCAGGAAAATCGGTGGCCATTTGCCGTTTTTTCCAAATCCCCAAGGAATGCGGTGTATGGAGATGAGGGCAATTGAATTCCTCAGCCAGCATCTGTGCCGCGACACCGCCATCCCAGTAGTGACTGTTGATAAACTGATAGTTCAGCTTGTTTTTCCTTATGAATCGTAAGGCATTTTGCCTCCATTCAGGCAGGGAGGTATAAAGGTACTCTTTGGGAATAAACTCATTGCCGCCGCATGGCATTCGAATAATTCGGACATTCGGTGCGACTTCTTCAATTTCTTCCTGGTCTTCAAAGCGTCTGGTCCAAATATCAACCTGATATCCTAAGTTGGCGAGGTGCTTTGAAAGTTCTATGACATAAACAACCTGCCCCCCGGTGTCAGCATTCCCTAAAGGTGGATTGGCAGCGACGTACCCGTGAGTCGATACCATTGCAATTCGAGACATTTGTTTTGAATTCTGACGAGCACTCTTACTTGTTGTGAATAAAGTTTCCATTTAACTCCTTTGCTATCAATAGAGCATTAGGTATTCAGTGACTCTTGCCACTCATCAAAGGTTTGATAATAAAACAGGGATATGATCCTTCTATTCTTGGCACATTCCAAAATATTTTAAACCTGCCAGTACTCCTGCCGCGAAGGGAACGGACGAAAAATAAACGGTATGCGGAGTTAATTTTTTGGCGAAGGTGATTAGTTCTTGTTGCGCATTGTTCACGACAATTCCCTTGGCCTCAGGAATGAACATGGAACAGTCGTTTCCGCTGTCTCCCGCAACCACCAATCGATTCATGGAAAGTCCGAAATATTTGATTAAATATCGAACTGCGTTTCCTTTTCCTGCTTTTGCAGGGAGAACATCCAGATGCTTACCGCTTGAATAGATTATCTGATAACGATCCTCATAGGGAGACAAACGCTTCTGAATTGTTCTCAGTACCTTCATACTTCCGAAGGTTTTATCTGGAAAGGACGCAAGATCAATCGTGTAACTCACTTTAAGTTGTGTATTGTATCGTTCCTCCTGCATTATGAGGAACGGAATATCGTGAAATAGGTCAACTACAAATTCCCTTGAAAATTGTTTTTTCAGATGATTTCCCCAATTTTCTTCCCCTTCCATGTTGACATGAAACGGAGGGAGAAAAATCTCAGAGCCAACTTGGCAAACAATAGCATCTGCAAGGGGAATTCCTTCTCTTGTCTGCCCCTCCAAAACCTCAGTTAGAGTTCGTCCGGTGCATAAAATTAAAAACAAATTTTCTTTTTCCCTATCCTGGTCCAAGCATTGGGTCAGTTCATTTAAAGATTCGCGGTCTCCTGTTAGAGTTCCATCAATATCTGTTGAAAATACCCATTTTTTTTTCTGGTTGATCATGTTCAATAGTGTCCCAAATGGAATTGGAAATGTGAAATAATTCCACTGAATTGTTTGTCTTTTCAGAAACTCATGCTTTGATCGAATCCAAATTTGTTGTATTGAAAAAAAGAATATTTAACCCTGTTGAAGCTTTGTCTGGAAAACCTGAAAATCTGTTATTGTGATTCTGCAAATTCGCGGATTACTACTTTTTTTTCCTTTTGCTTTGTAGTCAAAGGACCAATTTGAACCAAAATCTTATCTTCTTTAGCCTCAGGTTCCAGATGCTCTTTTGAGCAGAAAAGCCTTTCCTTTACTGATGTTTTATATTTTTGGCTGACTCGATGAAAAAGTCGAACTGCAGCGTAATTTGTTGATGTAAGCGCCGTTTCCAAATATTCAATCTTTGGAATGATGTGACTTTGTTCCAACAAATGACTCATCATGGAAGAAGCAATTCCTTCTCGTCGTCTGGTTTCACTGACCATGATGTGAGCAACGAATAAAGCATCTGGTTTTTGTGGGGGGATGTACGAGAAAATGAAGCCGATGATGTTTCCTTGCTCTTCGGCTAACAATGACGTTTCAAAAAAGTGTTTGCAAACCAAATAGTAGAAATAAGCAGAGTTCAATTCGTTGGGTTGAAAGGTACTAACCAATTGCCGGATGCCTATTCCATCGTTCAATGTTGGTTGTCGAAATTTTATACTGCTCATGATGACCCTCCGAATCAATATATGTACAATAAATGTTAGTCCAGTATATAATATTCGTCAAAAAAAGCAAAAATTTATTTGAAATGATTAAACAGTGAAACCTAACAAAACTCTTTAACTATAAAATAAATTATTAATTTAATCAATTATATCAGATATTATTATGAGAAGAAGGAATATTCAAAATTTTAAATTATTGTTATTTATAATTTTAAAAGTAACAAAACAAAACAAAAATTTATTTATAACACTAAATAAAAATTAACCCAAAATAAAGATTGCCCTAATAGAATTATCGGCGAAAGAATCAATCCCTGCTATACAATTCAGCAGTAAAAGGAGATTGATTCAAAATTAAAATAAATTTCGTCTGGGGGGACATAATCGGCTTCCAGCAATTGTGATTCATGTCAAGCGTCGCGCATGCAATACTGAATTCGACACCGGAGGAACTAATTGATATGGCAGAGAGAAGGAAGGACATACTCGGCTGTACCTGCCCTTGCCGGCAGACGGCACCGTGTCGACTAGTCTCTGTAGCTGGCATGCTCGCAAATCAGGGCTCGTAGTGGATAGTCGACAGCTTGTGTTTTTTTAGGAGGATGTTCCCTGTGGGTTGACGTTCAAGTCCGATGTTGGCACAATCAAAATTCGCATAGGCATCGATACGTAATGCGCGTATAAATAAAATATTTACGCTATATTGGTAGAATCACAACTATTTAAGAAACTTCGACCAGATTACTTGTCTGATGGTCAGGTTAAGGAGCGACAGCCAATGCTTTTAGCCCAAGCTAAAATTGGCAGTCATCCAATGGAGTGGAAGTTCAAGAAAAGCTCGCTTTGAAACGAAAGGAAAAGGGAAAAGAAGTGGAATCGTCTAATATTTTTTGGATACTACGGGGCAATTCTAATTGCTGACCATTTACACTAAAAACGAGGTTACAGCCTAATTTCAGCTGAAATGAAACAACTAAAAGCATTTATGGAGGAATGGCGGAATGAACAGATGCTATTTGTCTGATGAATTGCGTTCTGTTTTATCCAATGCAAAGAAGCATAATGAAGGCAAATTAACGCTTAAAACCGACCTGGTGAAACATCCTTGAAAATTGAGAATATCCCCGAATGAAATTGAAAGCATCAGGTATCAGTTGAACATCTCGAGGCAGGTTTTCGCCAGGTATTGACAGACTTTGAGTCAAACTTTGGAAAACTGAGAACAAGGTCGAAGCAGACCCAACGAACAAGCATTAGCCTTACTGTATCTGGTCAACAACTATCCAGATACACGATTCTGAATCGCTCAATTATCAGCGTATAATGCCAACATTTCAAGGGGAGGCGTCTCCTTCATTTTTTTATGCCACTTTTATTCAGCAGTGTCCCAATGGAAAAGTCACTGAAGAATAGAAAAATTTTGCTATGCCGTTGTTTCGAAACTAACAAAATTGGGAAATCGGACAATTCTCAAGATAATGGAAAAATTGATGGATCCTTCTTCTGCCGAATTTCCTCACTTGACATGCCCGCAATGCGGAAGCAACGCTATTTCACTTATTCCTTTGCAGGGAAAAAATGAAAACTGGTTTGCTGGAATCACCTGTCGTGCTTGCGGAGAACAAGCGTTTTTTCAGGTAGAAGCAATCGATCCGAAACAGATTGATTTTCCGGAATCCTCTGAATGGTCCAATTCGACCTTGCTGAACCTGCAGAAAGAATGGCAGGAATGGCTGGTTCTCAAACGACGGCATTTGCGTCAAGCTCCTTATGTTCCCCGACAATCGATCAAAGTTAGCCTGTTTTTGCTGATCGTGATTAGTCTCGGTGCTGTTTTTT
>JADGAT010000006.1:0-13023 GCA_015231885.1 SAR324 cluster bacterium
AGCAAGCTATGCGCCCGATAAAACGCCTTGAACCTCGATGAAAATCCTGCGTAACTTTCGCATGTTATTATTTTCGCTTTCCTAAATAAATCGAATAAGCCTTGCTGTAATGCAGGGCGCAGCAATAGTCAGCGACTGCTGGAGATGACTGCGGCCTGCTTCGTTTCCGACTGCTGATATAATGAGTGCATTTTTAAATAACTCAAGAAAGAAATCAGGAAGATTTTCTTCTAGCTGATTTTCTGTAAATCCATATGCGGGAATGTCCATCACAGTGCGGTCAGGAGGGCCAGGACGATTGTCGACAAAACCCAAAATCGGAATATTTTGTTTTTGAAAAATAGAAGCAATTTTACGGCCAGAAGGTCCTGTTCCTGCAATGACAACGCCTTTTTTTCCTTTTAGAAAGCCCATTTTAAGAAAATAATGTACTTTGGCTTCAAACATGGCAGGACGCTTGTATCTCCAATCCACGCGCGAGAGTCTAGTCGGAGAATCTCTTTTTTTCACTAAATATTCCTGCACTTTGCCAAATTGGATATTAAACTGATAGGCGCGCAGCAAAAAATCATAATCTTCGGCCCATGGATGGGCGCAGTAACCACCTATCTTTTCAAATAGTTCATGCTTTGCAAAAAAAGTAGGATGCATGATAGGGGACTCTACAAAGATTTCCTCCCGTATGGCCTGGTTAGTTGTTAAAGAGTTGCTCCATTGTTGATAGTTGGTTGTTTGAGGAATTCCTTCCACCAGGCATCCAATCAAATCAAGTGATGGATCTTGTTTCAAAAATTCAATTTGCTGTTCCAATCTTTGAGGGTGCATCACATCATCGCCATCCATTCTTGCAATGTAGTTTCCATTACAATTTTTTAGACCGAGGTTGAGTGCTTTGACGATTCCTTGTTGCTCTGTACAAATCAGCTTTATTCTTTTCTCATGTGTGGCATAATCTTCTAAAATTATTCTACTGGAATCACTGGACCCGTCATCAACTACAACCATCTCAAAATTTGAGACAGTCTGGGCAAGGATACTTTCCAGACATTCACAGATGGTAGATTCAACATTATGGACAGGCATTAACACAGAAACAATTGGTTTGCTCAACATTTCTCCTTTTTCTATATCAGTTCATTTGAAAATATTGACAATTTACGTGATTTACTTTTAAATAGCACCGAATGAGTGCTATTTAATTTTTTATGGAGTAGAATATGAACATGTCAGAGTACCTAAATCTTTCCGGTGAACTGTTCCGGAATATAGAAGACAAGCTGGATGAATTTGAAGATGATATTGATTATGACAAAGCTGATGGAAAAATACAGGTGATTTTTGAAAATGGAAGTTCTCCTTTGGTTATCAACACACAGCGTGCTATTCATGAAGTGTGGCTGGCAGGAGGCGCACGCGCCTGGCATTTTAAATGGCTTGATACAGAAAAAAAATGGTTTGCTGAAGTGGAGCAGGAAGAATTATATCAATGCCTTGCACGCCTGATAGAAGAACGCATTCAGAAAACTATCGATTTTCACGCATGAGTTTTGTACAGACAAATTTAAACAGATAATTGATTAAGAGAAAATAATATGGCAGGAACCAACCCTTATATTGAATCCCCAGATACTAACCTTCCTCAAAACCCCTATAAAATTCAGTTTTTACCAGAAGATGTGACCATCTTAGTTGATCCAGCACAACTCAAGGAAGTCGTGGCCGGGTTAGCAGGATCCATTCTTGATATTGCTGAAAAAAATGGCATTGAAATAGATCACTCCTGCGGCGGAGTATGTGCATGCTCCACATGCCATGTTATTGTCCGACAAGGAGAGAACTCCTGTAATGAAGCAACAGAAGATGAAGAAGATATGCTTGAATTGGCCCCCGGACTTCACCCTAACTCTCGTCTCGCCTGCCAGTGTGTTCCCGATGGAACTCAGGATCTAATTGTCGAAATTCCTGGATGGAATCGGAATTTGGTCAAGGAAGTCCATTGAGTTTTCCAGCAGAAAACATGCTTTGCAAGCAAGGATCATTGAGTGATTGGAATTATTGTGATATAATTTGTTCATTCTAAATTGCTAAGGAAGGCGAAAATAATAACATGTGAAAGTTACGCAGGATTTTCATCGAGGTTCAAGGCATTTTATCGGGCACATAGCTTGCTATGTGACTGTTAAAGCAACACAGAAGATCGTTGAAAAGACAAGTAGATTTGCTCAGTTATTGTTTGAGCACTCCTAAACTTAATACGGATTACAACCGCGTTTTTTAAAAATTTTCAATTTGTCTTTGCAACGGTACGCCGAAGCGAGAGAGGCGATTTGCTGTTTATGTAAGATTAATACAGTATTTGAGCATCTTGTTCATATTCTAAAGAAAGAGATATTTAGTGAATGTCAATGGAAAACCTTATCGTACTATTTGGTTGGAAGGCGATATTGTAAAAATAATTCACCAACCTTTCATTCCTCATGAGTTTGAAATTAGCTCACTACGTACTCATCAGGAAACAGCAACGGCCATTCAAGAAATGTGGGTGCGTGGAGCACCTGCCATTGGTGCTGCTGGAGTTCTTGGAATGGTACAAGCCATGTTACACTCCACTCCTGATAATTATCGTAAATTTACGGTAGATGCAGCTGATCTATTGAAAAACACTCGCCCTACCGCACAAAATCTGTTTTTTGAAATTGATCAAGTGCTGCATTGTATTGAACAGGCAAATTCTTGGGACGATGCCTGTGAAAAAGTGTTAACACAAGCGAATCATAGCGTCGATACCAGTATTAATGCTTGCCAAAGTATTGGGAGGTTTGGATCAGAATTATTTCAAGATGGTGATTCTATTTTGACTCACTGCAATGCTGGATGGTTGGCATGTATCGACTGGGGGACGGCACTGGCGCCTGTCTATTATGCTGCCCGAGAAGGTAAACAAAATTTTATCTATGTTGATGAAACTCGCCCTCGAGGTCAAGGATCACGCCTGACTGCTTGGGAACTGGGACAGGAAAATATTGAGCATGCCATTATTGCAGACAATGCCGCAGGTTATTATATGTCTCGAAACAATATTCAAAAAGTCATTGTGGGGGCCGATCGGATTGCGGCAAATGGGGATACTGCCAATAAGATAGGAACTTTTACGAAGGCAGTTGTTGCTTTTGAACATGGAATACCCTTTTATGTTGCAGCTCCTATTTCGACCATTGACTTTGACTGCCCGACGGGACTGAAGATTCCCATTGAAGAACGAACACCTGACGAAGTCTTATACACGTGGGGTATGGCAGACAATGGGGAATTTCTTCGAGTACGTACTGCACCTGCAAAAAGTTCTGCGAAAAACCCAGCATTTGATGTCACACCAGCAAAATATATAACAGGTATCATTACAGAAGAAGGAATTTATCAACCTGCTGATCTTCATCAACTCAATCAATAAGAGAATACATTATGGAACATTTAAAAGCAAAAGTCCGCACTATCCTCGATTTTCCCAAGCCTGGTATTCAATTTCGAGATATCACCACCTTACTCAGTGATCCAGAAGGATTTCAGGAAATGACCCATGTATTGGCAAATCGTTATAAAGACTATGACATTGATGCCATTGTCGGGGTAGAAGCTCGGGGTTTCATCATTGGATCTGTATTGGCTCTTGTCTTGAAAAAAGGTTTTATCCCCGTGCGCAAACCTGGTAAATTGCCTGGAGAAACCATTGGAATTGAATATGAACTGGAGTATGGCACGGATCGTTTAGAGATGCATATAGATGCACTTCCAAAGGGCAGCCGTGTGCTCATTGTAGATGACCTCCTGGCCACTGGCGGTACCATGCAGGCCGCTTGTCATTTGGTTGAAAAAGCAGGGAGCCGTGTCGTAGAATGCACATTTGTGATTGATTTACCTGACCTGGGAGGAAGAGAAAAATTGTTAGATTATCCAATCTATACTATGATGAGTTTTGAAGGAGAGTAATACATTCATTAGTGCTAATTTTGTACACAATCATAATGGTAGAAAAAAATGGGAATGTCAGACATATTACAAACAACTAAATTGCCGCTATTGCCTTTGAGAGAAGAAATAGTGTTTCCTCTAATGACTATTCCTTTTTTTGTAGGACGCAAGTCTTCCATGGAAGCTGTAGATCAAGCCCTCAGTACAGATCGGCAAATTTTTGTGATTACTCAGCAAAGTTCGACCACGGAGGTGCCAAAACTCTATGATTTGTTTTCTGTAGGAACCATAGGAAAAATTCTACAGGTAATGCGTCTGCCCAATGGTACGGTAAAGGCCTTATTTGAGGCACAGCAGCGTGCCAGAGTGATCGATATTCAATTAGATAACGGTTTCTATGTTGCTCAAGTTGAGCCCGTTATAGATGTGTCTGCCCAAACCATCGATTTCCAAGAACTGATGGAAAGGACACAGCGAGCATTAAAGCAATATTTAGAGACCACAAAAGTAAAAATTCCTGAAAAAAAACTAAGCCTGATGGCAGAAGAAAGCTCTGGCCATTTATCAGACTTTATTGCCCCTTACCTGGATTTGAGCCGGGATCAAAAGCAACAACTCCTGGAATGCATCGATCCTGATGAACGTTTGGAATTACTCTGCTTGATCCTCGAAGAAGAACTGGAAGTCAATAAATTAGAAAGCAACCTGAAAAAACAAATTCGGGACCAGGTCAAAAGTACTCAAAAGGAAGATTATCTGCAAAACCAATTACATTCTATTCAAAAAGAACTCGGACAAATTGATGATACGCGTACGGAAGTAGAAGAATTTGCCAGCCGTATCAAAGAAGCAAAAATGTCTAAAGAAGCCGAAGACATGGCATTGAAGGAGCTCAAGAAATTAAAAATGATGTCTCCCATGTCGTCTGAATCTAATGTTGTGCGCAATTATCTGGAATGGCTTGTGACGATGCCATGGCATGAAAAAACAGAAGATAATTTTGATCTGGATAAGGCACAAAAATTTCTTGATGAAGATCATTATGGTTTAGAAAAAGTTAAAGAACGGATTATTGAATACATTGCAGTGGGTCATTTGAAAGGTTCATTGAAAGGACCGATTTTGTGCCTGGTTGGACCTCCTGGAGTGGGGAAAACTTCTCTTGCAAAGTCTATTGCACGTGCATTGGATCGTAATTTTGTCCGTATGAGTCTTGGCGGAGTCCGGGATGAAGCAGAGATTCGAGGACATCGCCGGACCTATATTGGTGCTTTGCCCGGTAAGATTATCCAGTCGATTAAGAAGTCGAAAACAAAAAACCCCGTGCTGTTGATGGATGAAATTGATAAGCTCTATCAAAGCGCGATGAGTGATCCTGCCGCAGCACTACTGGAGGTTCTGGATCCTGAGCAGAATGATACTTTCATGGATCACTATCTGGAGGTAGAATATAGTTTGTCGGATGTCTTATTTGTATGTACTGCCAATTCAATTGATAATATTCCTGCACCCCTGCTCGACAGAATGGAAGTCATTCAACTCTCTGGCTATACCGAACTGGAAAAGCATCATATTGCTTCTCGATTTTTAATTCCCAAGCAGTGTGAAATTCATGGAATGCAAGAAGGGCAGCTTCGTTTTCAAAAATCATCCATTACCGAAATTATTCAGCGTTATACCCGTGAAGCAGGAGTTCGTAACCTTGAGAGGGAAATTGGAAAGATGTGCCGGAAAGTTGTTACTAAACTGGTCCGTGAGCAATCAGAAAAGAATATGGTGATCACCGCTAAGGTGGTTCATAAGCTTCTGGGTGTCCCTATCTTCGAACATGATACAAAAGAAGATTCTAACAAGGTAGGCATTACAGTAGGATTGGGCGTCACTTCCATGGGTGGAGAACTCTTGCTCGTTGAAGCCGGTTTAATGAGTGGCTCAGGGCAATTGTCCCTGACAGGAAAGCTTGGTGATGTGATGCAGGAATCAGCACAGGCTGCTTATTCTTATGTTCGAGCAAACGCATTACATTTAGGGTTAGATGATTCAATTTTTAGTGAATCGGATCTGCATATTCATCTTCCAGAAGGAGCAATTCCTAAAGATGGTCCTTCTGCAGGTCTGCCCTTGATTACCTCCATTGTGAGTGCTTTTACAAAAATTCCTGTACGGCATGAAGTCTCAATGACGGGAGAAATTACACTGCGTGGACATGTTACAGAAATTGGGGGTCTCAAGGAAAAATTGCTGGCTGCAAAACGAGGACATCTGGAAACGGTATTGATTCCTAAAGACAACGAAAAAGATTTGGTTGAAATTCCGGACGAAGTGAAAAAAGGACTGAAAATTTGTGCAGTAGAAAATGTAGATGATGCTTTGCATTTGGGATTGGAGCACTTCCCTGACGCATTGAAAAAAGCACCGTCGGCCCCACCAGAAATAGCAGCCAGTCCAAGCTAAGGGCTCGTGCAGAAATAACGTTGACAAAGATGAGGAAGTATTTTTTCTTGGCTACAAGGCGTCTTCAATTGTGCATACTGGAGTATGTGCCTTTGAAGACAACACCGTAGACGAGGAAAAAGACAAGTCATCTGTAAAGGTTATTTATGTACGAGCCCTAAGGAATGCTCAAACAATAACTTAGCAAATCTACTTGCCTGTTCAACGATCTTCTGCGTTGCTTTACCAGTTACATAGCAAGCTATGCGCCCGATAAAATGCCTTGAACCTCGATGAAAATCCTGCGTAACTTTCACATGTTATTATTTTCGCCTCCCTAAATAAAAGTCAATACTGTCGAAATTTCAGATCATATATAGGAGAACGGGGTTTCATCGGGTTTTCATAACGTAGCCCCTTGCTCTTTTTTTTCAAGTACTCATGCTCCGTTCTTTTTTGTAGGGCCGCTTTGGTTGAGATAGACGATTCAATCAGTGCGTTTTTCAAAGCACTCGACTGTTTGAGAGGGATCAAACGGTCTACTTGAGATTGCTGTTTGGCAACTTCACGCCCCAGTTCTATTCTTTTTTGTGCCTGCGCTTCGCCTAAGCGGGCATAATATTGGTACTGCCGGCGCACTTTGTCCCAGACCTTCTGCTGTATGGCTTTTTCTGCTTTTTGCGGTTTACGTGTTTTCTGATAATACAGCTTCGCTAATTTACGGCTTTGGTAAGTACGGTTAGAGGCACCTCCTCCGTAGGCATATCCTGTTACACAAAATATTGTAACCAGAAGCAGGATCCATTGTCGCATAGTTTCTATCCTAATGAAAATAATCTTAAAATTTTGGTCTTATATATTTTCTAGTATGCTCCCACTTTTTTGTCAAATATTATAGCATAGTTTCTTTATAGACATAACTGTAGGTATGATGACACTGACTGCAGATGGCCACCCACTTACCGCTTTTGCCACATTCCTTACAATGATACATATTGTTTAATAATCCTTCAGAATCAAGCATAATTTGAGCACTTTGAAGTTGTCTTTCGGTGTTTTGCTGCTTGCCCGCAATTAAATAACTCAGGGCATGAAACAATAAGGGAACATTTGTATGGCTGGCAGCAATTTTATCCAAAATAGCAATGGCTGCATCGAATTGCCCTGTTTTGTAGAAAATCTTGGCGACTACCAAATCGACATAAAGGGAGGCAGCAGAAGATTGCTGAAGGTCTGAAAACATTTTCATCACTTTTTCATTTTTTCCAGATTGATGATAAATGGATTCCAATTCATCCAGGACCACAGGAGTCCCGGTTTTTTCATAGCACCTTTTGAGTAGATTTGCGGCTTTATAATACTCCCCTGTTTGGCAAAGTTGTTCTGCCTCTCCCAGTGTTATAGGAACGCGATGGAACTCTTTGAAGGATGATTTTCCTGGCAAGTACCCTGTTTTTATACTTTGAATCATCTTGGGCTGCTCCTGAAGTCCCTTTAGTAAATTATGTTCGTGTTCTGCCAGTAAGCTTTCTGTAACCAGACTGCGTGGGAAACGTGTTAACAGTTGCTTTTCCAACTGAATAGCTTTTTCCCATTCCTGGCGGTTCTGGTGCACCAATCGCATTCCATCAATACTATAAGGGTGATCTTTTACCAAGTGATGGATTTCTTGGCTGAGGAATTCAACCAATCCCCACTCTTTCATTTCAATGGCCATGCGTTGATAAGGGAGCAGCACCTGCAAGTTATTGGGGAATTGCTGTTTTAGTGCATAGAATGCTTCCAGTAATTCAGCACTGGATTTTTGATAGCGCTGGCATTTTAATTGTTTCACACGCAAATGCAAAGGAGGGGTCTCTGTACGCTTGATTCGATTATAAGCTTGTCGAATTGATTTAAAATCGAGACGCAAACAAGCATCATAAAAACTCTGAAGCCTTTGTCCTCTTTTCGTTTCTCGATATTTCAAAAAAATATTTTTTGTGCGCTGCACCACACGTCCCGGATGAAAGAAAAGCTGGTAGAGCCACGATGAAGAGAAACCAATGAGAAATGTTGTGAAAATAATACTCCACAAAGAAACATGTATTGCGTATGAACGGAAAAAGCTCAATGTGGCTTTACCATTGTTCAAATAAATAAAATATCCTAAAAAGCTGAGGACAATTAGGATTCCGACTAAAATAATGATACGTCTCATGTTGATGCCGATCAAGAGTTAAAAGTGATGATACGATTCTCCATTTGTGATAGTGAAAGCACGGTAAACTTGTTCTAATAAAATGAGCCGTACCATCTGATGGGTATAAGTCATGGCAGATAGGCTGAGTTGATGCGGCTTTTTAAAACGAGATACTTCCAAACCAAATGCCCCGCCCATGACAAAGTTTACTCGAGAATGCTGTATTGTTTTCAATTCTTCGAGCCACTCGGCTAATTGAACCGATGTTTTTTGTGATCCTCGTTCATCTAGTATGATTGTAGTTTCAGAGGGATTAATTTTTTTTAAAATGAGTTCGGTTTCTTTGCTGATACATTGTGCCTGCGTCACATGAGCATAATCACTGGGTTTGATTTCCAGACATTCAATGGTCACATAGTGTTTCAATTTTGCTAAATAGTGTTGAATGCCTGTTTTCAAATAGGGTTCTTGTGTTTTGCCAACCCAAATAAAACGAACCTTATACATTTCAGAAAAAAATTAGATACCACGCCAAAATCAATTTCATATAGACTAGAGGGCTGTTCTACTAAAAAATATGAAGGGATTCAAGTAGATATTCTAATTAGTTTGGAAACAGGGCCTCCTTTTTAGCTTGTCTTGTCCACCTTAAAGAAATATATCGTCTTGTTTGATTTCAAGAAAAAAACCTCCCACTATCTTACAACAAGAATGCTAGAAAACCTACAGGAAGACTATGAATATTACATTTGCTTATAAAACCCAAGCTGTAGATAACACAAAAACAGAATGTCTGGTTGTATTCCTCCCAAAAGATACCAATAAGGATGCCGGCTATCTGGATCAGTTGCCAAAATCATTTCATCGGTTACTGAAAAAATTTCTAAAATTGGGAGGATTCTCTGGGAAAGCTGGCCAGATTGAGCTGGCTTTTACCAACTCCAGTCATATTCCAAGAATTTTGTTAGCAGGACTAGGAGAACCAGCAGAAGTGGATGCCGAAAAATTGCGCCGTGTTGCAGGACAAATTGGAAAAAAGATAGTGGATATGAAAATTGCCAACATTGCGGTTCTGCCTCCGGCTTACCTGCAGAAAAACCTGGCTTCCCAAACGGCTACTTTGATTGCAGAGGGAATTGGCCTGGGAGCTTACACATTTGACCAATACAAAACAAAAGAGAAAAATGATGACTCAGGCCAAGAGCCCTCGAGTATAACAGTGACTCTGTATGACCCTAAAAAAGTGACAGAAAAAAAAGCATTAGACCTTGGGAAAGTCAAAGCAGAAACAGCGAATTATGCTCGTACTTTAGGCAACACTCCTTCTAATGATATGACACCAACCGTCTTAGCACAACATGCAGAAGCTCTGGCAAAGAAGCATAATTTGATTTGCAATGTATTGGAAGAAAGTGACATGGAAGCACTTGGCATGCACATGCTGCTGGGGGTGAGCCGAGGATCCAGGGAGCCTGCAAAACTAATCATAATGGAATATAAGCATAAGAAAGCAAAAGATACTCTCGCAATTGTTGGGAAAGGTGTCACATTTGATTCTGGCGGCATTTCACTCAAACCAAGCACTAGTATGGAAGAAATGAAGTTCGATATGTGTGGTGCCGCAGCAGTCATGGCAACCATGGACGCAATTGGTGTGCTGCGTCCCAAACTCAACATCATTACGGTCATTCCGACATCTGAAAATTTACCAGGAGGGACGGCACAGCGTCCTGGAGATATTGTGACTTCCTATTCTGGAAAAAAAGTGGAAATTATTAATACCGATGCAGAAGGCAGGCTTATTCTTGGAGATGCTCTGGCTTATGTTGCAAAAAAATTCAATCCAGATGCGATCATTGACTTAGCGACACTGACGGGAGCGTGTGTGGTTGCGCTGGGGAAGTATGCTTCTGGGGCCATTACCAATGATGATGTCTTGTGTGAGAAAGTAGTTGAGGCAGGGAAGTCCAGTGGCGAACCAGTTTGGCCATTACCAAACTTTCCGGAGTATGGAGAAGCCATCAAAGGAAAATATTCTGATCTAAAGAATGTTGGGGGACGGGATGCAGGCACCATCACAGCAGGATTGTTTTTGAAAAATTTTGTAGGAGATATTCCCTGGGTGCATTTAGATATTGCTGGTACGGCTTGGGCTGTTAAAGAGATTGGCCATATTCCCAATTCTGGTGCTACAGGAGTAGGTGTCCGTCTTTTGACTGATTTGATTCATAACTGGAAAGCCTAGCAAACGATCTGTATAACATGGATTATGAATCTCCAGGAATTTGCCGAGAGTATTCTTTTCAGCAGTACTCTCTCCGAAAAAATGATACAACCATCGAGCTTTGAAGACGTTCCCTCCTGTGCTTCTGTTATTCCAATTCCTGATTTTCCAAACCGACCTCCTCAATTATCCCTGGATAAGTGGCACAAAGCAAAACGAGTAACATTTCCCCGCGTGGAGAGTCTTGAACAAGAGAGGCAACGTGGGGTGATGTTGCATTTCTTTGCCAACCATGAACTGCTTGCCCTCGAATTGATGGCGCTTGCGCTTCTCAAATTCCCTAAGGCTCCAGCAGAATTTCGCATGGGGTTGGCACATACCATCTTAGAAGAACAAGATCACATGCTGCTTTACCAGCAACGTATGGAAGATTTTGGGATAGAATTTGGTGAAATTCCTGTCAATGATTTTTTTTGGAAGTGTGTGGCACATATGCAGACTCCATTTGATTTTGTGGTGCGAATCAGTTTGACGTTGGAGCAGGCAAATTTGGATTATGCTTTGTACTATGCCCAAGTTTTTGAGCGGCTAGATGACAAAAAAACGGTAAGCATCCTTGGTAAAGTCTATGATGATGAAGTGGGCCATGTACAGCATGGTTTACAGTGGTTTCGATATTGGAAACATCCGGATTTAAGTGAATGGGAAGCGTATAAAACAGCACTGAACCATCCTCTCTCCCCAGCACGTGCAAAAGGGATTGGCTATAGTAAAGAGGCCCGGCGGTTTGCGGGATTTTCAGAAAATTATATTTCGGAATTGGCACTTTATTCTCAATCGAAAGGTCGTTCTCCGGATGTTTATTTTTTTAATCCTACTTGTGAAAAACAGATTGTACTTGGTGATGCGACGCCTTCTAAAATGATTCGACATTTGATGACAGATTTGACGGCACTGCCTATGTTTTTTTGCAAGACCGATGATGTCGTGCTTGTAGAAAAAACACCTTCTACCGGATTTTTATCGAAATTGCAGCAAATCGGATTTTTTATTCCAGAATTTGTAGAATTAGAAACACCTCCTCAATCCCAAAGACTTTCAAAATTAGAAATTTCTCAAAGAAAAATTGGCAGTCTCCAGCCATGGGGGTGGAGTCCCACAGTGATGAATTTTTTGGAACCTCTGCTAGAAAATCTCGCTGCCAATTCAAAATCCATTTCTCCAACTTCCTGGACCTCCAGTTTTCAGCAACTCTTTTCGAAGGCCTGGAGTGCTCAGTTATTGAGGAACTACCTGGAAGAAGTGCCCTGCCATGAACATTGGAGTTGCGATGTGCAAGTGGCGGGACGTGTTTGCTGCACTCTGGAGGAGATAAAAAAACAAGTAGACGCGTTGTGGGAAAGCGGGTTTCCGCATATTGTCATCAAAGCCGCTTATGGTTCTTCTGGCCAGGATATGATTCACCTGCAAAACAGCAAAGGCTGGAAGAAAAAATACAAGTGGATCCGGAATATCCTGATCAAACAGCAATCTGTCGTTGTTGAGCCCTGGCTGGATAAAGTGATGGATCTTTCCCTGCATTTTGAACTGTATTCAGATGGAAAAATTTCTATATCAGGAATTACTCAGTTTTTTACAGATAGCCGAGGACAGTACAATGGTTCGGTAGTTGGGCGTTTTGATGCAGGATTAGAAAAAGTCTTGCTGCAATTTTTACATTACCGCCCGGTTCGCAGCCAACCGAAGCTGCTCACACAACTTTTTGAAGATATCGCCTCCTATCTCGCACCTCGGCTCACACGGTCAGGATATGCAGGCCCTGTTGGAATAGATGCGCTGGTCTATCGTAACCGCCATCAAAGTGGAAACCATTTTTGCTTGAAGCCCATTGTTGAAATCAATCCCAGGTTTTCAATGGGGCGCTTATCTCTGGAACTGGTAAAACATCTAAATCACCAACGTGTGGGGCTCTGGTTTATTTTGAATAAAAAATGCATTATAGACGCCGGATATGAAAACATTGTTGAGTTTACCAAAACACTAGAACAGCAGTACCCCCTTTCTGTTGTATCGTCTGCCGGAAATAAAATTGACAGTGGAGCTCTTTTTACGACAGATCCTGGGCAAGCTCAGGCTTTTGTCACTGTACTTTTGACAGGCCGATCAATTGATGAATGCCGTGAATGTTTCAACTCGATTCTTGGCCTGCATCACT
>JADGAT010000006.1:13122-95308 GCA_015231885.1 SAR324 cluster bacterium
TGATGAATGCCGTGAATGTTTCAACTCGATTCTTGGCCTGCATCACTCGTTTTAATGGCTAACACCCATGCGTCTTCATCTTGCTTATCGTGAATTTGGATCTGGAGCTCCCATCATTATTTTACATGGATTGATGGGATCGAAAAAAAATTGGTGGAGTATTGCTAAAAAGTTGTCCGATTCTTATCATGTTTTTACGCTTGATGCCCGGAATCATGGAGACTCACCTCATGCGGGAACTATGAGCTATGAAGAAATGGCACAAGATGTAGTGGAATTTATGGACAGGCGGCATCTGGAAAAGCCTTTTCTTCTTGGGCACAGCATGGGCGGAAAAACAGCAATGGTACTTGCCTTGAAATATCCCCTCCGTGTTGAACAGTTGATTGTTGCTGATGTGGCTCCCGTCACCTATTCAAACAATTATCATGCGTTGCTGCATATCTTACAAACAGTAGATCTACAGCCAGTCAAACAGAGAAACGAAGTGGAGTTTCAGCTTCAAAACAAAATTCCTGATCCGTTGATGAGGGGATTTTTGTTGAAAAATCTTTCCTATGATGGACAACACTTTCAATGGAAAATCAACCTGAATGCCATTGAGCAGGCAATCTCTGATTTGCAGGGATTTCCACTGATCAAAGCAAACAGCCATTATCCTGGTAAAACATTGTTTATCGGTGGAGATCTCTCTGATTATCTTAAGCCACAATACTATTCCAGCATTTTCAAATGGTTTCCTGACAACAGGATGGTGATGCTTCAAAATGCAGGACATTGGGTGCATGTGGAACAACC
This sequence comes from SAR324 cluster bacterium, assembly GCA_015231885.1. Classification (GTDB taxonomy): domain Bacteria; phylum SAR324; class SAR324; order SAR324; family NAC60-12. The sequence goes on from JADGAT010000006.1 coordinate 13,921, forward strand.
AGCAAGTTTTCTCCAGTCAGTTTACGATTTTATTTAAAAAAATTATTTCTGGTACGGAACTGTCTGGTGTAAGAATTGCTAATAAACAATAAGCCTTATTTAAAAAGGTGGACAATATCCTTGCGAAGCAACATGATTTATGGGAAATGTTTATACTTCCTCATAAAACTGAAGTACAAAGACAAATCTGAATATTCTGGCTCACAATGGCACTGCTCAGTCGAGAAACAAAAAAAGTTTTTGCTGTAATTCATACAGAGTATGAAATGCAGTCTCCCAGTATACGAGGAGAAAATGATTACACGGTTGCATTGTTAGGGCTGCAGAATCGTTTGCTGAAAGGAGAAGATTCTGGCATGATCCAAAAAGAATTTGACGCATTGAAAGCAACACATCCTTCAGGATAGCGTTGAAAGAGTGTGGACACATTCTGCATCATATTTTTCAGAATAAACCTATTGCAAACTCCGGAATTAATCCCAATTTTTGTGCTTTTCTCAATAAAAATTCAACGGCCTCTATCCCTTCCTCTCCCAAATTTTTTGTATATTCATTGACATATAAATCGATATGTTGACGTAGTGCGATTTCATCGTTTTCTTGAGCATGCTGTTTGATGTAATCCAGAGATTCTTGAGGATGGTCGTAAGCATATTCCAGACTGTCTTTGATTAGTGCTCCCAGGTGATGTCGTATTTCAACGGAAAAGGTTCTCGAAACGCAAATCCCTCCAAGCGGCAAAGGCAACTGTGTCATCTCCTGCCACCAGCAACCCAAATCTGTATGCAAAACAAGTCCTTGTTTTTCATAGGTAAATCGACTCTCATGGATAACGATACCTGCATCCAGCCTTCCTGCCGCAAGCTCGGTAATGATCCGATGGAAGGGTAGAAACACGGGATCACGCATCTCAGGGTTCCATAAATGTGCCAGCAAGTGCGCCGTCGTGTAGCGACCAGGCAGTCCGATTTTCCATTTGGCTGGATCTCGGTCTGCAGTGTTGCTGGTTAAGACCAGAGGACCATATCCTTTGCCCAGAGCCGCACCTACTGGAAGTAATGCATATGACTGCCGGATGTGTCCGTATGTGAACAGTGAGATTTTTGTCAAATCCAGCATCCTGTCGAATGCCAAGTGATTCAACGTGGCAATATCATGGTGCTGGATTTCAAATTCAAAAGGGGCGGTATCAATGAGTTGATGGGCCAGCGCATAAAAAACGAACGTGTCATTTGGGCAGGGAGAGTATCCAAAACAAAGCTTTTTTATTTTGGAAAGCATATTTTCCGTACTTGTTCAAAGGTCTCAGCAAAATGAACTGTGATTCCTTCCTTGATGTGATCTTCCAGTTCCTCAAAGTCCATTCGGTTCTCGTCTGGGAAAATCACATTGGCTATTTTTGCACGTTTTGCGGCAAGTAGCTTTTCTTTTACTCCTCCAATTGGCATGACCCGCCCATTGAGGCTCAATTCGCCTGTCATGGCAATGTCATTACGCATTACTTTATTGAGGGCTAAGGAATAGAGAGCGCATGCCATTGTAATTCCTGCAGACGGACCATCTTTAGGAGTCGCTCCAGCGGGTACATGGAGATGGATAAAATGTTTGGCAAAAAAGTCCCTGACTTTGTTCTTTTTTCCCAAGATAGAACGAACGTAGGTATAAGCAATCTCTGACGATTCTATCATGACATTCCCCAGCTGTCCTGTTTGTTTGTAGCCCGGCTGATTGGATACAATTTTTGTGGCTTCAATATAGAGGGTTGCCCCTCCCAAACTGGTGTAGGCCAAGCCTTTCACCACACCCACCATTGGCTTTTGGTACAGTTTTTCTTCCTGAAAAACGCGTCTACCCAGAAATTCAGGAAGATCTTCTACCTGAATGCTGACTTTAGCCAGATTGCTTTCCACTATTTTTTTTGTTGATTTACGCAGAATCTTTTTGATTTGGTTTTCCAGGCCTCGTACACCCGCTTCTCTGGCATATCCATCAATCAGTTCATGCAGTACGGCATCAGGCAATGAAATTTTTCTTGCTGTGAGGCCATGTTTCTTAAGCTGCTTGGGTATTAGGTGCTTTTTAGCAATTTCGACTTTATCTTCCAGAATGTAACCGGACAGTCGGATGACTTCCATGCGATCCAGTAAAGGACCGGGAATCGTTTCTAATTGATTGGCAGTACAAATAAAAAGCACTTTGGAGAGATCAAAACGAACGTCCAGGTAATGATCCAGAAAATCCTGGTTTTGTTCAGGATCAAGCACTTCTAGAAGAGAAGAAGCCGGATCTCCCACAAAACTAGCCCCGATTTTATCAATTTCATCAAGCATGATCACTGGATTAGAGGTTTTTGTGGTTTTGATGGCATTTATGAATTTCCCTGGCAATGCCCCAATGTAGGTGCGGCGGTGTCCTTTGATTTCTGCTTCGTCACGCATTCCTCCTAAAGAAAATCGAAAAAATCGCCGTCCTAAACTTTTGGCAATGGACTGACCAATGGATGTTTTGCCAACTCCAGGAGGCCCTACCAATAAAATAATAGAACCTGACAGGTTGCCTTTAATTTTCCCAACAGAAATGAATTCTAAAATTCTTTCTTTCACATCGTTCAATCCGTGGTGATCCTGATCCAAAATTTTGGAAGCTCTGGCCAAATCATATTTATCGTTGCTGTATTTACCCCATGGCAAAATGGTCAACCAGTCCAGATATGCACGAGTAACGTTGAATTCAGGAGAAGAAGGAGGGATCAACCGCAACTTTTCAAGTTCTTCATCAACACGGGTTTTGGCTTCCGGAGTCAGTTTGAGAAGTTTGATTCGTTTTTTAAATTTTTCAACTTCTGTATCCGTGTCATCTTTGGTGAGACCCAGTTCTTTTTTGATTTCTTTGAGTTGTTCTTTGAGAAAAAATTCACGTTGTTGTGTGGTTAATCTTTCTTCAATGCGCTTATTGATCTGAACTTGGAGTTTTGAGATTTCCAATTCTTTTTTCAGCAATATCAATGCTTCTTCAATCCGAGCACGAATACTTTTAGTCTCCAGGATTTTCTGAAGTTCCTCTCCTGAGGTTGATGCCGTGAAAGCCGCAAAATCAGCCAGGGTACCTGGATCGTTAATATCCAGGCGACTCATGAGCAGCTGCAGTTCTTCCTGGACAAGAGGTTTCATCTGCATCATTTCTTTGATGCAGTCAATAATGGAAATAGAATATGCTTTCAATTCTTCGTTTGCTGTCATTTCCACCGTGTGCCAATATTCCACCTTTGCTAGAAAAACAGGAGGTTTTCCCATCAAATCCAGAATTTCAAAGCGTTCCAGCAATTGGAGCATAATCGGCACTGGCTGATCTGGTTCGGATTCCCTGATTTGGACAATTTTTCCAACAACCCCGATGGTATGCAAATCCTCTTTGCGTTGCAGGCTCCTAACATTTGGTTGTGATTTGGCCAAGACCAAGCCCAGGTAACTGGGAGAAGCTTCCAATGCTTTCCTTACTATTTTTTTTGCGTCATTTTCTGCCACAATGATAGGAACCATCATTTTAGGGAATAATGGCCGATCGAAGATAGGAAAAATGGGCAGGACATCAGGAAAAATATCTGCAGCAATTACAATTGATTTTTCATTTCCCATAGGATTTCTCCAAAGAAAAAGGGGTTTTTAGAGAGGACAACTCCAGATTCACATGCTAAGGAATGCTCAAACAATAACTTAGCAGATCTACTTGTCTTTTCAACGATCTGCTGTGTTGCTTTACCGCCTACATAACAAGCTATGCGACCGATAAAAAGCATTGAATCTCGATGAAAATCCTGCATAACTTTCGCATGTTATTATTTTCGCCTTCCTAATCAATAGAATCTAATAAATTAAAAATAGCAGAAGGAATGTCTTCAATTGCGACAAGCCGTTCGGCTCCTCCACGTTCAAAGGCCACTTTGGGCATGCCAAAAACAACGGATGTTTTTTCATCTTGGGCTATGGTGCGTGCTCCTTGCTGGCGCATGAGCAGCATCCCGTCAGCGCCATCGGAACCCATTCCTGTGAGCATGGCGCCAACCGCATTGGAACCCACATATTTTGCGACTGACTGAAAAAGCACTTCGACTGATGGACAATGACCGCATACTTTTGGTCCGGGCTCACATTCTACCCGATAAATCCCTCCAGAGCGCATTACTTTCATATGATGTTCTCCAGGAGCGATCAGCATTAAACCTGGAGAAATCTGGTCTCCAGTTTCAGCCTCTTTCACTTCCATAGAACATTCGTCGTTCAGTCGCTGTGCAAACATCTTGGTAAATCCTGCAGGCATGTGTTGTACGACGACGACTCCAGGCATTGTACTGGGAAATTGATTAGCAACTTTGCGGAGTGCTTCGGTGCCTCCAGTCGACGCACCAATGGCTACTACTTTATGGGTCGATTTGGCCAGGGATCGGCTGACAAAGTTAGAAGATTTTCGCGGTGCTGCAATTTGTCCTTTGCGATAGCTCACATCCACCTGAGCTGCCATTTTCACTTTTTCACACAAGTCGTGAATCATGTTGTTCAATCCACTGGCTACATTGCTTTTAGGCTTGGTCACGAAATCAATGGCTCCAGCCTCCAACGCATCCAATGTAATTTGCGCACCTCGGTCTGTTAAAGAGCTCACCATGATAACGGGAAGTGGAAACTGCGGCATCAGACGGCGCAAAAACTCAATGCCATCCATGCGAGGCATCTCCACATCCAATGTCAAAACATTCGGTTGGCTGGTCACAATTAAATCTCTTGCAACGTATGGATCTTGAGCAACACCCACTACTTCAATAGCAGGATCGGTTGCTAATCCCTGACTTAGAATTTGACGTACCAGAGCTGAATCATCGATAATCAATACACGTGCTTGCTTCATGAGTTCTCATCAATAAGAGATTGAAAAAGACATTAGCATTTATTGAGGAATGCTCAAACAATAACTTAGCAAATCTACTTGTCTGTTCAACGATCTTCTGCGTTGCTTTACCAGTGACATAGCAAGCTATGCGCCCGATAAAACTCCTTGAACCTCGATGAAAATCCTGCGTAACTTTCCATGTTATTATTTTCGCCTTCCTAAGGCTTCTGATAAATTGCTGGACTAACGTAACGGTATGGATTGTGGATACCACTCAATGATTCGGAAAATCCAACAAACAAATACCCCCCTGGTGCCGTCCACTGAAAAAGATTGTTCACCAATCGTTCGATGGTGGGAAGATCAAAATAAATCATGACATTACGGCAAAAAATGATGTGAAATGGCTTTTTAAACGGAAACTCAGGCCTCATCAAATTGAAACGTCGATAGGTGATTTGACTTCTGACAAAATTATTGATGAACCAATTGCCTTCCTGGGTTTTGCTAAAATATTTGTTACGCAGGCCCACCGGGATTTTAGAAACGCCTTGATCGTCATATATGCCAGACTCTGCAACATTCAATGCTTCTCGGGAAATATCCGTGGCTAATAATCCAGCATCCCATGAATTGTAATGACTTCCCAGGTATTCCATCAGTGTGATCATGAGTCCGTAGGGCTCTTCCCCAGTAGAAGCGGCAGCACACCACATTCGAAAATCTAACGATTTTTGAGCCCTCAGTTGTGTCATGATTTGGGGGAGTGCGGTCGAAGACAAAAACTCAAAATGCTTGGATTCCCGAAAAAAATAGGTGTGATTCGTGGAAATCATGTCTGCCAATTCGCCCAGGGATACCCCCGTCTGGTCTTTATGTAGATGATCGATATACTGTTGAAATGTCTCAAATCCTGCCGTTCTCATGTATTTGTTCAAACGAGTGATCAAGAGACCTTTTTTCTGTTCAGTCAAATTGATGCCTAGACGACTTTGAATCAGATTCCTCATCAAGAGAAATTCTTCATCCGTCATTTTCATTTGTGGTATTGATAACGTTTGGACTTCCATAAGAGCTCTATGAAGTTATAGTATGCCAATTCAAACAACCTGATTTTTATAAAATATATAAGTATGTTATATAGAGTACACTTTTTCAGGGTCAAAAACTTTTTCAGTTTTTGTCAATGTCATGGTTTTATCACCTTCCAGGCGACGGTAGAAACAGGTATTGTAGCCGACATGGCAGGCCGCCCCTCCGACCTGATGTATCTTGAAAACGAGAGTATCCTCATCACAATCAACTAAAATTTCTTTTATTTCCTGTGTATGGCCGGAAGACTCACCTTTCATCCACAATTTATCTCTGGAACGTGAATAATAATGAGCTTTACCCGTTTCCAGGGTTTTTTCAAAAGCTTCTTCGTTGACATATGCCAGCATCAACACTTCTTGGGTTTCCGAGTCCTGTGCGATGACAGGAATTAGTCCATTTTGTTTTTCAAAGTCTAGTTTCATATTTACTCCGGTCTCATTGTAGGAAAAAGAATGACATCTCGTATATTACTTTGGTTTGTCAGCAACATGATCATACGGTCAATACCCATGCCGATTCCTCCCATCGGCGGCATGCCATATTCCATTGCTCTGATAAAATCCTCATCATAGGGATGGGTTTCGGACTCTCCACCGCGTCCACGTTCTGTTTGTTCTTCCAACAAACGACGTTGCTCAATGGGGTCATTCAATTCAGAATAGGCATTGGCAATCTCCCAGCAGTTGACATAGGCTTCAAAACGTTCCACAAACTGGGGCTGCTTGCGGTGGGTTTTGCACAAGGGAGTACTTTCCTGTGGATAGTCCAATACAAAAATCGGTTGGATGAGTTTGGTTTCACATGTTTCCTCAAAAATTTTTACCAGGGCACGGCCACGACTGAATTCACCATCCAGTTCCCATCCTTTTTCAGCCAGCAGGTTCTGAACCTCATGATCGTGAAGTGTGGAAAAAGAAATGTTCCCCATCGTTTCAACAGCATCCAACATAGTAATTTTTTGCCAGGGGACTTTGACATCAATCGTGGTTTCCTGATAATCAAACTGAGTGGTTCCATAAATAGCGAGGGCACACCTTTCCCAAATCTGTTCGCAGTGAGTAACCATATCGGTATAATCGGCATAGGCCTGATAAAATTCAAGTGCAGAAAACTCTGGGTTATGGGTACGGTCGATGCCTTCGTTGCGGAAATTTTTGACAAACTCAAACACTCGGTCAAAACCGCCGCCGACTAACCGTTTGAGATAAAGTTCATTGGAAATTCTTAGAAAAAAATCGATCCCCAATGCTTTATGATGAGTTTGGAAGGGAGTGGCGTTGGCACCACCATAAATGCTCTGAAGCGTGGGCGTTTCGACTTCCAGGAACTCCTTTTCAATTAAATACTGACGGATGGTTTGAATGATCAGAGTACGTTTTCTAAAAACAGATGCTACTTTCTCATTGAGTGCCAGGTCGACGTAGCGTCGGCGATAACGAAACTCTTTATCAGCGACTTCATCAAAAAATTCTTTTTTCCCATCGACTTCTTTTACTTTTGTGACGGGCAGAGGGCGTATTGATTTGGACAACAGCTCAAAATGGCGGACTCGCAGGGTCAATTCTCCTGTTTTGGTATACATCAATATCCCAGTTGCTCCAAGATAGTCTCCAATATCGCACAAGCCCAGCAACTCATAGAGTTTTTCGCCAACTTCGTCTTTTCTGACATAAATTTGCAGACGGGCGTGCTGGTCATCGATATGACCAAACATGGTTTTTCCTTTTCCTCGTATTGCCATCAATCGGCCTGCAATGCGGACCTGTGTTTCTTTTTCCAGCAGGCTTTCTGCCTGTTCTTTGATTGTAGAAACACTATGAGAGTATTGAAATGAATAAGGAAAGGGCTCAATCCCGAGAGACCTGATTTTTTCCAGTTTTTCTCTTCGTATTTGTATTTGTGAACTTTCTTCGCTCATAAGATTTTAGATTATTTTGTATGAAAATGGTCGTTTGTAATAAAATCAATAAATTTACATGGCTCTGAGTGCAGGCACAATTCAAATCTCATACTTCAAAAAAATGTACTGCGAATTATATCAATCTGAGCTAAAATGTAAAATTGTTGTCTGGTTTTTGCATTTCTTTATAAAAACTTCAACATGATCCTTTTATGTGACAAATTGATCCACAAACAACGGTAATTGGTTAAGGAAAAGCAGAATACCATATAATTCCAATCACACCGTTAAAACCAGAAAGACGTCTATGCCATTGAAACGATTTCTTTTATGCCTGATACTTGCCTTTTCCATGATTTTACCCGTTTATGGGCAGGATGCAGCCGAAGAAGCTCCTGCCGAAGAAGCTCCTGCCGAAGAAGCTCCTGCTGAAGAAGCGGCTCCATCAGGTGGTGGAGGTGGCGGGTCTTCTGACATGCTCTATGAAGTGGGTGCCTTGTACACCCTCATGATTGGAGGGACAAGTGACACCGATGCGATTGGGATTGGAGAGGGAGAGGCATTTTTCCCACGCCTGGGGCTATTGTTTGGTTTTGATGGCTTTTCAATAGGAGGGGAATTGTTGATAGACACCTCTTTTACGGTGCAGGCAACAGGAGGACTTTCTTCAAGTGGTATTGCCGATTCAGAGTTGCAATTCAGCGGAATGACCTATTCTGCTTACTTACAGCTGGATGATATGATTGGTGATGGTTTTGGCTTATATTTAGGCTATGGCCTCAATCAATTTGATGTGAGTAACAGCCTTTCCTCAACCACGTCAACAGATGCTTCCAATGCAGGAATTGTTTTTGAGCAGGATATAAAAGCACAGTCGGGGACACAGATTATTATAGGAAGCCAAATGGAGATGGGTGAATCGGTATATTTGACAGCAGATCTTCGTATGATCATGGTTCCTGTAGAACTGACAACTCGCATACGGACCATTGGCACAAGCACCACCACTTCAACAGTTCAAGACATTGATTTAGATTTCACTATTATTACTCTTGGAGCATCTTATAATTTTTAGAAACCTCCCAAGGACTCAACTCATTCCAATCAGACAATAGTATGGGAAATTGGCTGATTGCTGCGTGGGTAGTATTGTTGATTGCTACCCTGATCTACCAGTGGCAGCTTTATCAATCCAAACGATTCCGACTCGCTTATGCGGCGTTTCGTATCCTTTTCCTCATCAGTCTCCTGCTATTCTTCTTGAAGTCATCACCAGGAAGCCTCGTCGTGGCAAATCAGCATTTGTTTGTGCTCGTGGATACAAGCAAAAGCATGCAGTCTCAACTTGGCGACTTTACTCAGACCGCAAAACTTGAGGATGTGTTACCACCCAGAATTCATCATGCGATTGAGAATCATTATTCCGAATACCAACAGCATTACTTTGATTTACATCACCCAGAACAGTCCGAAAATATAACATTGCCAAAAAAATGGACTCTGGAATCGCCTATTTTAAAAAGAATTCTCCAATTTATTGAAAAAGCAGCCCCTCCGAAAAATAGCCGGATTTTGTTGATCAGCGATGGGAATGATACAGAATTTCCAAGCATTCCCCCAACATTTGAGAGTAAGATAAAGCAGACCGGAATTCCGATTGATACGTTGGTTTTTTCATCTTTTGCGCATGATGAAGACGTCGCAATTCATTTTGTTCAGAACCCCCGTGTCGTCTTCAGTAAGCGTGCAAATACTCTTCAGGTGACTCTTTATTCCAATCTCCAAAAGTCGCAAACGACGAATTTGATTTTAACCGATGGGCAATCTATTTTAGATAAAAAATCACTCGATCTGCCTGCAGGCGAGCATTCGACCCAAACAGAATTAGCCTGGACTCCTATTGAACGGGGCAGCTATCTGTTGTTTCTAAGATTGGCCCCTGTAAAACAAGATCAAAATCTTCACAATAATATTGCTTACATCCCTGTTATTGTGCGTCCCCACAAAACAAAAGTATTGCATATTGCAGGGCGTCCCAGTTGGGACGTCAGGCAGGTGCGCTCCTTTTTAAAATCGGTACCTGCACTGGATTTGATTTCTTTTTATATTTTGAGAGATCCCTATCGAGATGCTCAAACAGTTCCTCAAAGCGAGTTGGCCCTTATTCAATTTCCTGTCAAAGAACTTTTCCAAAAAGAATTGTTTAAATTTGATATAGTAATTTTTCATAATTTTTCCATACAAGCCTATCTGTTCAATCCTGAGTATCAACAGAGTTTTCAAAAATACCTTACCAGCGGCAAAAGGATCATTGTAATCGGGGGAGAACAGGCGATTGCCCAAACAAAATATCAACAGCTGTTCTTGAAAGAAAGTGCCGAGCACTTTCCACTCCAGTTTTATAATTTTGTTCCATTCTTTCCTCAAACAAGTGAACGATTATCCAGTGACTATCTTCGCTTGCATCCCTCCTTTCAGAGTGTGCATGAAGAGGATAGTTTGCCGACAGAGCCGCTCATCCGTCGAACCTATTCCGGACTAGGGCAGGTTGACTGGGTTATGACTCCTCTGCTTTGGAGAAAAAAATATATCCAGCAAGAGAATTTACTAGGACAGCCAGGAAATTTTGCTGCATTTTGGCACACGATCCTTTATCAGACAGAATATGAAAAAATGAATGTTTTTCGTGATTTCCAACAAAGTTTGCCTTATACTACTGCAAACTCAGTGAAGGGTTTTTTGTATTTGCCATCTCAAAAAAATATAACGGTAAAAAGTCTTCATCTACAAGTACTGGATCAACTACTCAATGTTGTGGTTTGGGATGATACTCTCTCTGTACAAAAAAATAGGGTACACCTCCAGCTGCCAAATTTATCTCCCAGTTTTTATAAAATGGAGCTATCATGCAACTGTCCAGAGATGCCTGCAGTGACTCAAATGTTGACAATTGTTGATGACTGGTTGGAGCTGCGCACCGCTAAACCCCGTTTGGATTGGCTGCAACAGCTGGCTGAAATGACGAATGGTCAAACGATTGATATATAATGGAACCATTGATGAATTGGATGAAAAAACGATCACTGGCAATACTGTGGATTAGCAGCTTGAGTATACTGTTCTTGGAGTCTTGTTTGCAAAGTGCCTTTGTCTTAACTGCGGAAGGAAAACAAGTTCAGCTATTTCATCACCCTGAAGAGTACCCTCAATGTATTTTCATTGATTCTTTCCGTGCTATGACTTTGACAGGGCGCGACAATAGTTATCAGCAAGCTTTGATCAAAATAAAAAATAGAGTTGCTGTCTACGAAGGAAATCGTTTAAAAATCAGTACTTCAGATACTGATGATCTGGTCACCACAATTACTGGGGAAGGCTACCGATGTCCTGTGACGCCAGAGGGCAGCATTCAAGATGTATCGGTTGATTCTAAATACCAGATTACCCAATAATTTATAATACACGAATACAGATAGGAAGTGATGACAGACGGAGTTTTAGTATTGAGTAATGGCAGACATTACCATGGAAATTTACGCAGCGCATTGACTTCGGCTAGCGGCGAAGTTATTTTCAATACAGGAATGACCGGATATCAAGAAATTTTAACGGATCCTTCTTATACGGGGCAAATCGTAACAATGACCTATCCCCACATTGGTAATTATGGCATCAATATGGAGGATATGGAGTCAAATGATATTCATGTGTCAGGTTTAATTGTTAAGGAACTGAGTCATGTAACAAGTAATTGGCGAGCTGAAAAAAGTTTGGAAGATTGGCTTGGAGAGCATGGTATCCCGGTCTTAGAAGGAATTGATACACGGGCATTGGTCAAAACGATTCGCGAAGAAGGCGCATGTCCTGGAATTATTGCTCCTCTTGAGAAAGGAGATGTATCTTCCATAGAGGCACTACGGGAAAAAGCAATGAGTTTGCCTGTGATGGAGGGACAAAACCTGGCGAAGCGGGTCTCTACTCCAGAAAATTATACCTGGAAAAATGAAGGGAGTACGTCAAATTATCGTGTAGTTGCCTATGATGTAGGAATTAAATATAATATTTTGCGCATGATGCTTCAGCAGGGCATTGAAGTGGTGGTTGTGCCTTATACAACTCCTGCTGAAAAAGTATTGGAATGGAAGCCTGATGGTGTTTTTATTTCCAATGGACCTGGTGACCCCGCCGTTGTTTATGAAAGCATACAGGCTGTCACTCAATTACTTGGTAAAGTCCCTATTTTTGGAATATGCCTGGGGCATCAGATTCTTGCTTTAGCCTTGAACTGTCAAACATTCAAACTCAAATTTGGGCATCATGGGGGAAATCACCCAGTGATTGATTACAAAACAGAGAAAGTTGAAATCACCAGCCAGAACCATGGGTTTGCCGTAGAAGAAACATCGTTACCCTCCAGTGTCCAAGTAACACACCGTAACCTTAATGATCAAACTGTAGAGGGTATCGAATCGCTTGAATATCCGGCTTACTCGGTTCAGTACCACCCAGAAGCGGCACCAGGGCCGCATGATGCGCGTTATCTTTTCAATCGTTTTATTGAAATGATGGGCCAGTAGATTCAAATACATGAGACTTTTTCATTAGTTATCCAAAAAGTACCGAGTGAATCGAGTTTTAATCATCAGTCAATGGGAAATCAAAGAACAAATGGCTGGGCCTGCCATTCGCTGTTGGGAGATTTCCCGTGCCCTGGCACCACATGCAACGGTCACTTTAGCTGCTCCAAATGCTGTTCCAGCAGAACTTCAATCAACAAACACAGCAACTTGTCAACAGTATGATGATGAGACAATCCTGACTCTAGCAGGTTCTCATGATGTTCTTTTTATCCAAGGATTTTTGCTGGAACAGCATCCTGCTTTACAAAATCTTGAAAAAATTTTAATCGTTGACCTGTATGATCCATTTCCTCTGGAATCTTTAGAAAACCCTCAAGAAGCAGAGCATGCGTTACAATGGCAGAGGCATTTAAATAATATCACGGCCTTGAGTCGACAAATCATATTGGCGGACTATATGGTTTGTGCCAGTGAAAAGCAAAAGGATTACTGGCTGGGCTACCTGACGGCCTTGAACCGTGTCAATCCTTCCTCCTACCAACAAGGAGATTTCGGTCATTTGCTGGGAGTCGTACCATTTGGTATTTCAGATAAGCCCATTGTGACAGGGACAAAACGCTTACGAGGCGTGGAGGCTGGTTATGGAATTGAAGATGATGATTTTGTACTATTGTGGGGAGGCGGCATTTGGGATTGGCTGGATCCACTCACGCCAATTCATGCGGTGGCTGAAATGACAAAAACGGACGTGCCTGTTAAATTGTTTTTCCTGGGTGTGGCTCTGCCAGATACAGATCTTCCTCAAATGCAGATGGGACATAAAGCAATTTCTCTTGCAAAAGAACTGGGAATTTATGAAAAACATGTCATTTTTAACCAGGAATGGGTTCCTTATGAAGAACGCCAATGTTTTTTAAATGAAGCCGATATTGGAATCAGTTGCCATTTTAACCATCTGGAAACACGCTTTTCGTTTCGAACCAGAGCTTTGGACTATTTTTGGGCAAAGCTTCCTATTATCACAACATGTGGGGATACCGTCGCTGACTGGACCGAACGATATGATGCTGGCATTGTGGTTGGATTTGAGTCAGTAGCGGATTGGGTTCAAGCCATTCAGGAATTGCAAATACCTTCAGTTTACAAAAAGAAACAAAAAGGAGGGACGCAGCTGCAACAATCGTTAGAATGGGGCACTGTCGTTCAACCATTGATTGAATTTTGTCAAAACCCGATAGTTGCGGCAGACCGAACGGACCGGAAAACAATTCAACAAGCTTTTTTACTGAATTATTTTCCTCTGGTTGAACGAATGTATGGGAAGTGGAAACAGCATGGAGCAGTGGGGCTGCTGCAAAAAGTGCTGCAGCGTTTTTTAAGAATTGTGATTCCTCAAAGCAAATAAAATCTTGATTTGATGAAATCCACATGACCGTTTTTATGAGAATTTTAAGGATACTATGCGAAGATATTTAATCATGCTGGTGATATTCCTTATATTGGGAAGTGAATTTTCTGTTTCCAGCTGCAAAGTTTGTCATGGCGATGACCAGGGAGACAGTAATGATGCTGCTCATTGTGATGGGAATTTGCTGAAAGATACATCTGATGATGACTCCGATACCGATAATGATATTCTAGATTTGATTTCTAATCGAAGTAATATTCAGTATCCCAACTCAACTACTATTTCTAATGGAGACAAAACTTTTAAAATGTTTGTGACGGAAGTGACCAACACCCAGTATGCTTCCTTTCTCAAAGAAAAAAGTGCAAAAGCCAGTGAAAGTGGAGATGGAAACAGCAATGATTGTCATTTGGACAATGGAAAGGTGGCACTGTGCTATCAATTCACAGGAGAAGGGACTTCTGCAAAAAATTCAGACAATGAGGATGTCAAGGGCGGGAAAGCAAGAATTTTGGAAGCTAGTTACTCTGTTAGTCCTGATAATGCCGGTTCTCACCCGGTAACCTATGTCAGTTGGTATGCTGCTAAGGAATTTTGTGCGGCCATCGGCTGGAGACTCCCTACAGAAAACGAGTGGACAGCTGCTGCAGGAGACAGCGATTACCCATGGGGGGAAGCCGATCCCACATGTGATCTTGCTAATTTCGCATCAGAAGACAAAGATCATGGGTTTTGCGAGGGAGATACCGTGGATGTCGCCTCAGGAGAAGGAAGCACTGCAGAGGGGGTTCGGCATCTGGCAGGCAATGTCTTTGAATGGACCAATACTCAAGTTGCTGATGATGATAAAGAGGAAAATCAAAGGGATAGGATTGTTAAAGGTGGAGCATGGGACAGTTCTGAGAGTGCACTCAAAATCGAGGAAAAGAAATTTCTGCTTCCTACGAGTACGTTAGCCAATGTTGGCTTTCGATGTGTTGATTAATTGCGTAAACAAAAAGAGGGGTATGGGCAGATTGACTGATTTATTAAATAAACGAGGCCTTGTTGATATGGACATGGAAGAAAACTCAGGCCCGCAAAACTTGTCAACCACTCCTGTCATTCCTTTGGAAGAAAAGTTTATAAAAGAAAATATGATTGACGAAATTAAAGAATTTTTACAAACTTCTTCTGCGGCATACCCCAGTAAAAAAAGGCTTTTTAATAAATTGCCCTCTATCGGCGGATTCTATATCCCTTCGGTGATGAATGGGCGGATCATAGAATGCTCCGATGCATCCTTCCAAAGAAAGGGGGAGGGCTTGGCCGTATACGCCAAGGCGTATGCCTTTGATGGATACGAAGTGAAGTATCTGTTTTTTGATGCTGCAGACAATACCATACAAAAAGGAAAGTTTGATGAATTCCCTCGTGACGGGTTTGGGAGGTCAATGGGACAATTGGGCTTTCAGGAAGATGTTTTATGCTGGGTGAAGAAAAACTTTGCGGAAGTGTAGTCTTCATTCCAAATGGGCTATTGTGTTTCCAGGAGATTCACAGCACCTTGCAGATTTTCCGCCCAACTGTCAGGATGGCATGGGCACTTTCCATCTTGGCCGCCATGTCCTGTTCTAACCCCAATTGATCGCATCCCTAAACGTTTTGCAGCTTCGAAATCTGAAGTAGTATCCCCAATAAATATCGATTTTTTAAAATCTATATTATATCGCTGTGCTGCCTGCTTGAACAAAAGTGTGCCTGGTTTTCGGCATTCACATGGATGACACAACGCTTTGCTCCATCCTTCTTCCCAGTGAGGATAGTGTGGGCAATAAAACAGGTCATCAATATGTGCTCCTAGGTTTTCCAGATGTCGGCTTAACTTCAAACAAATTTGTTCAAATACTTCTTGACTGAGCTGCTTTCTGGCAATTGCGGCCTGGTTGGTTATCACAATACACAGCTTTTTTTGTTGATTGATACGTTGAATTGCTTCCAAACTCCCGGGAATGAATAGCAGCTGCTCCGGCGTCAAAATAGGCCCGGGTTCTTCATTGATGACTCCATCACGATCTAAAAATATGGTTTCTTGAATCATATCCATTAATTTTGATTGGATTTTTTTGATAGAAGCTCCTCACAGAAGAGCGCTTCATCTATCTGGTCAGGTATATATTTATGAATAGGAATGTGCAACTTAGAAATGCTCAAACAATAACTTAGCAAATCTACTTGTCTTTTCAACGATCTTCTGCGTTGCTTTATCATTTACATAGCAAGCTATGCGACCGATAAAACGCCTTGAACCTCGATGAAAATCCTGCGTAACTTTCACATGTTATTATTTTCGCCTTCCTTAGAAAATGCGAGTTAAGACAGTCCAAACTTTACTTTTTCCTATTAACAATTTAATTCTGGGGAATCACGATGTTTCGTGAAACCAGTTTGACAGATACTTAAGCTACGTTACACTTTTCAAAAGCCTTAAGATTTATGCCGATTACTCATAAAATTGAAAATAATATTTGTGTTGTTTCTATTGAGGGAGATTTTAATTTGTATTCTGCTACTGAAACCATAAATCATACTAAAACGATGGCTGAAGATGAGCAAATTCAGGGAATGATTCTCAATTTAAAAAAAGTACGCCATCTGGATTCAGAAGGAATAGGCATCATTGCATCACTGGCAAAACAGTTTCTGGGCCGTCAAAAAAAATTTACTCTCTGTGAATTTGGATGGGAAATCGCAAATTTACTTACCATCTCGGGGTTAGATAAGGTCATTCCATTTTATTTTTCTGAAGAAGAAGCTTTGGTAGAAATACAAAAAAATTAGTAATCACGTCCTGGCAGAATATCGGTTGCTATTCTTTCCTCGTAGACCTCAATTAAATAATCTCTATATTGTTCCAGCCTTTTTATACATTCGTTCCTTTTGTCTTCTAGACTCATTGATTCCGGAAAAGGAAGCATTACCTGGTTGAAAGCATATTGTAAAGAGGCCTGGGGATTCTGGAGCAGGTACAATAAAAATTTTAACCCTTCTCCCTTTTTTTCTTTATAAATGAATAGCAGCAGGGCAATTAGGCGAGCAAAGTCAACATTACGATCAATTTGATGAAAAACATATTGCTCAATAGCTTGCATATACTGCTTGCTATTGAATTTACGAGGCGAGCTTCCAAGTTCATTCATGTGTTCATAATACAAATGAATTAAAATGGAGGAACTCACATAGCTCCATGCTTTTTTAAATGACTGCAAAGGAAAAGAGGTCTGTTTATGAGAAAGTTTCAGGACATCGCTATAATCATGAGTAATCCCCAGCGTTGTTTTCAATTCGTGCAGGGTGGGTTCCCGAAATTTGAAATTGTAGGACAGCTGCTGTAATTTTTTATGCTCTTCTGATTCTAAAAACAGTTCTTCTTTTCTCTCCAGGCGAGCCACCAGCCAGTGTTTCAAATAAATCAATGCTTCAAATATTTTTTGGTAAATGGAGTTTTTATATTTTTTTTGTAATGATTTTGTTTCTTTTGACCACTCCTGTACAGGCAATGTTTTTGGCAGCAGTTTGATCAGGTACAAAGGAAATTTCTGTTCCTGCTGTTTCAATTGAGGGCCCACTTCCACATTGGGAATCAAAAAAATTTTTACTTTCCCTTCTCTTTTCAATTGCTTCATCTGAATGTAAACCTGCTCCAGTATTCCCACTAACTCTTCAGGATCAACTCGTTCTGCCAAACGAACAATGATTTCTTCAATGAAGCCGATTTTAGCAAGAATTTCTTCTATTTTGTTGGTTGCGGCTTGGATGTACTGAACCTGAGATTTGCCTTCAAACAGATTATAAGCTTTCATTTCATGAGGAAGGATAAAATGTAATTGGGCATTCAACTGTTCGATTTGATTGATGTGACGGAGCAGAGCATTTTCTGGGTGAAGTCGAAACTCTTCTAAAAAATCTTGAAATATTTGATCAATCGTTGCTGTTGTTTCTGGTGCTAATGTTTGTTTTTCCCACTGCTGCATCCATTCTTTTGTGATTTCACGTTGGATCGAGGCTCTATGCTTTTTGTAGTTCATTTGGTATTGTTTGGCATAAGCCTTACAGCAATCTTGAAACATCGAAGAAGAAAAATCATTACTCCGGATGGCCTCTAACTGGTCTGGAATGGAAACGGAAATGACGTCATCGTAATTGCGATTAGCACTTTGATAAAACGGAAGGGAGAGGATATACTCATTGAGGTAAATATCTCCCATGAATTTTGCAAACAGGGTGCGGGTGATATTGATGACTTCTTCATTCGTTTGAATTTGATTGGGGAGAATGATAGTTACCGTGTAAACTCGAGAAATGGGGTTGAATTGTAGCAGTGAGGCGGGTAAAGAGATACTGGCAGGAATTGGGCGATTGGTTTCCTGTTCATAAGAAGCTATATCCAAAAATCGAACCTGATGATTCTGATCACGCAGAAACAGGCCTTGTTTTGCAGAAAATTCTAAAATTGCAACAAAAAGCTTTTCTAAAATAGAAGAAACTTTTTGTGGAATTTTGCCTGCAAAATACAGCTGCCTTACAATATGATGTTCATCGAAATGAAAATTATTTTTGTGCTGATCATGTTCTTGGATTTGTTCTTCCAACAAACTGCGGTTGAATTCTCCAAAACGATCTGCTAAAAAATCATCATCATTCCGACTCATGAGAAAGCGGGTCCTAACAAAATATTAAACGGGTCATCGTTTTCGAACCCCTGCCAATTCACTATTGTAATTCCGTAATGTTCTTGGCCCTTCTAAATCAGCTTTTAATCGAACTAGATCAAAAAAACCTTTGCTGTCTAAATCTGTATGGGGGTAACGTCGTTTTAAATAGCTCCATAGATTTAGAAAATTTTCTTCTTCTTCCAGTTCGTTTTTTTCAATTTGATGTTTATCAAGAATATTGTCCATAGTGTTCATTGCTTTTTTCTCCTTAGCTGTTGAAGTATTAATGGAATCCTTTCACACACTTCTTTCAGCGAAACATCTACTCGTTTAGATGCCTTTTGGTAATGATGTTTTCTTACGTAGCAATAAGCAAGAATTTTGCCTTTCTGTATTTTTGTATAATTCTGAGATTTGTTTTTGTCCGGTCGCTTTGTTGATGCGATACAAATTTCAGGTTGAGCTCCGTGTGTCTTGTGTACAGAACTTTTAAATTAAAATGAATAAGAGATTCAATAAATTGTCAAGTTTTCATTACAAATTTCAAATACTTATGTGTATTTTTTTATATAGAGACCAAATTGTAAAGATAAGATGCCTTTTACAGACCATATAATTGGTGTAATTTTTCAATAAATTTGTCACACTATTAAGGATTGTTAAATATTTAGTTGCATACAGGAGTAAAATTTGCAAGAACAACACTGTGGTTTTATTGGGTTGATTGGAAGACCTAATGTTGGAAAATCAACATTACTTAACCAAATAATAGGGCAGAAAATTTCGATTACCGCCCATCGTCCCCAAACAACTCGTAATCGAATTTTAGGAATCAGGACGATCGATGACTGTCAGATGATTTTTATTGACACTCCTGGAATGCATTCATCGGATAAGCTTCTTAATCAGCGGATTGTTAATTATGCGCTACAAACTTTACAAGAAGCTGACTTGAATTTATTGTTAGTTGAACCGATTTCGCACAATAAGAATAGACTACACAAAGAAGATGTCGAAATCATAAAACAACTTGGCAATAAGGTAGCTCAAACCGTTGTGGCAATCAATAAAATTGATAGTGTTGGTCCAGAGGCTGTACTTCGCACAATTGCCATTTTCGATAAGCTTGAAACATTTGCAGCGGTTGTTCCTATTTCGGCGTTGAAAACGACAAATGTGGAACACCTGCTTGAAACATTACAAGGATATCTCCCGGCAGGCACATTTTACTTTGAAAATGATCAAATAACAGACGCTTCAGAACGTTTTTTGGTGAGTGAGTTTGTTCGTGAAGAATTATTTCGTGTTTTGCAGCAAGAATTGCCCTATGCCATTGCTGTCGAGGTTGACTCGTTTGAGGAGACCCCGAACCTCGTTAAGATTCACTGCAAAATTCATGTGGAACGTGATTCTCAAAAGGGAATTGTTATTGGAAAAAATGGTAAAGTCCTGAAACAGATTGGAAGTGCAGCTCGTCACAAGATTGAATATCTGTTAGGCCGCAAGGTATTTTTATCACTACATGTCAATGTTTTAAAGAAATGGAGTTCCAATCCACGTCATTTGGATAATTTGGGACTGAGTTAATCAAATACTGGGGAGGGTAAAGATTTCCCAATGAAGTTAAAAATAGCTCTTTTAATCAGTGGGTATTGTGTGGTCATCACTTCCTCTTTGCTCATTTCCTGGGAACACGGGATTGGCGCCACTGCATTAATTGGAGTTCTACATAGTATCATTGCTACGCTCAAAAAAAATGGAAACGTGATATTGCTTGATGAATCGTTCACCAAGAGTTCTTCCAAAAAAAAATCATCTGCCACCAAATCTTTTACTAAACCGTCCACTTCAAAAAAGGAAGCAGCTTCTGAACTTGCGGGGGTTAACAGCAATGTGTTCGCAAAATTTCAAAGCAGCCTTCAAGGACATCAAAAGCCGGAAAATTCTGAACAAAAGACAAAACCCGTACTGCCTAAAAAGAAACAAGCTCCTGTGACACCTGATGGTAATAAAGTACAACTCCCTCTTCCATCGGGATTGCCCATTTCCCAAAAAAATGTATCACCTGCTTCTTCTGCACCGAGTGTGAATAAACAGAACCCTTATGAAAAAGCAAAAGCAGATCCTGCGTTGTCTTTCTCCGATACCCTTGGTATGGAGCGGGAAGATCGAGTGAAGCTGAGTAAACGTGCAAAACAAACACAAGAAGATCTCAAACCTGATAAAAAATCCGAAACTCCTGCCCCTTCGCAAACGAAACCATCTGCAGAAAATAATGCTCCTCCCCAACGTGTCTCCCCTGTTTCTGAGAAAAAATTGGAAGACCAGGAAAAAAAGACAGCCGACCAATTGAATAAAATTTTAGAAAATATAGATGATGACTTGTTTGCCGATGTTCAAATTGTTTTACCCAGTGAAGGATATGGGGAGAAGGAAGACTCTCATACAGTGGTTACTACGGATTTGTTTGATGAAGGCTTGGGAGCGGTACTGCAAGAATACCATTCTCCTGAAGAAAAATCAGCAGAAGCAGAAGCATTGTTGAAAATGGCAAAATCATCTTTCAAATCAGGACATACCTTGGATGCTAAAGCAAGCCTCGATAACTACTTCTTGATCCAGCATGAGATAAAGCAAAGTGCTGATTGGGAAATTCAGTATTTGTATGCACAAGTGTGCTTGAAGCTAGGAGAGGTCGCGACAGCAAATGAGTACTTTTCAGAAATTACTAAACAAGGCCTGGCACCCACGCACCCTGACTATTGTAAGATTCTGGAATCGATGGCTGAGAGCTTAGAAGCGCACCAAATGCATGAGGAGGTGCTTCCATTGCTTTATGACTTGCTGAATTATTACCGACAGCAACTGGATCGTGCCCAGATGGATGTCATCTATGATCGTATTGAGCAAACACTGGAAGAATTAGGAGATGATGAACGATTGATACGAACTTTTAAAAATCATTTAGAGATCAAACGCATCTTAAAAGATCAATACGGAGAAAGTCGTTTGCTTGATTTGATAGGAAATCGGTATTATAAAATGGGAGAAAAAGAGCTTTCTCGAAAATACTATGAAGACAATCTCCATTTGAAAGCTTTAATTGAAAAGGTCGAGTCTCCGTAACGATCAAAATACGCAACCTGTTGCAGGTGGACGTCTTAAGGCCATGCCATAATTGGTAGCACTAAACTGTAACTCTGCTAACAATCGGCAACTGCGAACGCGACGCTCGCGTATCACATAAAATTCCCCGATCCTAGGAGATGTGTCTGACTGCAGATGCGCAAATTGATCAATGGCATTAAAAATATGATCTTCGGCTAAGAATAAGTAACGGGGTTGATGATCCCGCTGCCAGCTTTTGTAATAGGTTAGTGCCCAGCCTACGTGCCGATCTCCCTGGTTGAGACGTGATAAAAGCGAAGGAATGAACATCTCTGCAGAAGCACTTGACGTATGAACCCTCAATGATGAATCCGAACACCCTATCAGCACGATTCCTATAATCAGACAACCACCCAAATGGATTGCTGCTGTCCATAACTTTGATAACATGGAAGCCTCTTGATAATATATTGAACCAAAACAAATAAAATAACTCTCATTTCTCTATATCGGTACATGACCAAAAAACTTGAATACAATATGGGCCATTCCAATTATAAACGCTGTCTCGTTGTGGGGATTTTAAGCACCTTGATCTGCCTTTCCGTTGCCTGTCGCAGCGGATCTGGTCCTTTCTATGAATGGTGCAATAAACATAATTTTACACCTCGCCTTTGCCAAAAGTATTTTTAAAAATTAGCACTCACTGACAAATAGTGCTACTTTTCCCTTGATTTCTCATCTCAACCTGCTATCCTTTTGTTTATTTAGCACTCACTTCTATAGAATGCTATTATATCGAAACGAAATAATGTTAATCTTTAATAGAATAAGAGGAGTATCATGATTCGTCCATTACAAGATCGAATTATCGTCAAGCGCATTGACGCCGATGAAAAAACATCGGGTGGAATTATTATTCCAGACACTGCAAAAGAGAAGCCCCAAGAGGGAGAAATCATTGCTGTGGGCAAGGGGAAAAAACTGGAGAGTGGTGAAGTACAGTCCATGGAGTTGAAAAAAGGGGACCGGGTTCTTTTTAGTAAGTATGGTGGTACCGACATTAAAATTGATGGAGAAGAGTATCTCATTATGAGAGAAGACGACATTCTTGGTGTTATTGAATAGTTTTACGGTGAATTTACCAAGCGTTTTAACGTATTCAATCTTTCAATAAATTATTTTTTAAACATAATTAAGAGGTTACATGGCAAAAGATATCATACTTGGTACCGATAACCGACAACGTTTGTTAATCGGAGTCAACAAATTAGCAGATGCGGTGAAAGTCACATTAGGTCCTAAAGGGCGCAACGTATTGATCGACAAGTCCTTTGGTGCTCCTGTCATTACTAAAGACGGTGTGACGGTTGCAAAAGAAATTGAATTAGAAGACAAATTGGAAAACATGGGTGCTCAGATGGTCAAAGAAGTCGCTTCCAAGACTTCAGACCATGCTGGAGATGGAACAACGACTGCAACAGTGTTAGCGCAGGCAATCATTTTTGAAGGAAACAAAAACCTGGCTGCCGGTTCCAATCCAATGGATCTGAAGCGTGGTATTGATAAAGCAGTTGCTGCGGCGACTGAGTATTTAGGAAAAATTTCCAAGTCTGTTTCTGACTCCAAAGAAATTGCACAAATCGGAACTATATCAGCAAACAACGACACCACGATTGGAAATATTATTTCTGAAGCAATGGATAAAGTTGGAAAAGACGGAGTCGTGACTGTAGAGGAAGCAAAAGGGGCAGAAACCACTTTAGACGTAGTAGAAGGAATGCAATTTGACAGGGGTTATTTATCTCCTTATTTTGTAACAGATGCAGACCGTATGGAAGTTGTTTTAGAAGATCCTTTCATTATTTTAGTAGAGAAAAAAGTCAGCAACATGAAAGACTTGCTTCCTGTTTTAGAGCAAGTTGCAAAAACCAGCCGTCCTTTCTTATTGATTGCAGAGGATGTGGAAGGTGAGGCCCTGGCCACATTGGTTGTTAACAAGATCCGTGGTACACTGAAATGCGCCAGTGTGAAGGCGCCTGGATTTGGTGATCGCCGAAAAGCCATGCTGGAGGATATTAGTGTGCTCACAGGTGGTACCGTTGTTTCAGAAGATATGGGGATGAAGTTGGAAGACTTGACCCTCGATCAACTGGGGCAGGCAAAGACTATTACCATTGATAAGGACAATACGACGATCATTGATGGTTCAGGCAACAAAGACAGTATCAAAGCTCGTATCAACCAAATCCGCACCCAGATTGAAGAGACTACTTCTGATTATGACCGAGAAAAATTACAGGAACGTTTGGCTAAATTAGCAGGAGGCGTTGCTGTTATCCATGTTGGTGCTGCAACCGAAGTAGAGATGAAAGAGAAAAAAGCACGTGTGGAAGATGCGTTGCATGCAACTCGTGCTGCTGTGGAAGAAGGTGTTATTCCTGGTGGAGGTGTTGCCTTGTTACGCTGTATTGATAGCGTGAGCAAAGTGGTAGAATCTCTGGAAGATACTGATCAAAAAGTTGGCGCAGGGATCGTACTTCGCGCATTAGAAGCTCCTATCCGTCAAATTATTAATAATGCAGGGTTGGAAGGTGCCTTGATTGTTGATAAAGTAAAATCCTCAAAGGACACGGAAGGTTTTGATGCTGCATCAGAAACCTATGTGGATATGGTGCAAAGTGGGATTATTGATCCAACAAAAGTGGCACGGGTCGCTTTGGAAAATGCAGCATCTGTAGCAGGTATGCTTTTGACTACAGAAGCCAGCATTTTTGATCTTCCCGAAGATAAAGACGCACCAATGATGCCTCCAGGTGGCGGAATGGGCGGAATGGGCGGAATGGGCGGAATGATGTAATCACTGCTCGTTTGCCATAAAATCCAGGGCTGGCAATCATGTCAGCCCACACTATCTTCCTTTTAATCTTTCTCAGCAGCTTCTAATTCCGCCTTACAGTTGATGCAAAAAGTAGTCACAGGTCGGATATCCAAGCGTTTACGTCCAATCTCTTCCTCGCAATTTTCGCATAAGCCGAAAGTCTCATTGTCAATCCTGTCTAATGCTTCTTGAACTTTTGTCAGCAATTTACGTTCACGGTCTCTAATTCTCAGTACGGTATTGCGATCGGTTTCTAAAGAAGCGCGGTCATTAGGATCAGGAAAAAGAGTACTCTCACTTTGCATTTCATGCAGTGTTACAGAACTTTCTGTTAACAATCCATTTTTCATATCGATTAATTTCTCTTTAAAATATTCTAAATCAACTGGATCCATAGATACCTCACTACTTATTATATTACTATGATCTTATCATTCCATGATAATGTCCCACTTAAAACAAATAATATAACACATTTTGGCAAAATGTACTATAATTTCGTCATAGTTAAAAAGGTCCTTCAACTCGTCCATTAATAAACTGCTGCAGAATGGGATTGGGAAGTTTCTGTAATTCTTCCGGGCTGCCCTCAGCAATAATTTTACCTCGGTAGAGCATGGCCAACTTGTCTCCAATACGATTGGAATTAGGAATGTGGTGCGAGATCGAAAGGCAGGTCATGTTGAATTCATCCCGCATCTCTATCATCAGGTTTCCAATTGCTGTGGTGGTAATGGGATCTAGCCCGGATTCAGGCTCATCAAAAATCATGATTTTTGGATTCAGCATAACGGCTCGTGCGACCCCTACTCGTTTTTTCATTCCTCCTGATAATTCTGAGGGCATTTTGTCTTCAATATCATATAACCCTAGGCGGTTCAGAATATTAACAACACGTTCAGAAATCTCTGTTTCAGAAAGATGCTTGTGATGTTCTCGTAAAGCAAATGCGACATTTTCATAGACGCTCATGGAATCGAACAAGGCTGAATACTGGAAAGACATTCCTATCATTTTCAGCATGTCTCTCCGTTCCTTTTTACTGAGTGTGAGGGGATTGATGCCGTCAATGATGATTTCTCCTGCATCTGGTTTGATGAAACCTAAAATCAGTTTGATGATTGTCGATTTTCCATGTCCGGAACCTCCCATGATTACAGTGACTTTGTTGCGGGGAATCTCGAGATTCAAATCATCAATTACTATTTTTGTTCCAAAGGATTTAGTGACATTTTTCAGTTGAATCATTGTCATGGATCAAAACCGGAAAAAAATACGCTCATAAACACGTTTGGCAAAAGCGGATGTGACTTCATCTAACCCTCTTCCAATAGTAGATCCTGTCAGCCCTGTGCTGGCTTCGCCCTTTTCATAAAGCAAAACGCCTTTTGCATCCAATGCTCCTTCTCTCCACAGCAGTTTCTTTTGGTTTTTGTTTTGTAATATGACATTTCCCTCCAAAACCAGTTGTAATTCCACAGTAAAGCCATCTGCGGATACGGAGGTTTGTTTGGTATTAAGCGCTCTCAACTGGATATCCAAAACCAATTCAGCATTTTGTACATTGCTAAGATTCACCGAAGAATTATTCCGTAATAATTGCCGGAGGTTTCTCATCAGCCGGGTTTCCAGTCCTGTTTGGAATGTTCTGTTTTGGATAGGCAGAATCGCTAACGAATGGGCACCTGCTGGTAATTTGGGATTGGTTCCTTCCAGCTGATAGCCGCAACCGGTGAGAGAGCTGATCCATATAAAATAAACGGAAATTAGTAGAAATCTCATGTGTAAAATAACACCAAAACCCCCGTATAGGAATACAATTGTAAACCTGCCGGAACAGTTGCAAGCTCAAATCCACCTGAAAAACCAATGATCGGAAATTCTCCCAGAGAGTCACGAATGGCTTCTGTATCTACATTGGGGCGACCATATAATGCTTCTCCTCGGGCAGAACAGTTCAAATAAATACCAAAAACCGGAGTTTCATCACCTTTTGCTGTTTTAATACGTCCCAACATCTGATGCAAATCATGTTCTGCTGTCACAGGGCTGCGGAGCATCAAAGAAAGAACTCCACCTTCTTCTACTATTTCAGAAACAACCAATCCCTGATTGGATACATCAATTCCATCCAGCTGGCGTACCAGGCAGCTTTCTCCAGTGAACACGGGTTCGTCCTTGTTCAGTGGAAAACCAATTAAGACTTGTTGGGCTGCTGTATCAAAATCTTGAAAACCCTGCTTGCTGGCTAATGTCGCAAATACTTCCAGGGCAGGATAACCATCTAGCGTGACGATCACATTTTCTTCTACTTTGGTAATGAACAGAGGTTCACCAATGGGTGTGCACGATTGCGTGACCCCAATTATATAATTATTGGCACCTCCAAAACACAGTCCCGAGACTCCATCGGTGAAGGTTGAGCCGGGACCAATTGCCACCGAATGTTGCCGTGATCCGTCATCACAAGCGCCCGCGCCAAAAACCCGGGGCTTGGTCCGAACGTAATTCAGAGTATTGACGATATTGTATGGCCATTGGTGGTATGCATCTACAAAAAGTAAAACGAGAGGAGAGGGAGCATCAAAAGATTCCAATGTTTCTTTCAATTGCTGGGAGATGCTGGGAGAATTTTGATATTCCTGCCGATGGATGAATGCTTTGGATTCCATGCCAGGACACTCACCGACCATCACTGCCAATCCAAAATTACCAATGATTTCTTCGTTATGTGTCAGAATTCCGGAGCCACTGCATCCTGCAATATTGTGACACTGTGTCTCGATCTCCACGGTTTGTCGAATCTGTTCGGCATGCGGTATGTGTGCTGTTGTCAAAAATACTAAAACCCAATCAGCATTTTGTATCTTTGCTTGATTCAAGGCCATTTTCGAGGCTTCTCGAACAGCAGAAACGGCCTCTTTCTGTTGTGATAGTCCAACACCAATCTGTATCACACATTTCTCCTGAAAAATGATGAAAACCCCTGTGAGCTATGATAAACTTTGTACTTCAAGCTTTGTGTATACAGAATTAATTGGAGAATTTCAAAATTTGATTTTTCATGGGTAAAAGCCGACTTCTACCAAAAGCTTGCTAACAAAGAGCTTGTCATCTATTAGTTGATCATGTATTTTATTTATCTCATCAAACAGAATCAGTGTCTATACAAAAGCAGATTCTCCATTCCGTCCTTATTGATTTCTCTTCTAAAACATGCTTGCGTCCGTAGCTCAGGTGGATAGAGCAACGGATTTCTAATCCGTCGGTCACAGGTTCGAATCCTGTCGGACGTACCAAATTTTATAAGGGATTGCAGAGATTCTGCAATCCCGAAAAAAGATACCCATAATGCCCCATAAGGCCAGTTGCTCATGTATGAAAAACCCATAGGTTATTCATTATTGGAATATCATGAAAACCTTAAACACACTAATTCTCCTTGGAATCATTAGCAGTTTTTTAGGAAGGCGAAAATAATAACATGTGAAAGTTACGCAGGATTTTCATCGAGGTTCAAGGCGTTTTATCGGGCGCATAACTTGCTATGTAACTGGTAAAGCAACGCAGAAAATCATTGAAAAGACAAGTAGATTTGCTAAGTTATTGTTTGAGCATTCCTTAGCATCTTGTAATACAAATGAGAGCATACCCGTCGACTGCGAAGATGAGGGGCATTCCAGCTGTTCAGATGATTCATCACAGTTCCAATCACAAAACACTGGAAAAAAAGGAGCATTGATTGGTGCAGCCGGTGGTGTTGTTTTATTGTCAAATATGAACAAATCAGATTCTGATAGTAACAGCTACTCCCCCAATAAATCTTTGGTCACCATCAATCAAAAAGCAATGAGAAGGGATGCTGATACAGAAGGGCAAGTGCTACTGGTTGAAAGAACAAACATATGGGGCTTATAGCCCCAGTGCAGAAGTCAAAGCGATCATTAACTGGCAATTCCCCCACAATGAAAACATATTTTTAGGGGAAGTCTTTAGTGATTGGGATCACAGCAAATCGATTGTTAAATTTTTTGAAGGATTTCCTCAGGTTGGACAAACCCATACCGAACAGTTCCATTCAATGAATAATAAAATTCAAGGTCACAAAGCCGCATGAACAGAAAATCCAAAAATCTGAAGAGTTAGAGAAGTTTGGGGGCGTTAGAAAAGAATTGAATCTGAGGCAAGATGAACCAAAACATTTTGTCAATGAGCCATTTTCAAAGTCATGAGCCGTTTTTGATTTCAATGCCATCCTTTTTGGACTAAGACTTCTGACATTGGAAAGTGCTTAGTATTTAAAGTATATATACGTCCCCCCGTTTGCATTACTGTCGCCGCTAAAATTGCATCATTTACATCAATTCCATGACTCGAATACCATTTACGGTATAATACTCCAGCTTTATCAACGATCTCCTGATCGACGGACTCCGTTTTAATCTGTGATAAAAATAATCCTGTCGCTTCCTCCTCTTCAGGCTTCATGAAGAACACAACTTCTGCTCGTTGCATCGCTCCTGTGTAGAGTTCATATTGTTCTTCGTCTCGAAGATGGACTAATAGCTTTTTAGCCTCCTCTTCTCCTCGGAGGTGCCATATCAAAATGTCTGCATCAATATATGCTCTCATTGATGATGCCTTTCCATCGATTTATTAAAAGCTGACCGAGCCTTTGAAATGCTTTCCTGGGGAGTTTCTGATCTTTTCCATGCACCACATGTGTTTTCAAGGATATCGATTTTTCTCTTTAATCCTGTTTGTTCTGAATACATGCTGATTGCAGCCTCGATAACAGCTTTCTTCGAGGTATTGAGCTCACGCGCTAATATACCAACTTGCTGTATGATAGATTCATCAACTCGTGCTGATAATATTTTATCCATTCTTTTCTCCTGCTTAAATACGTATACATAATAACGTAAGAATAATATCAAGAAAATTAAAAAATAGCAATAATATTACTAAACGAGCAGTAGTTCAGAAAAGTTTTGTCCTTTGGTTGAGATCTTGCTAAATGCAGGCAGATGATGGTGAAGGGCGGTGGGGAGCGGCATTTACAATGCAACTCATCAATGCTGATGAATCCATGATAAAACAAAATAATTCTCGCATTTTCAGACAAGGGCATGTATGTATCAGTATAATACGTATGCTAACATATGAAAAAAGGGCAGCAATAAGGAAGTATGACGGTAAGTAAGGATATCAAGATTCTGGTAGTCGATGACAATGCTCCGATGAGAAAAATCCTGGTGAACATTTTGACTCATGCGGGGTTCAAGAATGTAACAGAGGCCAATGACGGAAGCACAGCATTAGTAAAGCTCAATAATACCAAAACAGGAAGCAAAAAAATTGATCTGGTGCTCCTGGACTGGAGTATGCCTAACGTAACAGGAATGTCTGTCCTGAAAGAGGTCAAGGCTGATCTGCACTTAAAAGACATTCCGGTCATCATGGTCACTGCCGAATCTTCGCAGGAAAACATCATGGCCGCCGTCAAAGCGGGTGCCAGCAATTACATCATCAAGCCTTTTGAGCCTGAAACCATTATTAGCAAAATCGACAAAGTTTTTTCTTAGAGAGGATGGGACATGGAAGAGAAGCTATCCATTGTCATAGAAGAGTATCTGCAAGAAATCTATCTGCTCCAGTCCGGAGAACATCCTGTCAAGTCCAATCATCTAGCAGATCGAGTGAACTCAGCACCATCCACCGTTCATGCCACCTTATCCCGTATGCAGCGGGACAACTTGGTTCAGGTAGATCAAAAGAAACAAATTTCTCTTACAGAAAAAGGAAACGAAATCGTCAAAGACCTCATCCTCCGCCATAACCTAGCAGAAAACTTCCTGTGCCACACACTCGGAATTCCCTGGTATGAAGTCCATAAACACGCCCACCAGCTCGAACATGCCATGACCCCCCTCGTTGTAGAGAAGCTGGCAGAGTTTTTGGAACATCCGGAAGCTTGCCCCCATGGAGTGCCTGCTGGAGGATACGAGGATTCTTATCTCAGTCAGTCGTTTTCATTGGATCAGGGAGAAACAGGACTGCTCATCAAAATTCTGATGATTGACGAATATCTTGAAAAATCTGAGGAACTGCTGCAATACCTTCACGAAAAATCGATCACTCCCGGATCTCAGCACACCATCAAAGAAAATCAGCAAGCTACCCATTCCATTACTCTGGAGTCTGAACAAGGACTGGTTACCCTGCCCTTTGACATTGCCAAAAAAATTAAAGTCAAACGAGTGGAATAGAGCCTAATGAGTTTCCAACTCAAGGTGGATATCCGCCGTACCAATATCCTTGACTGCTTCAACCAGCTGTTTTGCCCTTGCTGCAATTTGTTTTGCCTCAGCAACCAGCAAATCAGGATCTACGGTAATTTCGATCTGTACCATTATCTTCTGACGTAAATAGTGACAAAGGATATGAGAAATTCCCTGAATTTCAGGTACAGTGGACAAAGCCTCACGAATATCGTTCTCAACTTCGGCAAGAGGACGCATCAATGTCTGATAAATTTCTTCCGTATCAGGCTCCGCGTCAATATGGATGAGGACTTCATTCACAGCAGGAATATTGGTAAGAATACTCTGACGCACCCTTTCTGATATTTGATGTGCGACAGAAACACTAATAGTACTGGGCACCTCCAGATGCATATCCATCAACGTGTAGGGTCCCATCTTCCGGGCTCGTGCCTGGTGGTAATGCTCAAACCCATCAATTTCTTTCATGATCGTATCCAGGGTTTCCAAAATATCATCTTCAGCCATCTCGTCTGCCAACTCCCTTGTACTCTCCCGTCCCATCTCAATCCCGGCTTTGATGATCAAACCGGCAACCAGTACTCCTGCAATGGGGTCTAAAATAGGATATCCCAGCTGTGAGGCTCCAATCCCAATCAACGCCACAACTGAAGAAAACGCATCGGAACGGTGATGCCAGGCATTTGCCACCAGAATTCGACTTCCTGCCCGCTTTCCAACTGCAGCAGTGATGTGGTACATTCCTTCTTTGATTAAAATAGAACCAATTGCGGCCCATAATGCCAAGGTACCTGGAGGGGAAGGAGATTCGACAAACTGGAGAGAATGAAAGGCAATTCCCACTCCGGCAAAACCTAGTAAAATGGCCACAAACAACGTCCCAATAGTTTCGAACTTGCCATGCCCGTAAGGATGGTCATGATCTTTCGGCTTTTTGGTCATATAAATAGCCCAAAGGGTCACACCATCCGAAAGAAGGTCTGAGAGAGAATGAGCCGCATCAGCTACCATTGCTGAGGAATTAGCAATCACACCTATGATCCCTTTCAACAGGGCCAGTCCCAAATTGGCAATCACACCAAGCCAAACAACTCCAAGTACTTTGTAGTTTGAAAAATCCAGATTCTTGTCCATTATAAAACGTCTACTCCTTTATTTTGTTTGTTTCCACATGGTTTCAATACCGTATTGTTTACGGCAGGCATACTCGATGAACGGCTGCGGTTCACCCAATTCAGCCAAAGCCTTTAGCAAGTGAACAGGAAGCCTGATTCTGATTTTGAGAAAAGCAGACCGTATGATGAAGAATGGGTTTGCCTCGGGGATTGATCCGATGCAAAGGAAGAAGCTAATGATCCTAAGAAGCGATTGGCCAGGATGGAGAATGCCTGCCAACGCATCAAAGACAGGTTGACTGAATTGGAAAAGTAAGGGTTGCGGCTGGAGGACTAAACGACCATATCCAGCCGCTGTTCAACATCTAAATACGACTTGTCTGCTTCCACCAGGTTATAAAACCAAATGCCGCTTTCCACGTCAAAATCTTCTTCAATGAGGTTTCCTGTCAGCATCTGTTTCAAGAGCAACAAAACGTGTTTTTCTTTCCATCCGGTCTTTTCCACCAAATAATCCACGGTATGCCGATCGTGTGCATCAGCCAGAATCTCCAGCAGAACCTCTACATAGTCAGAAACTTGATATTGTTCGCCTGTGTTCTTAGAAGAGACAGAACCATCACCCATTCCCGTTTTTGAAGAGCCAGAAGACACGCTTTTGGCGGCAATAAACAATCCAGCAATTGGTAAAATCACTTTACACAGCCCTATCACCGATAAGGGAACCGCTGTTTTCAAAAGATTCTTATCTTCCGAGATCCTGAGCAACCAAAAAACGCTTCCTGCAAGAGCAGCTAACATTAGAACATGCATCATAATTTTTCTCCAACGCTGATAACAGACAAACCTATCTGAATTGATCTTCTATTCTTTCTCATATTTTACTGCATCTTGCAATGTTTCTCCATACTATTTTGGGATTATTGACCTGTACTAAGGGCTCGTACATAAATAACCTTTACAGATGACTTGTCTTTTTCCACGTCTACGGTGTTGTCTTCAAAGGCACATACTCCAGTATGCACAATTGAAGACGCCTTGTAGCCAAGAAAAAATACTTCCTCATCTTTGTCAACGTTATTTCTGCACGAACCCTAAGAAAAAATTCCCAGGTCTTTGATGTTTTTCGTAAATTTGTCATAACCTTCCTTAACATTTTCCTGAAGGCTGGAAATTTCGATTTCTTTGAAATTGAGCAATTCTCTGGTTTTTTCGTTCCCGATCCGCTCTCGGAGCGCATTGATGCAATGATTGCGCACTCTCTCATTTTTGTCAGTCATGCCAACCTTGAGGTATTCTACAGTTTTCTGACTTTCTATCACCCCCAATGCGATAGAAGCCGCCTGCCGCAAGATCAGATTGATGGACACGTCTTCCTTTTTCGGTCTTTCCCATTGAAACATCTGCTTGACCAGTTCTAGAAAAGAGTGATTGGAGGAAAAAAACTGGATAATGGCACTTTTGAATTCGTGGTCATGGGCCAAAACATGAGCAATGTCCTGGTTTTGACTTTTGCTGAGCATCCAGCAGCGAAGAAAATGCTGTTCCACCCCGGAGCTTTTGATACTGGAAAAAATGGACTGGATTTTATCTTCCTCCAGAAATTGCTGAATAATGTGATATCCCATGCCGGCATTGCAAAGAAAGGGACCAATGGTTGAAATGTATTGTTCTTTTTGCGAATAACCGAGCAGCAGCAGGGATCCTGCAAACCAGACAAGATCTGAAGTATCTTTCATGGCTATTGTTTTTTCCGCCGTTTTGATCAATTCAGGGTCTTTTCCAAGCAACTCAAGCACTTGTTGTTCACGCACATGAACATCTTCCTCTATTGTGGCAATCAGGTCACGCATGAATGGATCGGCGAGCTTTTGTTTATGATCAACCGGAACCAGGGGAGCCATTTCAGCCAGCCAGTATTGCAAATCTTTCGGAACATCAGACCATCCAGCAATTTTCACCAGAGCATCAAACTTATGCAGCTCGGTGATTTTACCCAGAATTTTAGAAAGATTATTGTATTTTTTAAAGGAGATGTCTGCAATGATTTGCAGGTAATTTTCCCTGGAGAGCCGTTCAGCAATCCGGTCCAATGTCTCAAAAAGCTCCATTTCCACTTTTTTCTCTTCGACATGAGAGAGGCTGTTGATGGCCTGTGCCAGAACTTCCCGAAAGCCATGTTCTATTTCCATTTTCTCCAAAGTACTCAAACAAATGAATAAAGAGGCGACATCCTTCTTTTTAGCCAGCTTGAGCAATTCTTGTTTCTGATGTTTATCCATGATGATCTTTTCTCCTCCTTTTTTTGTAATTACTCAGATTCTTCCCAAAGTCCGGAATCATCTTCGGGGCCATTTCTCAAATTGATCAGTGCCAGGTAGAGTATTACGGGACATGTTTTACGAAAGGCCGGTCCTTGTAGATCAACCACCAGCCAGCCTGTTGTAATCCCCCAAATGAAAGGTCCGGTCACCTCAGCCCACCAGGGAAACCGGACAGCCAGCTGTTTCAAGGTCTGTGCAGCGGCCTCTCGTCCCACAAACGCAGTAATCATATTGAGTGTCATGCTGGTTATCAATTTGGCGGCAAGTTCTTTTCCCAGAATGGGCAGGATGATTGCAGAGAAAATAGCCACTTGGCCTAGTTTTTTGATTTCTGAAATCACTTCTTCTGCAGCATCAGGGCTTACTCCGAGCAACTGTAGCTGCTGCCTTTGTTCTTCCGGAGTCATTTGCTGAAATTGTTTTTCGACCATGGCCTGGACCAGTTTTTCCAGCTTAGGTTGAACTGGTCCCATTTTTTTAACAGCGATCCCAAGCTTTGAACAAATATCGTTAATGATTTCATCAATGGTTACTCCGGGTTCCTTATTGGTCATCCAACGAAAAAAATAAGCAATATCCGCACTGCCCACATAGCGAATTTCCTTTTCCAGTAATTCTACCAGTTTTCTTTTATCGCGCTCCGAACCTGTTTTAGAAAATTGAGTCAATGAAACATGAAGTTCCGCATCCGCGCTCACATTGAATGGACTGGTCAGGTGGTCAATCATGAACTCAAAATCCGGCTTTTCGGCTGTCAATAGAATTTCCTGCAAACTCATTCCTGGGTCCTTTCTTTCCAAAATATCAGCTGTACTTAAAATCAATGCCCTTCATTGCATAAAGACACAAACGACAAAGATGATAAAAATCAACTGTACCATCATCTGAAAACAACTTGCAACTTTTGTTGATTTGTCAGCAGGGCAATCGCATTAAAAAGAGTTTGCCTTGGGAACACTACCAAACCGTTGAAAAAGATCATGAGCGTATCGAAATCCGAGATTACTGGTTGTTCTCTCAAATTGAAGACCTTCCAGGAAGGTTTGCCTGGGAAGGTTTGCAAAGTATTGGTTGCGTTAAATCCCAACGGATTATTGGAAATTCAACCAGCACAGAAATACGTTATTATATTACCAGCTTAGACCAAGGAATTCAGCGCTTTGCTGGGAATGCTCAAACAATTTAGATTCTCCAACTGAACAGGCTTTATTAATTTCGCAATCCAGTAATTTTACGAGAAATTTCACATTAAATTGGACAGTATCGCTGCTTCCAGGCGATCATTATACCCTACAAAAAAATGATCGGCACGATCCAGCACTTCAAAATGAGCATTGGGGTTCCAGGAGGAAAGCATTTGTTCAATCAAGACAGGAGGAGCAAAGTCATCACGGCTTCCGCCAATCACAAGATCCAGCCTGGGAATGGCGGCAACGGGTTGAAAGTCGATAAAAGCAACCGGCGGAGCCACCATCACCATGCTGTCATAGAGGTCACTTTTACCTGCTGCTTGAGCATTCACCCACACTCCAAAGGAATATCCAGTCAATACAATGGAGTCGCACCCTGATGCTTTAAGGTATTCCAGCGCACTGAGCACATCCCGCTGCTCTCCCTGGCCATCATCAAAATTTCCTTCACTTTTTCCAACACCCCTAAAATTAAAGCGAAGCGTGGTGTACCCCTTCTTTTGAAAACTGCGTACAATGGTTCCAACAACTGCATTGTACATATCTCCGCCATAAAGCGGATGGGGATGAGTCACCACCACCCCCAGATCGCCTGATCCTTTTTGCAGCAAACCTTCCAGTGTGACATCTCCTGCAGAAAAACTGACAACTTCTTCCTTCACAAGCACTCTCCTTTACTGATTGATGAAATATTCAAAACAACTTTTTCACTATTCATTTATAAAAGAAAAAAGCAAAATGCAGCTCTAACTCATGTCCCCAACTCAGCAACTTTATCCAGCACTTTATCATAATATTCGGCACATTGACGCACATAATCCGATTTTCCCTTATAGGCTCCTGGAAAAAAACTCCTGCGAAATCCATGAATGATACAGCTTTTCAGAGTTTTTTCCGAAATTGGGAAATGCTGCAACGCCAGGCAAATCTCATCCGTCACCGTCGTTTTGCTGACTGTACGATTGTCCGTACAGAAGGTGGTGCTAATACGATTTTTTAGCATATCACTAAAATGATGATTCTCAATTTTTCCAATAGCAGGATTGGTTTGTAAATTACTAGTCAGGCAGACTTCGATCGTAATCCGTTTTTCTGCAATATACTGGCATAAGTTGAAAACATACTTTTCTTTATCCTCGATTTTTGGATCTTTGATTTTGGATGGTTCAAACAGATAATAACCATGCCCTATGCGATCTGCATGCAGATCTGTGATTGCTTGAAAAATCGACTCGGGCCCATAGGCTTCACCAGCATGAACCGTCTTGTGCATGAAAGCATCGTGCACAAATTGATAAGCCGGCCAATGATCTTTTGCCGGGTATCCTGCTTCGGCACCAGCAAGATCAAAACCAACAATGGGCATTCCCGTTGCTGAACGCAATTGTACCACGGCCTTGGCCAATTCCATCGAAGCCAGTTTTCGAATATCCAGCATGTCGGAATGAGACAGTAAATGGATCAATGTTTTATAGTAGTCGGAAAACGGACCGAAGTTGCGCATGGCACAGGCAATCATGCCATAATGGAAAGCAGGGGCGCCTCCTTTGACGATCTCGGTCTGTTGATTGTATTCATGCTGGGCACGGGAGAACCCTTTGTTGATCCCCTCAAAGACAGCCTTCATGTCCTGATAGCGATTGATCAACAACTGGGGAGCAAAGCGGGCTTCCACATAACGAACACCTTCCTTCTGATTATCCAGGGCAAATTCATAAGCAATCTGCTCCAGGTATTCCGGTTTTTGCATAACGGCACAAGAATAGGCAAAGGTGTTCAGATACTCTTCCAAACTGGCATACTGATCCTTAAAAAGCGTCTCGTGCAATCCTTCCACTGTATAGCTGGGTAGATCCAATTTTTCTTTTTTTGCAATCTCAATCAAAGTCTCCAGTCGAATGGACCCATCCAGATGAACATGGAGATCGGATTTCGGCAGTTTTTTAATAACATCTATGGATAATAATTGTTCACTCATCATCGAAACCGTAATAATTTTTCAATCATTGACACGTTGTCACAAACAACACGATAATTCCCTGCAATACCATCACAAAGCCACTGGACAGGCTTTCAAATTGTATTACCATTCGAGCCGCTGTCCATTGGCATGCCAGAATCCACCGGTATTCGCCATGGTCAATTCTTCAATACGCTGATACAACCCTTTAGCCGCTTGCTCTGGTAAAACATCGCCATTGTGTCCGGTCATCCCGGTTTTTACAAAACCAGGATGCAGGATGGCGACTGCAATATTCTGATGTTTGAGATCCTGGGCCAGTGACACGCCTGCTGCATTCAAAGCCGCTTTGGACATGCGGTACCCATACCGACTGCCCGAAGTGTTGTCCGCAATCGAACCCATCCGGCTGGTGATCAAGGCCAGTTTGCTGCCAGATCCCAAGTTCCCCAACAAAGCCTCCGTCACCCGCAAAGGTCCCATGGCATTGATGGCAAACTGTTTTGCAATTCTTTCAAAATTCAGATCATTCAAAGTTTCGTTACTCAGCAAGCCCGCATTGTTGACCAGAATGTCAATGGCCACGCCCTGCAGCTCTTTTTGCAGCGTTGCGATGCTGCTGGCCTCTGTGATGTCAATTCCGCTGACCACTTGCACTCCCAGCTCCTCCAACTCTTTAGAGCTTTGCCGGCACACCCCAATCACCTGGTATCCTGATTCTTGATAAACCTGGCACAACGCCAGCCCAATCCCTCGATTGCAGCCTGTGATCACTGTTACTTTTTTGTCCATTTGTTTCTCCTATAATAAATATAATTCTTGTTTCGTAGACCATCACTTAATATAGCGATGAATCGTCGAAGAAAGCAGTAGGATGGGCTTGCCCATCATCTCTTCATTCATAATCCATATCCTCATGCAAAGAGTACAGCCCCTCACCCCAATTTCCCGGATACATTCCTTCCTCAATATAGCGATGAATTGTCGAATAAGGCCAATCTCTTGCGTTAGTCACCAGCCCATGTTTCATAGGATTGAAATGAATATAATCAACATGCCGATTGAAATCTGCTTCATCCCGAATCAGGTGTTCCCAAAAACGACGTTGCCAGATACCAAACTCGTTCTTTTTGAGCTGGGACAAAGACAAGCTATCTTTGTCATAAAATAATTCTTTGGCATTCTTGGAAAAATACCCTTTGATCAAGGACCATCGGGTTGAGAAGTCATTATCCCCCTCAGGCAAGGTCCAAACGCAATGCAGATGTTCGGGCAACAAAACCCATGCGTCAATTTGGAAGGGACGAGTTCGTTGGATTTCTTGAATGGCTTCCCTCAAGAGGAGACGGCTTTGTTCTTGTGTCAGAATGTTTCTTCGATGGTGGGTCACCACCGTAAAAAAATACGTACCTCCTTCCTGACGCCATCTTCGGTAATTAGTCATGAAATTCAATCATTGATGGGCAAGCTGCACTCTTTGATGGGCAAGCTGCACTCTTTGATGGGCAAGCTGCACTCTTTGATGGGCAAGCCCATCCTACTTCACTGCACCAACGCCGTAGTCTGCGGATGAGCCGACTCTGTTTGCTGGGTTGAGGCCTTGATCGCCTTCATTTCATTGCTCATACTCGCCATTTGCTGCGCCATTTGTTCCACCATCGCTTTCAAATCGATGATTTCTTGAGTATGTTTGGCCTGCATGGCTGATAGTTCTTGCTGATGTATCTCTTTCATCGTGTCATTTTCAGCATTGAGTTCCTTGATGGCATTGACCATAGCAATATTAATCGAATGAATATTGAAATCAAGGTACCCGTCTTCCCCCTCACTCACAGCTTCAGGAAATACCTTTTGTACTTCTTGAGCCACAAAGCCTGTTAACTCATAATCGTTGGGCAGTCCCCTTGGGTTGTTCTTTTTGTAATTAAAGGTAATAGGTTGCAGTTTTATAATTTCCTTCAATCCTCGTTTGTATTGGCCTGTGACATCCTTCAAACGTCTATCGGAAGCATTGGTCCAGGCTGTGCCTGTTGACAATCCTGCTGTACCAACAACATGAATCTTATAACTCGGACTCGTCGTACCAATACCAATGTTGCCAGCAGCATCTATAGTCATTGCCTCTACGGGTGTTCCTGATGTTTTCGTCCTAAAATGAATTTCACTTGATGCACCATTCGCATGGCTATCAATATACATCGTTCCGTGTGAGTTATCCATCCAGATTGAACCTGTTATACCAGAATCACTTCTATTTAACACTATGCCGGCATCTCTGTCGACATGGGATGACCCTGCGACTTCTAATAGTACCGACCCACTGCCTGTATCCCACCCTATTGGAGTTGTTGAACCGGGACTCCCCGTGCCGATGCCCACGTCGCCACTCGAATCAATCCTCATTCTCTCATTTGAAGCTGTATAGAAATACATCCCATCGTTGTCATGATTGTACTTGATTTCACCGTCCATTGTTGAACTTTCAGCAGATGCGAAGCCTAGCCTAGCAAAGCTATTGGTTTTTGAATTTTTAAGTATTAATTCAACAGAAGGATTCGCTGATGATGAATCGGGATTATCAATCACCAACCCCAATGCTTCTGTTCCCACAAAAAATGTTGATGGACTCGACGTGCCGATACCGACTTTACCGCCGCCCGTAATTCTCATTCGTTCAGTATTACCATTCGTCTCGAAAATGATTGCTTTATTATTAAACTGATTAATAAATAAGTCATCACTTGAACCTGTTCTATTGAAACCGAACCATCCTAATATATCTGTATTGTTTCTATCGTAAAATTCAATTTTCCCTGTTGCATCCCCCTCCGATGTAGAATTATTATCTGAAATACGGATGACAGGTGTATTGCCTTCTACATGTAATAATGTTTGAGGACTCGTCGTGCCGATGCCAACATTGTCAGAGGCATCAATTGCGATCGCGCTGATGATGGTATTGGCCAGGGAAAAGATGCTGCTGAAGTTCGTATTGACTTCCGACGAGCTGATCACCGTCCCCGAGGTGAAGGTATGCGGCACCGAAATACTGGCTGGTGTCTGAGCAAAGACCATGCTTTGTGTCAACACCAGCAAAGGAATTAGCCATGGTAATAATTGAATTCGTTTCATGATTACCTCAGATAGTTTGAGTTGATGATAGAACTTGCTATATTATTTTGTTCTCTTTGTTGACAAACAGCACACATTGTGCAATGAATGAGCTATGATACAATTTCGATGGAATAGTGAAAAAAATCTACAACTACAACAAACTCGTAATATCTCTTTTGAAAAAATAGTATTTGCGATCGAAAATGGAGGACTAATTGATATTGTTCCTCACCCGAATAAAGACAAATACCCGAATCAACTAGTCTATGTTGTCAATATTGAGCAATATATTCATTTAGTACCATTCGTCAAAGAGAATCCGGATATACGATTTTTAAAAACCATTATCCCCAGTCGTAAAGCAACCAAAAAATATATACCAAACAGAGTCCATGAAATATAAACTAGATCCAGAAGAGCAAGAAATTCTTGATGCTTTTGAACGCGGTGACTTGAAATCAATTCCTAATGTACAGCAAGAAATAGAGCTTACCAAAGAAGCCGCACGTAATACATTCAACAAAACCAAGAGAATAAACCTTCGCCTGACAGAACAAGATTTTGACCTCGCTCACATCAAAGCTTTAGAAGAAGGCCTCCCTTATCAAACCTTACTTTCCAGTGTGATTCACAAGTATTTATCGGGTCGACTTACCGAAAAACCTTAGCCGATAACAATTGAATCTCCCCAAAGACTAGAAACTCATTGTTCAGAGCCCTTGTGCTATATCCTCCTAACCCTTCTCATTCTTAATTCTTTTAATCTCCCCAAACATTCGTATCCCACAAAGCCCCATCCCAAAGATCACTATCAAGTGAATAGAGAGTATCAATCTCTGCTTGAGTCAGAGCACGGCTGTAAATGACATATTCATCCAATTTGCCGTTGAAGTAGGCAGAAGGCTGGTTATGGGCATAGCGACCAATAGTCACCGGATAATTAACATCCTGCAGAGTCATGTAGCTGGAAATGTCTTTGGTACTGACAGCCGCTCCATCCACATACATGGTCAGAGTACTCCCATTGCGCACCAGCACAAAATGGCGCCAGCTGCCATTGTGAATAGTGGGAGAAATCAAACCATTTCCATCTTGCTGTCCTCCCGTTGTCGACTCAAAATTAGCTGTGATGCTTCCCACCGGATTAGCACCATTTGTAAATTCTAGGACAATATCGCCACTGGCCAGTGTACCTCCTCCAGCACGGGAATAGAGAAAGGCCCTGGTGGTCTGAGTGGTGTTGATCCAGAAACCAATGGTGTAGTCATTGGCGCCATAGTCCCAATCATTGCTATCGGGCAAGGTAATGTAGCCCGAACTTCCATCAAAACTATAGGCATGATCGGCATTGCCAAAGCGGTCTGTGGTTGAAGTCACCGTACCATTGAGGGTACCATGATGACTATTACCACTATGGTCATTGGCGTTGTTGTCAAAATTATAGTAAGCCACCATATTCGAACTCAAATCAACCGTATCAAAGCTAAAACTGGTAGTAGCCAGGGCATTGCCGATGGAATCCTGAATCCCGGAAGCCAGAGTGGCAACATAAGTCGTACTGGCAGTCAGACTGGTGGCTGGGGTGAAGGTTACCGTCTGGTTGCCGCTGTTGTAGCTAACGGTTCCACTGACCGAACTTCCACTAGAGGTGGCCAGGGTGAACGTACTCGTCGTGATAGTACCGGCATTCATTACAGAGTCAAAAGTGACATCCACGGTGGTAGCAATGGAAACTCCTGCTGTCTGGTCAGCCGGTGCGGTGCTGGTAACATAGGGCTGTACGGCTGCATTCAGACTGGTGACCAGAGTGGCTACTCCACTGATTGGATTGCCATCTGCATCAAAAACGGCATTGGCAGCTGGAGTAATGTAAATGAGTTCCAGACCCGAAGCAACTCCTGTGACTGCCAAATTGAATTTGATCACGGGCTCTCCACCAACCAAGGTACTATCATTGCTGTTAGCAATACTGGCAATAGAAACATCCAGGGAATTCCCACCATTCTGATCAAATGTTAGATTGAAGTCACTGGCCGTTAAGGCACCACCTGAACTGCTGAACACACCTTCATTGAAATTGATGATGAAGGTCATGTTGTCACTGGAAATCGTAGTCGCCATGGTGAATGGAGAAGATTCTTCGATCAAAGCCTCTATTTCGATTTCTGTCAGGGCGCGATTGTAGATACGGAAATCATCCGCACTTCCATTCCAGCTATCGGTTGCCTGAAAACCGCCTCCTACAGAATCCTGTTCCTGTCCAAAAATAACCCCACCGGCATCCACATCAACAGCCGCTGAGGCAATAGAGTTGCTTCCAATCAGATCCCCATCCACATACATATTAGTAGTTGTTCCAATCCTGCTGACGGCTACATGGTGCCAACCCATATCTTCGATTGTTCCATTGCCCAGCATCCAGGCAGATGTGCTGTCGAGCATCATGTTCCACATGTTAGAAGACCCTTGGTAATACCAAATGAAGGCGTTGTCTTCTGCTGCACGTGCTCCGGAAAACAAAGTGTTGCTGCCGGAATTGACCGAATCCAGTTTGATCCAGCTTGCCAGAGTATAATCAGCCAGACCATCAATCGTATTCTGCGGAATCAAAATGGATTGAGAGGCACCAGTGATGTTATAGGAGCTATTGGTATTCCCAAACCGATCTAGTGACGAGACTGCACTGCTAACGGTTCCATCGTATCCATTCCCACTGGCATCGCTGGCATCACCATTCATTGGATAATACGCTACCAATCCATTGTCTAAACTGGAGGCGAACTGCTGGATTTGTTCTGCAGAAAGGGCTGTGTTGTAGATACGTACATCGTCGATTAGGCCATCAAAATTAAAATCTGCCCCTGCAACCGGTCGACCTCCAATTTCAATTCCTTCTGTCCACGTGCCACTATCCGGCATATTACTGATTTGACTTTCCAGAATTCCATTGACATAAACCTTAGCAACATTGGCATCACCTCCTTGATAATCGAGAGTTGCAGTAATATGAGTCCAGGTATTCAATGGAATCACGCTGGTACTAATAACAGAGGTGCTGTCTCCGAAATTAACCTGCCCTGTACTGCC
Organism: SAR324 cluster bacterium; assembly: GCA_015231885.1. GTDB lineage: Bacteria > SAR324 > SAR324 > SAR324 > NAC60-12. The sequence goes on from JADGAT010000006.1 coordinate 57,545, forward strand.
TGCACCTGATCCGATAATAGAGAGAAGATAACCATTCGTGTTATCCCGACTGCTGAGAATGATCGAATTCGAACCAGTAGTGTAAGTATCCAGCTTGACCCAGGCCATCCACGTCAAACTCTGATTGCCCAGGTTTAAGGAAGTGCTTTGGGGAAGATCAAATTCGTCATCGATCCCATCAAAGTCGTAACCATTGTGTAATTTTCCTGCCCAGTTGGTGCTTGCCAACGTAGGAGCGGTACTGCTGGAAGCAATAGTTCCATGATTGCCATTACCGCTCACATCCTGGAAATTGCCATCAAAAGGATAAAACGCAACCAGGCTGGCTGTATCCACATCGGCATAAACATTGACATAGTCGGTGGCCTTGAGGCTACCATCAGCGATGCTCAAGCGAACTTCGTATTTGCCAAGCTCATCAGGTGCGAGGGTGATTGAAGAAGTGCTGGTTGCACTGATCTGGGCAGAACTGCCAGGAGGCTGATCGACCAGTTCCCAATTATAATTCAGCGATGAGTTGCCATTGGCACTCTGACTGTTATTGTAGACTGTAATGGTGTTTTCAATATCAACGACCAGATCATTATCAGCCACTGCAACTGGCGCACGGAACAGATTAAGAATTTCTACATCCGTCAAAGCACGATTGTAAATGCGGACATCATCGATAGCGCCATTGAATAGTTCAGTATTGACGGAATAGCCTCCAATCTGAAGCGGATTGGTGCTCGTATTAATAGTTGTGCTGGCAACTGTGGAACCAATCAATACCCCATCATTATATACCTTGAGAGTGGTGCCATCATAACTGCCTGCAACAAAATGCCAACTCCCATCGGTGAAGGAACCTGAGGAGATTGAGGCATCGGCTTCATAACTGGCGTTGTCATTCAGTCCAAAAGTCAAATAAGAACCATTGTTCTGAAAAGCAAGTAAATACTGGGTTTCTTTTCTCACAATCGTATAGTACGTGTTGGTGGTGAGATCTGCTGGCTTGACCCAGGCTGTCACGGTAATTTGGCCGGTCGGATTGAGGATACTGCTGCTGGTTCTGTTGATAATGTCATCCACCCCGTCAAAACTATAGGCACCACCGGTCATACCAAAACGATCCGTCGTCAAAGCAGCTCCCACCGGAACGCCATGATGGTTCAAACCACTAGCATCATCAGCATTGCCATTGAATGGATAATAAGCGACCAGACTGCCTTCGATGCCCTGGGAGTAGGACCAGACATCATTCTTATAGGTGGTGTCGAATTCTATGCCTCCCATCACCCAGATTCGATTCTGAAAAACAGTAGACACATGGAGTTGACGTGCAGACCAGGGAGCACCGGCTGTGGCTTCCGTCCAATGAATTCCATCGTCTGAGTACCAGACGTCATTATTGTTACTGCTTCCTTTTCCTCCCATCACCCAGATTTTACCATCATACACCACACTGGTGTGACGTGCACGTGCGGACCAATCAGCCCCAGCTGTAGCTTGAGTCCAGTTGATCCCATCTTCCGAGTACCAGACATCGTTCTGAAAAGTGCTGCCATTGTGGCCTCCCATCACCCAGATTTTACCATCAAATACCACACTGGCTTGCCCATAGCGAGGGCCCCAATTAACATTCATCGTCGCTTGTGTCCAATCAATCCCATTGCTGGAATACCACACATCACTCAACGCACTGCTACCATTTGGAACGCCTCCCATGGTCCAAATTTTTCCGTTAAAGACGACACTGGTAAAAATTCCCCGTGACGTCCAGGCCGCATTAGAGGTGGCCAACGTCCAGTTTGTTCCATCACGGGAATACCACACATCATTCAGATCGGTTCCATTGAATCCTCCCAAAACCCATTGTTTGTTGTCAAAGATGATGCTGGCATGTCGGCTCCGTGCATCCCATCCTGCTGAGGCGGTGGACTGTGTCCAGTTCATTCCATTACTGGAATAATAGACATCATTCAAATAGCCACTGCCAAATCCTCCTACGATCCACAGTTTGTTATCAAACACCAAACTGGCGTGATCTACCCGACTAGACCAACTGGCTGGAGAGGAGGCCAGCTGCCAGTCATTGACCACCACATTGACGGTGTTGGTCGTCCCAAACGTGCCGTCACTGACTGCCAGGACAAAGGAATAATCTCCACTGACCGATGGGGTAAAATTTGCTGTTGCTGTATTGGGGTTATTGAGAGTAATGGAACTGCCGGAGGGCTCTCCAGCAATGGCCCATTGATGGCTGAAGACTAATCCACCATCTGAATCTCTGCTATCCGAACCATCTAGAGTGATTGTTTCTCCTGCACTGACAAAACGATCCTGACCAGGGTCGGCAGCAGGCATGGAGCTGAGAATGTGTATTTCATTGGATTTCAAGGCACGAGTATAAATGCGCACTTCATCGATTTTGCCGGCAAAGAAATTTGTAGAAGGAGTTCCATTGGTCAGCTTTGCTCCAATCGCAGAAAGAGAAGGATCTGCACCACCATAAGTTTCGGTATGGGTATGAGAACCCACCGAAGATCCGTTATGGTAAAAAGTAACCTGATCACTGCTTTTGACCAGGGCTACATGTTCCCATTGCCCAGATACAAAATTAGCATCAGCAAAAATATCACCACCTGCTGGATTACTTTGATCAAATGCCAGACCATCATTTCTTACGTAAAAATAATTTCGGAAATCACCGTTGGAAGCATATTCACCAAAGATTGGCTTGTCTCCGACAATATCATCCAAATAAATCCAGGCGGCAATGGTGAGAGGATCCTGATCTATACTTAAAATAGTAGAAGCAATCAGGGCATCCCCGGTTCCATTAAACTGGTAGGCGTTATTGGGCATGCTGACAACATCTGCAGTCAGAGAAGGTTTCTTCACAAAAGTATGCTTGTTGTTACCGCTATTATCATTAGCATTGCCGTTGAAGGAGTAATACGCCATCAGATTGGAGGTCAAATCAAAACTCAGATCATTCAGCGTAATGGGGTCTGTCGTCAAGGCAGTACTGGCTGGATTGCCGGCAATATCAAAAATGGAATTGCCATCAGCCGGAGTGATGGCAATGGTTTCCACTCCACTGGCAGAACCGGCGATGGTGAAATGGAAACGAACATCGGTTTCTCCTCCAACCAGAGGATCATCATTTGTTTGGGTAAGAGAACCAATCGTAACATTGCTTGCATTCCCACTATTCTGGCTAAAGGCCAGGCTGAAATCGCTGCTGCCCAAGGCTCCTGTTCCATTGCTGCTGGCAAAAGAACGCTTGCTTAGTTTTAAATCAAGGTAACGGTTGTCTGTCGATAACGTTGCGAGAACAAAAGCATGCTCATTGAATACAGTCCCCGATCCCGTCACCGTAATATTGGAGGTTGAAGCAATCGAAGGATCGAAGGAGAGATCATCATCACCAGCAAGAACAATCTGGCCATTGATGGTGGCACCTCCGTAAAAAATCGCACCACTGGAAACATCCGGGTCATCAATGGTCAAGGTCACTCCTTTATCAACAATCAACCCTCCGCCAAAAGTCAGGTACGATCCTGGACCAAAAGTGGCCGTTGATGCCACCTTAAGGATTGCATCATCTGCCAGGATGGGAGCATCTCCGTTCAAATTCAAAGAATTTTTAAGGCGAATGTCCTCGACTCCGACGTTTCCTGTGATGGTCAAAACCACATCTGCATCGACCTTGACCGTATTGGCCAGAGTCAGGGTTTTTCCCGGAGTAAGGATGATATTCACATTATCGGATAGAGCAAAGGAATCAATTGTCGTATTTTCGGCGACTTCAATTTGTCCGGTGATCAATGAATTGCTGCTGACCGCCACCTTTTGAACAGAGGTACCTCCACCAATTTGCAAGGTGCTGTTGGGGGCATTGAGGACAATGGCATTGTTATTGACGATGGCCCCTCCTCCCGTGATGGCTAGAGTATTATCGCCAATTCTGAGGGGAGCTCCATAGTAGTTGAAAGTGGTTCCCTTGGCCACCGACATGACCGAAGAAAAGTTATGAATGATGTCTCCCTGCAAAGTCAAATCGCTGTCGATGGTAAACCTCCCTCCACTCAGTGTAATGGGAGTATTCATGGTCCCGCCGCCAGTAAAATACAGTTCCCCCCTCTGAGGGATCAAAAAGTTATTCGGTTTGTTGAAAAGGCCAGCAATATCGAGCTGCAACGTATGGGGTCCCAAGGGGACAGACAGACCATTGTAAGTCAGCACATTGCCCGCATCAACGCGAATCATGGAATTGTGGGCATGGTGAATGATATTTCCATTAATGGTCACATTGGACTGAGCATGAAATGTTCCGCCATGAAGAGCCAGATTTCCATGCAATGTTCCACCGCTGGTATGAATGATAAAGGTACTGCCAGGATGAATGGCCACATGACTGGCGATCGCAGCGCCGGTACCATCCCAGTGAACCGTATGGCCACTGCCAATCACATGGGTATCAATAGCACTATTACAAGGGCTGTTTACTAAAATCAACGGACCATGCCCACTACTGGTGCAGGCTCTAGAGCCCGGTATAGTGGTTGGAGTAAAAGAGCCGCCTCCACCACCAGAGCCGCCTCCAGGTGGTGCTCCTCCACCTCCAGAAGATCCTCCAGGTGGTGCTCCTCCACCTCCAGTATCAGTAGTCGTATTGGTAGTCGTATCAGTAGGGGGAGGAATAAAAGGAACACCTGTACCAGTGGTCGTCGTATCGATGGGGGGAGGGATAAAAGGGACACCCGTACCAGTATCGGTACCAGGACCTGCCAGAGTGTCTCCTCCTCCAGAGCTACCGTCCGTAGGGAAAAAATCTGCAATATTGCTTGGACCGGTCGATGTGCCTCCAGCGCCTCCAGGAGTTCCACCAGAAGTGTTTCCATCGGCATTAGGAGGCAGAGGGACTGCAGTTTGAACCAATACCGGATTGAATGCACCCAACCCTTGTCCTGCGGCTACGGCAGCCTGCGCCCCGGTTTCATTGGCAACCAAAATTTCGTCTACTGCTGCTAAAAATGTTTGAGCCTCCTGGTTCAATGTCACCTGTTTGGCCTGGGCTTCTGCCAGCTGCCCTGGAGGAACCAGGTTAGCCAATTCAAGGGGACCTCCCTGGCTGACGTTGACCTGGACCGCTTTGACCAAATTGGCAACTCCTGCGTCTCCTGCCGTCGTCACGCCTGTGGCTACATTCTTTGTGATTGCCAAAAAATCTTCGATACTCCCACCACCCTGACCTGCTGCCTTGACACTGGACTCCAGTGCTTTGGCACTATTTTTAATGGACTTGGCATTTCCGGTTTTTGCCACATCTTTCACGGCTGCCGTCGTCACCGAGACCGATTGTTTGACCTGGTCGATGGAGCCTCCTTTTTGGATCACATTTTTCGCCGTCTGAGCTGCGGCCTTGGTAATCGAAGAAGTCGCCCCCTTGATATTGTCATTGGTACCCTCACCCGCTACTGTTTCGGCAACCTGACTAGCCACTACAAGCAGTGCCCCCGCATCCAAATCTATGTTTTCAAACCCTTTGGTCATGTCCCCCAGTTTCACCCCAGCCTTCTCAATTTTCTGAAAAGTCTGCTCCATGCTGATACTGGTTTCTGAGGCTTTTTGGACTGCGCTATTCCGGACAGCAGTCACATCAGTAATAGCTCCTTTCAAGTCGATCCCATTGTCCTTCATCTGCTTACTCACCGCAGAAGCCGCACTTTTGATCAGGACGGATAGATTTTCGCCCTTGCGATTGGACACCCCCCCAACCGATTCAATCAAAGCAGGGCCAACCACCTGGCCAACATTATTCACCACCGTATTAGCTTCTGGAGGCAAGTCTCCGGTCAAATCCAAATCAGCCACAGCCTCAAACGTTTGCTCCAATGTTGCCGTTGCCACACTGGCTTTCGCATCTTCACTGGCAAGATCACCTGATATTCCTGTTACCGCAGCCATCCCCCCCAGAGCGATGCTGGCCATATTGTTAGCAGTGTTCAAAGCAGCCGGAGGCAAGGTTCCAGCAGACAGATCCGCACCCGTTTTTTTGATTTGCTTCACAGCAGCTTTAGCCACCTGCTTGACAAATTTTTCTCTCACAGAACCTCCCAGGCTCTGACTCTGACTATCAAGAAGGATGTTTTTAAGAGAAGTATCCAATGCCGATCCCAGATTATTGGCCGTATTTTTAGCCGCATCAGGAATGCCTGAGGTGAAATCATTCATGAAAGGAGTTAGGGATTCAGAAACCTGCTTGGCAATATTTTGAATCAAGACCTTTTTATTTCCTCCTTGCACCCTCTGTCCACCTCCTGTTGCTCCACCCGTATTGGTTTTCAATGAACTTGCCAAAGGAGCTGCCAAAGCCTGCCCAAAGTTCGTCAACTGCGTCCTCAACCCTGTGGCATCTGACAAAGGTATAGTCATATCCACCGCATTATCTGCCAATACCGTAGAAAGTTCATTGCTCATGGCATTCAACAGCACTCCCAGTTCACCCGATTGGGCAATATCCTGATTTTGCTGCCCAATGGAGATCAAGGCGGGGCCTGCGGTTGCAACCGTATTATCCAGCAGAGTGGTCAAACTAGCACCATCGGTCAACGTGTTAGCGTCTAAGGTATTGGCAATGACCCCGGCAGAAGCAGAAACCAAAGCTTCCCGTGAGCTTTGATCGGCCAAGCCGGAAGTTATAGCATCCTGAACAATCCCTTCGAACGCACCGACATAAGCAGTCGAATTTTCCAGCAGGGTTCCTGAATCCGCAGTCACTCCTGCCGTAATCACATCCAGCGCTTCGGTTCCACTCCTTCCCTGGGCGATCAATTGCCCGGAAACCTTGGCACGAAAACTTTCGGACTCCAGCATCCCTCCATCAAAAGAAGGGTCATTGGGATCGACAGCTTTGGTGAGAACTTCTTCTATGGTAAGAACAGATGAGAGAGTCGCGACAGAATCGATCAGGGTGTCCTGGTAATTTCCCCCAGCAGGATTATCAGAGGTACGAGCCTGGTATGCAGCACTGGAAAAGGAAGCAAAATCAACAGCGGTTCCAAAGGCCAACTCGCTGATGGTTTCACCCACGGTATCATAATCGGTTACTGTAATCTCAGAAAGGCTGGCTGCAACTAAACGGTTTTGACCGTTTGTCTTTTTTCGCAAGAGTCTTTGAATGGCAGTGGGAGCATCGTTTTCTAAAGCAGAAAGGGTCACAACCTGGGTGATTGGATTGACATTGGCTGTGTTTTCCTCTTCCTCGGCAGGGGCACTGGTGACAATAGAACTAACGGAAGTATTGGAGGTAGAAGCAACAATCAGGACAGGAAATGTCAACGTGTCGCTGACTTCAACGGAGTAGTTCCCTTTTTCATCGGTAATCGTAGAAAGTTCGGTTTGGCCATCGGCACTGACGAATGTCACAGGCGTTTTGGGTAAGGCAAATCCATTTGATACGTTTCCAGCTAAACGTCCTGGCACTAAACGTCCTGGCACTAAACGTCCTGGTACTAAACGGTTTCCAGTAATGGGTTCTTCTTCACACCCATAGAACAAACCTGTTACCAGCAATAGCAAAATACTCACTATGCCAAACGAATACTTCATTTAACTCACCTACCCCTACATATATTCCCCCCTGGTAAAATATTAAAAAGTGTACCATCATTCTCCTTATTTAACCACAATGATTTTTTTATTTCTTTAAAAAATCAAAGATGTAACAATATGGGTAGTCCCTGAAAAAATATTGTAAAGCAATCTCTTTAATTATTTTCCAAAAAAGGTTATATTTCCTCTATACTATCCACAACCCAGTGAATTGATAAAAGGGATAAATTTACTGAAGATTTCAGAAAAGATTTCTAAGAAAGAGAAGGAGAGCACCATGCCACAAAAAGAATTTAAGGCCATCGTCGTTGAAGAAGCAGAACCAAAAAAATTTGTTAGAAATATTAAAACAAGGACAATAGCAGATTTACCAGATGGGGATGTGCTGATACGGGTACAATATTCTTCTCTAAATTACAAAGATGCTCTTTCTTCATCAGGGAACAAAGGGGTCACTCGTAATTTCCCTCATACGCCGGGAATCGATGCAGCAGGAGTTGTTGAAGAAAGCACAAATTCCAATTTTTCTGTAGGAGAAGAAGTATTAGTAACAGGCTATGATCTTGGCATGAACACCTCTGGCGGTCTAGGGCAATATATTAGAGTTCCTGCTGGATGGGTCGTCAAGCTTCCACAAGGACTTTCTTTAAAAGAATCCATGATATTTGGCACAGCAGGATTTACGGCAGCATTAATGGTAGAGGGCTTGGTCTACAACCAGGTAAAACCGAATAACGGTCCCATTTTAGTGACTGGATCAACGGGTGGAGTGGGCAGTGTTGCCGTCTGTATTCTGGCAAAACTGGGATACCATGTCGTGGCTTCCACAGGAAAAGCCAGTGAGCATGATTTCCTACATTCGCTTGGGGCAAAAGAAATAGTAGATCGAAACTCAATTGTGGATAACTCCGGAAAACCTTTGCTGAAAGAACAATGGGCTGGAGTAGTAGACGTTGTTGGAGGAGATACCCTGGCCAGTGCTCTCAAAAACACCTGTTACGGAGGAACCGTCACATGCAGTGGACTGGTTGGCTCCATTACTTTAAACACGACCGTATTCCCATTTATTTTAAGAGGAGTAAAATTAGTTGGAATCGATTCAGTGGAATGTCCTATGGAACCTCGACTCCAAGTTTGGAAGCATCTGGCATCGGACTGGAAAACAGACAAACTGAATGCTCTCACCACCGAAATCACACTGGAGCAGGTAGAAGCCACTGTGTTAGACATGCTGGACGGAAAATCCCATGGACGTCATGTTGTCAATTTAGGATAAAATTATGAACTGGCAGGAAATTTGTGAGGATCCTTCTTTACAGGATCTTCCCTTCAAAATTGAGTTGAATCAATGGGGGAAAATAGAAATGAGCCCTGCAAAAAATCGCCATGCCTTCTTACAAGCGAAGGTCATCAAATACTTGCTGCAACACGCAAAAAACGGGGCGGTTCTGCCAGAATGTCCCATCCTGACAACGGATAATGTGAAGGTTGCGGATGTCGTCTGGGTGTCTGATGAAAGAGCCGAAATTCTAAAAAATGAATCCATCAGCTCAATTGCACCTGAAATTTGTGTAGAAATCCAGTCTTCAGGCAATACGAACCAGGAAATGATGTTGAAAAAAAAATTATACCTTGATGCAGGTGCAGAAGAATTCTGGCTTTGTGATGAGTATGGCAATATAAAAATTTATAATAAGCAGGGTCTGCTAGAACAATCTCGATTATATCCTGACTTCCCTATGTACATAGAAATATAAAAAATGAACGTCAATATATTTAATGGTTTGACTGCATACCAATCCTACGTACAAAGTCATCCATCTCCAAATGTAACTGAAGCCGTACATGAAATCATAGAGAATGTTCGGCACAATGGAGACACAGCACTGCGCCATTACACAGAAAAATTTGATGGGGCACAAGTTGTCAATTTTAGAGTACCCCAGCCCCAAATGCAAAAAGCACTGGAACAGCTCGATCCCAAACTCAAACAAATTCTTCTGGAAGCAGCAGACAACATCCGCACATTTCACCAACGCCAAAAAACAGAGACTCAACTGGAATTTAGTGAAGACGGTACTGTCCTGGGATGGAAAGTCACTCCGATTGATGCAGTGGGAGTTTATGTGCCAGGGGGGAGAGCCCCTTTATTTTCCACTCTATTGATGAATGTCATTCCTGCCCAGGTCGCTCAAGTCCCAAGAATTGCAGTCGTTGCCCCTCCTGAAAAAACAGGAACGCCCAATCCACTGATGATGGCAGCAGCCGCTTTACTGAATCTTGAAGAGTTTTATGCAGTTGGAGGAGCACAAGCGATTGCAGCCTTAGCCTATGGAACTGAAAGTATCCCTGGAGTTTATAAAATTGTAGGGCCCGGCAATGCTTACGTCGCAGAAGCAAAAAAACAAGTATATGGCGTGGTTGGGATTGAATCCATCGCAGGTCCCAGTGATATTTTGATTTTGTGCGACCGGCAGGATCTTGCTACCGAATACCTGGTACGTGATATGCTGTCTCAAGCCGAGCATGATCCTGATGCCAAAGGATTACTGGTCACTACTTCCTCCGAACAAGCCTCTGCTGTTGCCAAGCGATTGCAAGAGCTCGTCCCGACTTTACCAAGAAGAGAAATCATTGAAGCATCGTTTCAAGAAAACTCTGCCATCATTATAGTCGATAACTTGGAACATGCCTTTGCTGCGGTCAATGAAATTGCCCCAGAACATCTGGAAATTTTAACGAAACAGCCTTTTGAAGATCTGCATAAAATTCGTAATGCAGGTGCAATCTTTTTAGGCCAACACACCCCCGAACCAGTTGGTGATTATTTTGCAGGCCCGAATCATACCTTACCCACGGATGGATGCGCTAAATTTTCTTCCCCCTTGGGAGTACAGGATTTTGTCAAAACCAGCTCCGTCCTTCATTATTCTGCAGCGCGTCTAAAAAAAGAAGGTGCTTCTATCATCGGTTTTGCAGAAGCCGAAGAATTGTATGCGCATGCCGCCTCTGTTCAAGTGCGTTTGGTTGAAAACACAAAAGAATGAAATAATCCAATGCCTTCTATCACAGGAATTTTAAGAAAAATGAATACTGCTCATAATCCAGACAATAATCTGGTGAGCTACACTTTAAACCTGAATGGAGAAGGAGTCCAGGGTTTGAATGCCCTGATTGATTCTGAAATCAGTATCGCATTTACTGGGCAAATGTATTGCACGGCATGCGGGCGTTCTATCAAAAAAACATTTAACAGTGGTTACTGCTATCCCTGCTTCACCACACTGCCTGAGTGTGATATCTGCATCGTTAAACCAGAAAAATGTCATTTTCACTTGGGAACTTGCCGGGATTCTACCTGGGGCCAAACACACTGCTTCCAGGAACACACGCTCTATCTGGCCAGAAGCAGCAGTATCAAAATAGGCATTACACGCTCTCATCAAAGCATCCATCGCTGGATGGACCAGGGAGCAACAGAAGCTAAAGAAATTGGTTTTTTTGAGGACCGGTATCAGGTGGGACTTGCAGAAGCAGCCATTGCAAAAGTGATGAAAGACAAAACCAATTGGAGAAAAATGCTGAAGAATGAGGTCACCACAGAAGATTTTGAACCTTACTTCCAGCAAATACTGGAAATGCTTTCTGACGAACAAGGCATGTCCCTGGTAAGTGATGGATCGTCTTATTCTTTTTCCTATCCAGTTTCAGCATACCCCAAAAAAATTACTTCCAAATCACTGGATAAATTACCAGCCTTCACCAGTAAACTTATAGGAATCAAGGGCCAGTATTTGATTTTTGAAGAACATGTTATGAATCTTCGCTCTCATGGAGGCTATGAGATCAGTCTATCTTATTGATACCCTGTTTTTTCAAAAATTTTGAAATTGCTTCCCCGACCAATTCCGGTGCATCCAAATGCAAATGATGACCGCCAGGAATCACTTCCAAATGAAAATCATTTACATGCTCACAGCGATTATCGACACTTCTCTCACCCACCAGCATACCTGATTGTCCACGAATCAATACAGTCGGTGCTTCTATACAATCAATAAATCCAATCACCTGATCTTCACTCAGACGTAAACGGGAAGTGACCTTTAACCTGGGATCGCTGCGCCAAGCAATTCCATCCTTTACTACTTTGGTACCTCGCGCAACTAAAGTTTCCGCAGAGGTATCATATAAATCCCCTGCTGTTCTCCGCGCAGCAACAGCGGCTTGGATATTTGGGTATACCGGGAGTTTGCTTTGACCAAATGACCTCATTTGTCGAATGGACTGAGACAAGGTTCTGGGACTGTCTTCTGGTTTATCAACAATCGGCCCCAAGCCTTCAATCAGCATTAAGTGAGATACTCTGTCCGGCTGGGTACCAGCCAGTAACGTCGATATTCCAGCTCCCATGGAATGACCTAACAGGGCAAAACTTTCCCATCCCAAAGCATCAGCCGCTGCGATGACATCCGGGACCATATCAATATAATGATAAAATGCTCCGGCAGAACGATGTCCAGAAAAACCATGACCGGGCAAATCCAGAGCAACTATTCTTAAATTTGGCAAAAATGGAATAAGATGGTCGAAAGTGGCGGCATTATCCAGCCAACCATGCAATGCCAAGGTCGGTAATTCGCTTGGGTGCCCCCAGACTTTAGCGGCAAGACACAAATTGGGAATTTGAATCTCTATTTCTTCATAAAAACATTCTGCCATGAGAAAGATCACGCCCCTAAATAAATTTTCTTGACGGCTTCATCATTCAGAAGATTGGAAGCAGAATCCACCAGGGTAATTTGACCGTTTTCCATAACATATCCACGGTGGGCGACTTTCAATGCGAGGTTTGCATTTTGTTCCACAAGAAAGATGGTTGTTTTCTGTTCCTGATTAATTTTTTTGATGATATCAAAGATCTGTCGCACAATTATAGGAGCCAACCCCAAAGAAGGCTCATCCAAAAGCAGCAGAGTGGGTCTGGCCATTAGAGCACGAGAAATCGCTAACATCTGCTGCTCTCCTCCACTGAGAGAACCTCCTCGCTGGTTTTGACGCTCTTTGAGAATGGGAAATAAATCAAACATGTAATCTAAATCTTTGCGAATCTCCACCTTGTCGTTTCGCAAATATGCTCCCATTTCCAGGTTTTCCTTGATCGTGAATTCTGGAAAAATTCTTCTTCCTTCGGGGATTTGGGAAATCCCCAATGCCACAATCTTATCGGCGTTGAGCGCGTGGATCTGCTTTCCCCTGAATAGAATCTCTCCGGTTCGGGGAGGAGTTAATCCGCAAACAGACATGAGCGTTGTTGTTTTACCAGCTCCATTACTTCCGATGAGCGTAATAATTTCCCCTTCCTCAATTTCTAAACTGACTCCCTTGAGTGCTTGAATGTTCCCATAAAAGGTATGAATGTCATTCAGTTTAAGCATCATCAATATCTTCCCCAAGGTAAGCTTTGATCACGTTTTTATTGTTTTGGATTTCAGCAGGAGTCCCTTGCGCAATTTTTTTCCCATAATCCACAACAAAAATTCTATCAGAAATACTCATTACCAACCTCATATCATGTTCAATCAAAAGGATAGAAACATTTTCCTCATCACGAATTCGGGTGATAAACTGATCCAGTTCGGCAGTTTCCTGTGGGTTCATTCCTGCAGCCGGTTCATCCAGCAAAAGTAAAAAAGGATCTGTAGCAAGTGCTCTGGCAATCTCCAGCCGACGTTGATTAGCATAAGGTAAATTTTTTGCGAGATGATGGACATATTGGTCTAAACCTACTTTTTTGAGCAAAGTATGGGAATAATCAATAACCCTCCGTTCTTCCGCTCGAACTTTCTTTCCTTGAAAAACTGCTCCAGCGATCCCGGTGCGGGTTCGGCAGTGTTGTCCAATCATCACGTTTTCCAGCACCGTCATATTGGCAAACAAACGAATATTTTGAAAAGTGCGTGCTAAACCCGCAACAGTTATCTGGTTCGGCTTTTTTCCATTGATTCTTTTTTGTTTTTTTTCTGGAGGAGCAATCAAAACATCACCTCCGGTTGGCTTGTATATACCGGTAATACAATTAAAAAATGTTGTCTTACCAGCCCCGTTTGGGCCAATCAAAGCAACAATTTCTCCTTGTTTGATATCCAAATCCACATGATCAATGGCCCGCAATCCACCAAAATCCATCGTCAGTTGCTTAACATCTAAAATCGTTTGCATGGTTCTATAACAATCCAATCACACCAAAAATCAGTTTTTTTCTCCTCCATGGAGCTCATATTTACGTCGCACATTACTGATCAAGCCTTCGGGACGGAATACCATCATGATGATCATAATTCCTCCAAAAATAAGCATTCGATACTCAGAAAAAGCCCGCAGATATTCAGGCAATAAGACCAAGATTAGAGCCGCCAAAATTGCGCCAACGATCGAACCCATTCCTCCCAATACCACAATACACAAGATCATTGCCGACTGAATAAAAGTGAAGCTATGAGGATTCACAAAGCTGTTCTTGGCAGCAAAAAAGACCCCCATCATTCCTGCCCAGGTAGCCCCCAGTCCAAATGCAATCAGTTTGGTTTTGGTTGTATCAATCCCCATGGCCTGGCAGGCAATTTCGTCTTCCCGCAACGCAATCCAGGCGCGTCCAATACGCGAGTTATTTAGACGCCTTACCACCACAATGGTAAAAATAGTCATCACAAAAACAACAAAATACATATAGAGCGTTGTGGTTTGAAAATCCATTTCCAAACCAAAAAAATTAGGCTTGGGGATGTTGGGAATACCCTGAGGGCCAAATGTCACTTCATCCCAGTTTTCCAGAATCAAACGAATAATTTCTCCAAATCCAAGTGTCACAATGGCTAAATAATCGCCTCTTAAACGCAATACGGGAACACCAAGAACTACCCCAAACATGGCTGCAAGGATAGCACCAGCGGGTAGGATTGACCAAAATCCCCACCCATAATAATAATTGAAGAGAGCATAACTGTAGGCACCTACAGCATAAAACGCAACATATCCGAGATCAAGCAGACCTGCTAATCCAACAACAATATTCAAACCCAGTCCCAAAACCACATAAATTAAAGCCGTGGTCATGATGGTTGTTTGGTAGGGCGAAAATAAAAACGGGAATATGACCGCAACACAAAATGCTGCAATTAAAACCGGACGGAATACTTTAGGATCAGAGAAAAGGCGATCTTTCAATGTTTGTTGAAAAAGACTTTTTTTATTTTTGTCTTCAGTTTTACTGAATTCTTTGCGTTGGAGCAAATAACGCCATAGCCAGGAAAAAAAAAAGCAGCCCACTCCCATGTAAAGTACATTATCCCAGCGCCAAGTCACTACCTTCTCAAAACTGTCCACTTTCATTGCAACAAAAGGGAAAGTCAGTATCACAAACCAAAGCGCAGCAATGAATGATTTCTTGAATTCCGCCATTTTTTATACTTTCTCAGAACTAACTTTTCCTAAAATTCCTGCAGGCCGAAAAATCAGGATAAATACTAATAATCCAAAAGCAAATACATCTTCATAATCACTGGAAACATACCCGGTAGCAAAACTTTCGGTCCATCCTAAAATGAGACCTCCCAGCGCAGCTCCCGGGATACTGCCAATCCCTCCAAGAACGGCGGCAGTAAAGGCCTTGAGACCAGCAATAAAACCAATATAAAAATTAATTTGGCCAACATGAGAAGCAACCAGTATTCCTCCTAATCCTGCTAAAGCAGACCCAATAATGAATGTTGCTGAAATGACATTATCAACATTGACTCCCAACAACATGGCCATTTGCCTGTCTTGAGAAATAGCACGCATGGCTTTTCCAATTTTGGTGAATTTAATTAGCAGAAACAAAACAATCAAAGTCACAACACCCGCCAAAATAATAACCAGCTCTGAGGAAAGAATAATATGAGTGTATGGTTCCAAAAATTCAAAATCAGGAACCAATTGTGGAAATGCTTGAAAATCAGAGGATTGAGCCAAAAGGACATAGTTCTGTAAAAAAATAGACATCCCAATGGCACTAATTAATGGAGACAATCGAGGGGCATGCCGCAGTGGTTGATAAGCCACTTTCTCAATTGTAAAACCATAAGCCGCAGCATAAACCATCGCACATACAGTAGCAATTGCCACAATTGCCAGGACAGGCCACCCGAGCACTGTCAACAATCCTGATACAATCAAACCGACAAAAGCCCCGATCATATACACTTCACCATGAGCGAAGTTAATCAACCCCAAAACACCATAAACCATCGTGTATCCCAGCGCAATCAACGCATAGATACTGCCACGGGTGAGGCCACCTAAAAGAAGTTCCAGAAAATAGTCCATTATAGAGAATCGGTGAAGAGGATTTGTTGAGGAATGTTTCCGGGTCTTGAACCCGGAAACGAAAAGAGGTCAGAAAATGACAGGCACAATTATTTAGCTTCTACAAATTTACCATCCATTACTTGGTACATGGCAAACCCAGCTCCTAAAACATCACCGCTTGCATCAAAATTAATTGTTCCTAAAGGAGTGTTCACTTTTTTAGCACGCATTGCTTTTACAACGTCATCATAGTTTGTGGAACCTGCTGCTTCTATTGAACCTGCTAATGCCTGCAATGCGGCATAGGCCTGCAGACTGAAAGTTCCAACATCAGAACCAAATACTTTTTTGTATTCATCACTAACTGATTTTGCCATGGCAACTTGAGAAACATCTGTTGGAGCAGAAGCATAATATTTTTCTGCATACTTGCCTGCTACTTTCAGAAAAGACGGATCTTTCACACCATCGCCAGAAATAAAATTAGCGTTTATTTTTTTCTGACGAGCTTGCTTGATAATTTTAGATGCTTCAGGATGATATCCTCCAAATACAACGGTGTCTACTTTGGCACGGCTGATTTTGCGAATCAACGCAGAATAATCAACGGCTCCAGGAGTGATTCCTTCAAACAAAACCACTTCTACATTTGCCTTTTCCAAGCCATCTCTCGCTAAACTAGCCAGGCCTTTGCCATAGGTTCCTTTGTCATGGATAACGGCTGCTTTTTTTGTTCCCAGTTTAAGGGCATAGGCCACTTGTAAGTCTGCTTGAGCCGCATCATGTGCAATTGTACGGAAAAAATTAGGATATTTGCCAGAAAGAGTCAACGTAGGATTAGTGGATGCCGGGGAAATAACAATTACTTTTGCATCTCGGTAAGTAGGTAAAGCCGCTTCGGTAGCACCACTACAAAGGTGACCAATCACCGCAACCACTTTTGCCGCTACTAACTTTGCAGCAACGGTTGTCGCCGTATTGGGTTCACAAACATCATCTTCTGCCAACAGTTCAACTTGCTTACCTAGAATTCCACCCTTTGCATTGATTGCTTTTACTGCAATCTCCGCAGCATTTTTTGCAGGGATACCGTAGGATGCCAAATCTCCACTATAAGGGGAAGCTACACCAATTTTAATAGTATCTGCAATACTAACTCCGGATAAAAGACATAGAGTGATCACTGAGGCAAGTATACTTCCTGCCCATCTAATAATACTTTGTTTCATATAACCTCCAAAAAATCCAACAAATGAATGAGTTTGTATCCAAGAAAATTAGAGACACTATAGAGAAAGAAAGGAAACTTTCAAGCAGAATGTCTTCGGCCTTCGGGTTGGCAATCAGTACCCTTTTCCAGGGGGCCAGAGACTCTGTCCAATATCCAAACGGTAGTAACTTCCAAGACAATGGATTTTCTGCATATCGTCATAGGCTTGTTGAATAGCAGAGGCCAGTTGATCAGAAAATGTGATACAATCGGCAAGGCGATGCCCCATGATAGGGACTTTATGATGAGCCGTATATAATTGTTTTCCATGCTGCTCCACCTCATTCCACCACAAATCACCATTGATTTGACTAGATTGGATAATTGGTACCCTCGGAACATTTGGGATGGTATAAGGATACCCATAACCAGCCAAAGTCAATGAACAGCCATAGCGTCTTTGAGAATTCCAAACCAATGCGACAGGACGATTTTTGACAACTGCCCGTACGGCATCAAGAGGGTTTTCCAACATCCGCAAAATCATTGCCCCTGAAGTCACACCTAGTCTTGTATTGTATTCAATGGCATGCCATTTTCCATTTTTCTGAATTGCGGTAACCTGCAACGGGCCATGGAATTTCGTTTCTTTAAACCAGGGCAGCAATGGACAGATCAGTTCCCTGGCCAATCCATATTGATCTTCCGGATCCTGTTCCACAATGCCCCCAAGTGGAGCGCCCGCAACCGGCCCCATATTTCCGGTAAAAGCCCTTTTGTATTCTTGATTCGTTACCAAACTTTTGATTTTACCATCACTCACGAAGACAAAATGCCCCGCCTCAGCAACCCCTAAATATTCTTGCAGAAAAACACCTTCTGCATAATCAATACGATCCAGCCAGCCAATGGTGTCTTCGACTGTTTCACAAACAATGGTGTGAATTGGACTAAAAGGCGAACATAGTGGATTTTTTAGGACATAGGGACGAGGATTCTCTTTCATCAGCTGCAAAGCTTCTAAACGGTTATTTACCGTGCAGGAAAATGGAAACGCAATATCAAAGCGGCGGCACAACTGTTCTGCAAACTGGCGACCTGCTTCAATTTGTAACGCATTGCCGGTAGGGCACAAGATAGGAACTTGTGTTTCCAGCAACTCTTTGGCCCATGGAGCCGTATACCAGGAAATCGCCATCGGGATAATAAAATCAGGACAAAACTCTTTGATTACCGGGACAGGAGAGGCATGATTGGAAAATAACCAGGTTTCGCCAACAGAAGCTGGCCCGTAATGTCCATATTCTCTTGTCAGGTAACAAGCGACTTCGGCTCCTGCTTCTTGCAAAATTGTCATCATCGAGTGAGCAAAAGATCCCACTCCTAGAATCAGCACTCGAGTCTCATCGGAATTTTTATTAGAATGAACATTTTTCATTTGTTACTCAGCCTATATACTTGTCAAATATCCAGCGCAATTTTTTTAAGCTCATTGTGATCCGTGATTTTTTTTTCTATCAAACGCTGTATGGTTTGTTCAAAAGAGTGAAAAAAAACCTCTGTTCCTGGGGTTGTTAAATCTTTTCCTAATATTCCTGCTTTGATACGATCGCTGATTGTTCGGTTGACTCGTAAAATTTCGTAAACAGGAACACGACCAGCATACCCTGTACCACGACAATGCAAACAAGAGTTTTTTTCTTTCTCATGCTTACAGACACGACGCACCAAGCGCTGAGAGAGAACCACTTTCAATGTATCTGCCAGCAAATTTAAATCCACCCCCAGGTTGCCCAATCGCTGGATAGTGGTAGCCGCATCAACACTGTGTAATGTAGCAAGAACCAAATGTCCCGTCAATGCTGCTTTAATGGCAATTGCTGCTGTTTCCTCATCACGGATTTCTCCGACTAGAATAATATCAGGATCCTGCCGTAAAAAAGCCCTTAATGCTTCGGCAAATGTCAGGTTTTGCTCTGGCTGCACAGAAATCTGATTGATCTCAGGAATATGATATTCTACAGGATCTTCAACAGTCATGATATTTTTTTCCCGAGAATTCATTTCGTTCAGCATTGCATACAGTGTGGTAGTTTTCCCACTTCCCGTCGGCCCCACTACCAGAATCAAGCCACTATCCATCTGACATGCTTTGTATAAAATTTCGAGATCTTCCGGAAGAAATCCCAATACTTCTAATTTGTACTGTACCGGGGTTTGATCCAGTATGCGAATGACTAATTTTTCCCCCATTTCCGTAGGAATAGAAGAAACCCTCAGATCATAATATTCTCCATTACCGGCATGGTAGTTGTAGTGTCCATCTTGCGGAAGTCTCTTAACCGCAACATCCATACCAGCAAGAATCTTGATTCTTGACAATAATGGGGCCTGCATGTCTGTAGAAAATTTCATGGCATCATATAAATATCCATCCACTCGGAAGCGTACCACAAATCCATCCATTCCTGCTTCAAAATGAATATCAGAGCAATGCTGACCAATTGCCTTCTCCAAAATATGGTCTCCTAATTCCACCACAGACATCTCTGAATGCTGCTTTTCTATATGATCTGATAATTGCCATAGAGCCTCTATTTGGCGAGATGTGGACCAATACCACAACAAGGGGGCCTCAAAATGGTAAGATATCTTATCCAAACTAAATAGATCAGAATGTAGCGATACGATTCCACCACACTGATCTCCAAAAGAAACCAGCAACACTTTTGTTTCCTGGTAGATATGCCGGCATAATACAGACTCAGCAAGGGGAGCAGGAGAAGCAGAGGCCTGTGAGAGGAGAGGAATTTGATAGCGTTTTGCAAAAAAAGGCTGCAGCTGTTCTTCTTCTACCAGCTGCTTTCGGGACAATTGACGAATATTCTCAATATCCGTTAGCTGAGTGGACCGAGTTCCTAATTGAGCTAAAATTGTTGCCTCAATAAGATTTTGTGCGATGAGTTCATCAAGGAGAGGCATGTCAACAGGAAATGTTAGATTAGTAGAAAATTACAGAAATGAGAACTATTTCATCCGGGGCCAGACTGGAGGAGCTGTGCCTGATTGTGCGTCACCAATGCATCAATGACAGGATCTATATTTCCTAATAAAATACTATCTAATTGGTAAAGAGTCAGGTTAACACGATGGTCTGTCAGACGCCCTTGTGGAAAATTATAGGTCCGGATGCGCTCACTTCTATCTCCTGAACCAATCATACTCTTACGCTGCTCTGCGGTTGAGCTTTGTTGCTCTGCTAATTCTTTTTCATATAAACGAGCACGTAAAACCTTGAGGGCCTGATTTTTGTTCTTCAACTGGGATTTTTCATTTTGGCAGGTAACAATTAATCCGGTAGGAATGTGAGTAATACGCACGGCAGAATCGGTAGTATTCACACTCTGGCCACCAGGCCCGGAAGAACGATAAACATCCGTCCGGATATCATTAGGGTTGATCTCCACATCCACTTCTTCTACTTCCGGCATCACGGCCACTGTTGCAGCTGAAGTATGAACACGCCCTTGCGTTTCTGTTTTGGGAATACGCTGTACCCGATGAACACCACTCTCAAATTTCAGTCGGCTGTATACGTTTTTGCCTTCAATTGAGAGAATAACCTCCTTAAACCCTCCGATGTCCGTTCCATGCTGTTCAATAATGCCCACGCGCCATCTCTTCAGTTCCGCATATTTCGTATACATCCGAAAAAGGTCATAGGCAAACAGTGCGGCTTCTTCACCTCCTGTACCTGCACGAATTTCAAGAATGGTATCGCGGGAATCATCGGGGTCTTTGGGGAGTAGCAGCAACCTCGCTTTATCCTGAATCACTGCAATTTTTTTGGATAAAGTTTCTATTTCCTGCTGTGCCATTTCCCGGATTTCCGTATCTTCATCCGGGTCGTTGGCCATTTCCTGATTCGACTCCAACTCAGCTTGCAGCGCAGAGTATTCATCATACGTTGCTGCCAATTCTGTTAACTCTGCATGTTCTTTGCTCAATTGTCGATATTGAGCTTGATCCGATAGGGTTTCCGGTTGGCTCAGAGTATGGGTCAGCTGTTCGTAGCGTTCCTTGATCCCTTTCAATTTGTCTAACATATGCAGCCTTGCTCAACAGAGCAACAGGAAAAAGAAAATAACTTATGAAGCACGTTTATAGCGTCTATTGAATTTCTCAATACGCCCTGCAGTATCAATCATTGTACGCTCTTTTCCACTAAAAAACGGGTGGCATTTTGAACAAATTTCTACACGCAGTTCTTCTCCTAAAGTCGATTGTGTTTCAAGCACATGGCCACAATTACAGCGAAAGGTGGTCATCGTATAAGTAGGGTGAATATCACTTTTCATAATAGTCCTTGCTTCAAATAAAAATAATTTTCATCCAAAGATAAAAGGTAAATTATTTAGAATAGTACAGAAAATATTATTTGTCCATCATATCTAAGAAATTTTCATTAGAATCAAACTTAAACAGTTTTTCCTGCATAAATTCCATTGACTCAACAGGACTGAGTGACGAGAGAACCTTACGCAACACCCAAATACGATCCAGATCTTTTTTAGGGGTCAACAGTTCTTCTTTTCGGGTTCCAGATTTGTTGATATCAATTGCTGGAAAAATACGTTTTTCAACCAGCTTACGATCCAGCACCAATTCCATATTGCCAGTACCTTTGAACTCTTCAAAAATAACTTCGTCCATGCGGCTTCCTGTATCAATCAATGCGGTTGCAACAATAGTAAGCGAACCGCCTTCTTCTATATTCCGAGCCGCACCAAAAAAACGCTTAGGTTTTTGCAGCGCATTGGAATCAACGCCTCCAGACAGAATTTTCCCGCTGGGAGGTACGACCGAATTGTAAGCCCGTGCCAGTCGAGTCAGCGAGTCCAGCAAAATCACAACATCTCTTTTATGCTCTACCAGTCGTTTCGCTTTTTCAATGACCATCTCGGCCACTTGCACGTGTCGTGTTGCAGGTTCATCAAAGGTCGAACTAATAACTTCTCCCTTGACAGAGCGCACCATATCTGTCACCTCTTCCGGTCGCTCATCTATCAGTAATACAATCAAATCTACTTCAGGATGATTGTGGGAGATACTGTTGGCAACGGCTTGCAGGATCATTGTTTTGCCAGTACGTGGAGGCGCGACAATCAAACTACGTTGACCTTTACCAATCGGTACTACCAAATCAATCACTCGGGAAGTGAGATGTTCCTTTCCAGATTCCAAAGTGAGCCGTTCTTCTGGATAAAGAGGGGTGAGATTATCAAATAAAATTTTATCTTTTGAAAGTTCAGGCGTTTCAAAATTCAAACTTTCGACTTTGAGTAATGCATAATAACGCTCACTATCTTTTGGAGGGCGGATTTGTCCGGAAATAGTATCTCCTGTCCGCATATTAAAACGGCGAATTTGTGAGGGAGAGACATAAATATCATCAGGGCCTGGGAGGTAATTATAGTCAGGAGCTCTCAAAAACCCAAACCCATCCGGCAATGTTTCCAACACTCCTTCTCCATAGATAATACCATTTTGTTTGGTCTGTGATTGCAACAACGCAAAAATCAACTCTTGACGCCGCATACTGCTCGCATTTTCAATATTGTATTCTCGCGCCACTTTAATCAACTCTGCAATTTCCTTTCGTTTCAACTCTACTAAATTGAGAGTGGGAACATCGGTATTTTGCTTTTTATGAGAGTCAGAATTGGATTGAGAACGTGATCCGTGATAACGACGAGCCGCTGCTTGATTTTTCATAGATTTTTTTGAGAATAAATGATGATTAAAAATAAGGGTAAAAGGGGCAATAGTGATGAAATGTATACAAATAAAAATACTGCGGAAATCCGAATCCGAACATTCTACAAGCAATTAAAGCACAAAACCGACCAAATAAGACATGTTTTCGCTCAAGTGTTCAGCACTTATCGGTCTATGATAAAATGTTAAATATGTGATGACTAAAGTTTTTTAATTAAGAGAATCATAATTGAGCAGGAAATAGAAGCTGAAATAAATTACTATTTTAAAACTATGTTGTCATACAACGAATATTCCACACAATTTGGCCAAAAACGGCTTTGTTAAGGTGATCAGGATTTTTCAGATATAAAAGTGGCAGGATAGTTGAAGTTTCCCCATAATGCTTGAATCACCCGAGAACTGTCAAGTATTTTTTTTGATTAATACTTTTTGTGCTTCTGAAATAATTTACCTTAAAATTATTCTTCTGTGTCATCGTTTACCAGAACAGGTTCAATTTTCATCACCGTACTTCCTTTTTTAACCCATAATTTAACTTTTTCAACAGTCACTCCGTCAGGCCCTGTCTCGCTAGGCAGCTCCTCGGCATGCATGATGTCATCGACACGCACTTCATAAGCAATACTATGCCTGCGCAGAAGGCTACTGAGCAGAAGAACAACATTAGGATTATAATGATGACGAAGTATACCAGAAAACGGGCGAGCCTCCTGATCCAAGTTTCCCTCTCCTCGATATTTCTGCAATTCGTAAAATTTTCCTTCTTCAAGCAGCTTGATATCAGTCATTCATTCTCCATGATGGATCCCATAGTGCAAACTCTCCTATTTGCACTATGGTTTGTGATGCTTTTGAAAAAACAAATCTTATTGATCAATATTTTCTGGCCGAAGCTGTCGTAAGATCTTTCCTGCTTGCCACATTTCCTGATTTCTGACGTCTTCTAATTCTTTTTCTAATTTTTCTCGATAGTCTGCTTGAGAATTGGATTCAATCGCAATTCTTGCTTCTTCACCGCTGATGACACGCTGATAGCAATCTTCAATAACCGGTTTGATTGCATCACGAAAACGCGGTGCCCAGTCCAGTGCGCCACGTTGAGCGGTGGTTGAGCAATTAGCATACATCCAGTCCATGCCTTTTTCTGCTACTAATGGATAAAGACTTTGTAATGCTTCCTCAATGGTCTCATTGTAAGCTTCTGAGGCAGAGTGGCCGTGTTCTCGCAGGACTTCATACTGGGCAAGAAAAGCTCCCTGCAGCATTCCCATTAAAACGCAGCGTTCTCCCGTCAGATCACTATGAACTTCCTCTGCAAACGTAGTTTCAAATAAATGTCCTGAACCAATTGCAAAAGCCGTGGCAACACAGCGGTCTTTGGCTCGACCTGTATAATCTTGATGCACAGCCCAGGAAGAATTGATGCCTCGGCCTGCCTCAAAATGTGTTCGCACCGTCAAGCCACTCCCTTTAGGAGCAACCAAGATCACATCAACATTTTCAGGAGGAATAATATGAGTATCTTCATGAAACACAATACCAAAGCCATGAGAAAAATAAAGGGCATTGCCCTCATCCAGGTTTTCTTTGATTGTTGGCCACAAAGCAATCTGCCCTGCATCGGATAATAAAAACTGGAGAATCGTTCCGCGCTTTGCGGCTTCTTCAATACTGAAAAGATTTTCTCCGACAACCCATCCATCGGCAAGGGCTTTTTCACCGCTGTTGTCATGTTCCATATTGATGCCAACGATCACATTCAATCCCTGGTCTCTCATATTCAGACTCTGTCCTCTACCTTGAGGTCCATACCCCAAAACAGCTGTGACTTCTTTGTCTAAGATCTCTCGACATTTTTCGATGGGGTAGTCGGAACGTTCAATAATAGTTTCTTTTTGCCCACTTATTTCAATTGTTTTCATGCAATTTCTCCTTTAAATGATCTTTTACAAAGGCACATTATCCCATCTGGCCTGTTGTATATATTTTTTAGATTTCGGAAATGTTTTGGGGATTCGTAATGGTTGGGTTTTGTGTATGCTTGATCTGCATTTTCATTTTTTAAATACAACAAATAAATTTGTTAACCGTTTGTATATTATAATGCAGATAGCATCAAGTCTAGAAAACTTTCTCTCATAAAAATAGAAAATTTTATCCACATTTTCTACACGTTCACATCATTTAAAATACAGTCGCCTATAGTGGATCCCATGGCCTTTCTATTCAATTATTAATCGAGGTCAATGCTTCTTGTTCTGTATTATAAACAGGAATGATCAGATGCAAGCGAGCGGATTTAAGGTCGTTCAAAATTAGCTCTGATGGCTGACAAATGGAAAAACCTATTTCGCTTGCTTTGGTCTTCTTGATCCAGAATATCACCATTCCTAACCCGGAAGAGTCAATCCTGGTAGTTTGGTGGAGATTGAATATGAATGCTTTAATAACACCACCATCCAGTAATTCAGTCGCATACCCTTTCAGTTGCGCTGCTTGATTGCCAACAAAATCTCCATTAATGCTAATAATGCAGATATTACCCTCAGTGCGATGTGACAATTTCACAACCCTCCTATTGCGTATAATTGGCTAATGCTTCTTCTTTTGTTTCATAGATAGGGATCATTTGATCCAAACAGGTAATTTGAAAAGATTCCAGTACCTCCCTTGTCAATGAAAATAAACCAAAGCCAATTTGCGCCTGTTGAAGCTTTTTAAACACATTGACAATCACTCCTATACCAAATGAATCTAAAAACATGATTCTTTCGAGATTGACTAGAACAGCTTGCACTTCTTTCTTTTGTACCAATTCAAAAACACTCGTCTCAAAAGAAAGTACTGCATCCCCCAGCAGTTCCCCCTCTATTGTGATAATATTAACTTTACCTTCAATATGGTGTGATAGCTTCATGCGCTTTCCCTCAATTTGTGTAGAATTTTTGTTTTACACAGTGGTTCCCTGCAGAATCATCATGGACTTTTCAACATCTTCCATTGATTGTCAATTCATTGTTCTTTTTAACACGATTTTATTAAAAAACACAACCACACCAGGGACCTTTTTCCAAATAGAGCTTCAAAAATGAAACTGAACACCATGGAAGCAGGATTAAAATTTTTCTATTTTTTTAACGGCATCTGCCAATTCTTCCGCCGTTTCGAAGGAAAGTACATTATCCATACCTTTCCATTGTAAATTCAGACCTTTCGTACCAAAGTCTATTTGTCCAACAACTTGATTTTTCGTATCCCTCAACAATAATGAATAGCCAGGCTGGCCCTTGTTTTCAATCATAAATGAAACCTCATACTGCAATAACTCATTTTGCAGTACTTTCACTGTTTCTAACATCTGCTGATAATGCTCTGCAATTGTATCTAGCAGGTTTTTCAATTCCTCGAGTGAGTCATATCGGACCGAATCTTCAGCAGAAACCAAATAGGCTGTACCCTCATCGGCAACCAAGATCAACGGCTGTTGCAGATCCTTGACCATTTTTTTCAACAATTCTTTTGGAACTGTTTCTGCATCTAACATTTGTTTTAGGTTGTCATCAACAGAATACACCGCCATATCGATCTTGCTCATCTTTAGCATCTGCAGCAGCTGTCCTTCCGTGTTTTTCACGCTCCCTGCTGCCGTATTAACTCTCGGAGGAGCAAATTGTTTTGAAAACACACCTGGACGCTTAAAGTCAGAAGTGGACTCTGCCTGGATCCCGTTAGAAACAGGAGGAGGTTGGGAAAGTTGACTCAAAACCCCAAGGCATAACACAATCAAGCCTACCAGTAACCACAACAGTTTTTTATTTTTTTTAGGCGGCTCCTTTTTATATTTCAAATTGTTTTTTTTTGGCGCTGCAGGAGAGGAGTTGATATTTGGAGGAGGCGGAGTTATTTGTTTTACTATAATCGGACCAGCACCGTAAAACGGTTGAAGCTTTTGAGCCAATTGTTCATTTCTTTTTTGAGCCAACTGGATTTTTTCCAGCAGCTCAAAACCTTCCATCCCTCTTGCCAGATCCTGCACTTCCTTAACCAGCAATTGAAAAACAGGATAGTTCGATATATTATTTTGGTCTAAAAAAGAACCCTTCTTTTTTTTTTGAAGTCCTAATTCGGCAATCAATGTTTTAAAACTCAACTGTGCGGCTGCCCAACCAGCATGATTGAAAACAGGTGGCTCTTTTATTTTCTTTTCAGCTTCTTCTTCATCAGAATCCAGTTTCTGAAACTCTTTCCAGTCTTGCTGGTAAGAATTCCAATAGACTCCCATTTCACGATATACCGTTTTGAGCCGATCGAACAGAGGCAACAATAACTTTTCCAATTCTGCATCTTCTGATTGTATTTGGGTTAAGTATTTCTGTATACGTTTGAGCTGAGTCCAATCATTTTTTATCTGTGCCGGCATCTTTTGCCAATCTTCTCCTTTTAGGGGATGACGGGTATTTTCCAGAGTAGGAGCAACCAGCAATTTCAACGTCATCATCTCCACAAAAATTGCATTCAAATCCAGTATTTCTTCACCTTTAGAGAAAATATCAACCCGTTGCTCTATTTCTTGCCAAACAACATCCAGCTCAGATGGTTTTCCTTCAGCATTTATCAGCTGTAAAAAAGTGTCGAACCCATCACCACTCAAGGCACGTATTTCGGTAATACTCATATTTTTGCTTCAACAAAAAGAAAGAAAAGACATCATATAATATGTAAATAAACAGTAATACCACTTTTTGTAAAGCATAGGAATTTGATTTAACAGAAAATTTATCAAAAAGATTGATGCCCCCCTTCAGAAAAGAGACTTGTGCTTTTATTACGTAGCGAGTTATATGTTAGTATGTAAATTAACTTCCATCTTTCTGTAATAAGTTTATATGCCCACTCCCGACACTGCCAAGAAAAGTCCCGCAAAAGCCACTGCTGCTAGCCCTGCGCCAAAGAAAGGAGGAGCAAAAGACAAATCTTCTAAAAAAAAAGACCTCCCCTGTATTGAGTTTAAATTTGAGGCCCGCTCAAAGCCTGTTGTCGAAAAAACACTGGAACTCGAGGCAAAACGACAAAAATCATTTTTTGGAAAAAAAACAAAAGTAGGTATTGCTGATATTGACACATTGCTCGACAAGCAAGCCTCTTCCAAAGAATTGTCTTCCAACCTGCACCCGTGTATTCTGTATTATAAACAAAACGAAAAAGACGGAGCCCAATTTTTTGAGACTTTAGGTCGCTTGCTGCTGGAAGCAGCCTCGAAGGAACATACCAATTTTACTCGTCAGAGATACATTCTCTATCAAGCACTCGATGTCTTTTCTATGGCAATTCAACTCACCGATAAAAGGATCAGTGTCAGTGCACAGGGAATGATCATGTCAGTTTCCAAAATTTTGTCAGTCGTCAATTCCTCTACATACTATATCGAGAAAGAAATTCAAGCCACTATCAATGTCATGGCTAATAAGAAAAAAGATTTAAATGATCTGGAGGGAAGAGATAAAATTATTAAATTGTGCATGAAAGGGAAACGCTATTATGAAGCATTGTATCAGTTAGCAGAATATGAAAAATTAATGCAGCTGAGGAGCCGTTCCATGTACATCATGAAAGCAGGAGAAATTCACTTTCGGCAGGCAACGGTTTTTCAACACATAATCGACTTTTATCTTGGAGTGGCAACCGGGCAGGCTCAAAAAGAACAAGTAGAAGACATGGGTAAACTGCGATCATTCATTTATCGCTTCAATATGGACAACTCCAAATTTAAGCTCATCCCGCTTACAGGAGATGGCCCCTTAGCCATCAATAAAACATTGGGAGGCTTAATCACAGCAGCTAATGTCTATTATGGAAATGCCGGCAGCAATTCCCGGTTTGCGCATCGGCATAAGGCATACTTGTGCATGGCACACAATAATGTGATCACTGATAAGATAAAAGCTGCCATCGGAAACCTCACTAAAGGCATGGAAACTCTGGCAAAGTCCAATTTGAAAGCAGTTGATAAAGGAAATGAAAAAATAAAATTTCTGGAGCAGATTATTAAAATATACAATGATCAGGGGGTGCCACGCAAAGCAGAAGAATATGCCGCACAATTACAACCTTTGCGAGAAAGCGTACGTCAAATGGAAAGTAAAAAACGGGCAGATGATGCAAAAAGAAAAGAGTTGATGGGAAACTGAGAAATTATATTTTTTTCTTCGTCCCCTTTTCCGCTTGTTCTTGAAGGTTCTTTTTTCTTTGTTCTTGTTCTTCCCATTCCAGCTGGTCTGATTCCAGTTTATTCTCTTCCTTGACAATAAAGGATTTCAATTTTTCTTTTTTAGGCCCTGCCGCTAATTTTGGAACCGCTTCACGCATCAGCGTAAGAATGTCTTCCTTGTTTTTAAACATTTCTGGAGAATTTCTTTCTTTGCCTAATATGAGCAAAGAATCCTGAAGGCGATCCGCTGCTTCGTTGGCTTTTCCCATTTCGGCATAGGTTTTTCCAAGGGTGACCAAAATATCAGAACGTTTCTTCAGGTTTTTATTTTTCGGAAAGAGCTTTAGGGCTTCTTCATAGTGCTCTACAGCAAATTGTTTAAGGTCTTTATACACTTGTGACACCGTCAATTTATTAACCGGACCAGTGATTTCACTAATCTTGTGGCGGGAAGGATTCATGATATCGGCATCACGATTATTTCGGAAAATAAAATTTTGAAGAATCTGTCCGTTTTTAAATTCTCCTTTAAAATTATAGATATCTTTATACATATCAGCGATATTTAGATGAATCACACAGGTTTTTTCTTTATCTGCTGGTGTTTGCGGTTTTTTACTTTGGAAATACCCGAGCATGTTTTCATACTGATATAAAACATCAGCATAACATTTTTGTTTCATGTATAAATTTGCCAGCTTGTTTCGTACATTGATCGTGGGCAAACCTTCTTTTATCGCACGCTGCAATCCAAGAGTGTGATTGAATATTTGTTTTTCACGGTTCATATGAGGGACAAAGGCCCCAGGCATTTTAGCCATGATTTGCAGAATCATAAAAGTAGGCAGGTTGTCTACTGCAGAGGGAGAGTACTGAACAATCATTCGTAAACAATCAATGGCTTTGAACATGAGCACCACTTGTGATCCGGTAGTTTGATCTGTATCCCGTGTACGCTGCAGCAGCATTTGTGTAATACACCTCAAAGACCCGCATACTTCTCGCTCTCCTCTTTTTAAATAATGCCGCAGATGCTGGTCCAAAGCACCTTCACTGAATGCATTTTTTTTAATCATGGCTTCCAGATGATCCAGGGTCACTTTCAAACTACCATACATGATCAGACCTAGCATCTTTCCCATGATGCCTCGCTCTTTTTCTTCACGCCTGAAGTCGATGCTTCCGATAAACACGCGGTCTTCTTCCTTGAACTTTTCCGGGATATCCAGCGAATCTTCGACTGCAGCTTTTTTACCACCCTTTTTAGGAGGATCTGCAGCTTTTTTATTATCAGGTGCCGGAGCTTTTTCTTTTGTTGCCTCTGCCACTTTTACCTTAGTACAATGAACAAAATATAATTTTTAAATTCGATCTTATAATAATCCAGCAAAATATGCACCATTATCTTGAGATGTTCCACACTTAGCACCTATCACTGCACTTTTTTGGAACATATCACTAGCATTATTAATATTTCAGCTTTCTTTTGTACGATGATGCAGTTTATTCTTGCATGGAGAAACAAATTTCGCCAACTTGTCTTACCTGTAACTATTTTTTAATTTATTGCCAGCAAATACATATGAAAGATAAGATATTGATTGTAGATGATCAAGAAAATAACCGTTTGGTAATTGAAGACATACTCCGTAAATTAAAATGTGAAATCCGCAGTGCAGCATCAGGAGAAGAAGCATTAAACATCTTGGAAAACTGGATACCTGATTTGATCTTAATGGATCAAATGATGCCAGGCCTCAGCGGTATTGAAACAACCGCACGAATTAAAAGTCTGGAAGCATTTACCCATGTGCCGATTGTGATGGTCACCGCAAAAAACGAACTGGAGACATTGAAAGATGCCTTCGAGGCAGGAGCCGTCGATTACATCATCAAGCCCGTTGAAAGAATAACATTAACCACCAGAGCAAAATCAGCACTCCGAACCAAGCATGCATTTGACCAGATCAAGGCACTCACTGCAGATTTACAAGCACAAAAACAGGAGCTGATCAAATTCACGCATATGGTCAGTCATGATTTAAAGTCTCCTGTTGCCAGCGCTGCCAGTTTATTTGATTTTTTTCACTATCGTATGCAAGAAGAACATGCAGACATACTAAAAGACGAAGGAATGCAGGATTTACTAAACCGTATTCCCAATGCGCTGAAAAAAATGCTGAACTTTGTTGATACGATGCTGGATTATGCAACAGCAGGCAAGGCTGTTGGAACAATAGAAAAAGTTTCCGTAGAGGCTTTGATTGGAGAAGTGCTGGCAAACTTTGAACACCAAATCCAAGAAGGAATCGTAACTATCAACAAGATGGAAAATATGCCAAATGTTCCATGTGACCCTATCAAAATAGAGCAAGTTTGGCAGAATCTCATCAACAACGCTATCAAACACCGAGGCGAGCAAACCTCAATAAATATTATATTAGGTTGGGAAACACAAACAGATCACTATCAATTTTGGGTTCAAGATGATGGCCCTGGTATTTCTCCAGAAAATCGAGAAAAAGTGTTTGAGGCGTTCCTGCGTTTGTCAGATAACGTGGAAGGGAGCGGAATCGGACTTTCCACCGTACAGCAAATTATCAAAGCCCACGGAGGCCAAATTCACGTTGATCCTAATTTTAATGAAGGGGCAAAGTTTGTGTTTTCTTTACCCAAAAATAGAATTTGATTCCTCCAATCAAGAGCAAAGAGCGATGGCTTCAATTTCGATCTCTGTATTTTTCGGTAAGCAGCTGACCTCGACACAAGCCCTGGCTGGTTTGGCCTCATTAAAGTATTCGGCATAAACCGAATTGAATTCCCCAAATTTCTGCATGTCTTGCAGAAAGATGGTTACTTTTACAACTTGATCGACAGAGGAGCCTCCTGCTTCCAAAACAGATTTCAGATTGTCCAGGACTAATCGGCATTGTTCTTCAAAGGAACCCGTATGCAGGTTTCCTGAAACTGGATCAATTGGAATCTGCCCTGATAAAAACAGAAAACCATTGGCTTGGATGGCTTGAGAATAGGGGCCAATCGGTTCAGGAGCTTTATCGGTTTTTATGATTACTTTTTGCACTTTTCCTTGTTTCACAAATTCGTCAACTGTATTTGAAAAACTAACATGTCTTCCCAATTACACACATTCATCACCACTGAAGAAGTACAAACAAAAGTACAGGAACTGGCCATACAAATCTCTAAAGATTATAATCAAACACAATTACATCTTGTCGGAGTTCTGAAAGGATCTTTTATCTTTCTGGCTGATTTGGCACGCGCCTTAAAGATTCCCTGTTCTATCTATTTTGTCCATGCTTCCAGTTATGGTGATCGGCAAACATCCTCCGGAATTGTTAAAATCCAACACTCTTTGAATATGTCCAATAAACATGTCCTGATCATCGAGGATATTCTGGACACTGGTTTGACACTTAGCTCAATCATTAAAGAATTCGATAAGCAACAGCCTGCTTCCTTGAAGGTATGTGCCTTCCTGAATAAACCAGAAAGGCGCCAGGCTGATATTGAAGCCGATTACACCGGCTTTACCATTCCCAATGAATTTGTTGTAGGTTACGGATTAGATTACGGAGAATTGTACCGTAACCTTCCCTACATTGCCAGGTTAGAAAATGCTGAGGAGTCATCATGATGCTCATCTGCCCGATCAAACGAGAAGACCTTGAACAGTCCTTTTCATATCGATCAAGGAGGGTAAGGGAACTGTTTGCTTTTTCCTTTATTCATAACTTTAATAGCGAGGCATATCAGAATCTATCTCCTCCGCCCAGCGATCAATGCCGCCTGTGAGGTTTCTCAATTTTGTAAAACCTTCATCCTCGAGCTGCCTCAAAGCTTTCATAGAGCGCATACCTTTATAACAGTACAAATAGATTTCATCGTCTGGATTGAGGGAAGGAATATGTTCCTCAAATTCACTCAAGGGCATCAGTTGAGCCTTTTCTATGTAACAAATGTCCCATTCGCTTTGCTCACGCACGTCAACCAATACCACGTCTCTTCCAGAATTCAATACTTCTGCGAGTTCTGCCGGCTCAATGCTGTATTCTTCTTCATCGAAATCATCGTTTTGTCCAGCACCAGGCATGGGTACATTACAAAAGGCCTCATAATCAATCAATTCTGTTATCGTCGGCTTAATTCCACACAATTCACAATTAGGGTCTTTTTCAAGTTTCAGATTTTTGAAATTCATTTTCAGGGCATCAAACAAAATGAGGCGGCCAATCAGGCTCCGTCCTTTTCCTAAAATCAATTTCAATGCTTCAGTTGCTTGCATCAAACCCACTGTTCCCGGGAGCACGCCCAGGACTCCAGCTTCCGCTCAACTGGGAACAAGATTGGCTGGTGGAGGATTGGAATACAGACAACGATAACAAGGTCCTTCGTGGTTCGGATGAAATACCGTGATCTGCCCTTCAAAACGAAAAATAGAACCATAAACTAAAGGTTTTTTCGTAAAATAAGCCGCATCATTGACAAGGTATCGCGTCTCAAAATTATCTGAACCATCAACAATCACATCATATTGTTCAAATAATGCCAGGATGTTGTCACGGGTCAGACGAACATTATATATTTCAACTTCTACATTAGGATTACCCGCTAAAATGGTTTCTTTGATCGACTCTACTTTTGGTCTCCCAATATCAGCCACACTATGGGCAATTTGACGTTGAAGATTAGAATTATCAACAACATCAAAATCGACAATACCCAGTTTTCCAATGCCTGCAGCCCCCAGGTACATCCCCAGTGGTGAACCTAATCCTCCTGCACCAATTAAAAGAATCTTTGACTCCTTAAATTTGAGCTGCCCTTCCATCCCAATTTCAGGCAGCGTCAGATGGCGGGTATAACGGTTAATTTCTTCATTTGTCAGTGCCATGCTTCTTACTCTCTTAGACAAAATTTTAAGTAATACATTTTTATTTCCAGAAAATAGTACTATATTGGTACTAATTGGATTAAAATACTGGAAGGTTTGCAATATGTCAATATTTCCTCCACTTTGAGGAAATTTCAAAAGGAAAAAAACTACGCATTATAATGTTTTATCAATCCAAATGCTAAACCTAAAAAGATAAAATTTGTCAACCAGGCTGCTAACAACGGGGAGATAGCGCCAGCACTGCCAACAGCAAGAAAAATCTGATTAGTGATCCAAAACAACACACCAAACAAAAAGCTCAGTGCCATTCCTTCCGCAGCCTTTCCCTGTCTTGAATGAGACAGGGAAAGGGCCAACCCAATCAAGACCATAATAATCAGAGCAAAAGGATACGAAATCTTTTGGTGAAATTCTACCCAATGTTGTGTGACATCATGTCCGGCTTGCTGCAGCTTCATGATCAACTGATACAATGGCCTCAACGGATAATGATGCGGGTTGACTGGCTCATTAAAAGCAACCGGAGGAAAGTTCTGCAGCCTGATAGCAAGATCAGGTTTTTGTTCAAATACAATTTTTTCTGGCTGAAAATTGCGCTGACTCACATTTTCAAAGTACCAAAAGTCCTTTTGTTGCTTTCCCGTTTCTATAGCTGTTCGTTGGATCAAGCGATACGGGGACAAATCCCAATTAAAAATAGTGATTTGCCTTATCTGAGATGGAAAAGAACGAGATCCAAAGTAATAAATATTTTGATTCTCAATTTCCCACAACGCTGATAATTCCCCACTGTTTTTTTCTGAAGACCATTGTTTTTGCAGCCAGTTATAAAAATAATTTTGGTTCACATAGCTAAGTGCAGCAATCAACAGTGATACTCCGAGAACAGGGCGGGCTAATTGAAAAAAACTCATGCCTGCAGTGCGCATGGCAACAATCTCAGACGTGCGGTTTAGTGAGCTGAAGGTTGCAATTGTAGACAATAACACCGTTATTGGAAGAATTAATTCCAGTAAAACCGGCAGCAATAAAGTGATTTCCTGCAAAAACAGCAGGAACTGCTCAATACCAGAAAAGATATTTCCCAGCCGGCTGAATAAATTCCCAATAATAATAATGGTCACAAAAGCAGCCAGCAATAATGAAAAATACTTAAAAAATTCCTGGGCAATATATTTAGAAATGATATTCATAGACACTCAATTGATAAACCGGCACCCTTGTATTCTATCTTCAAAATGGAGTATGCCTTGCATGAAAAACGGATAGTTCTGTATGGTATTTGTTATTTTCAAGGATCATGCTTGATATGATGTTTCGCATCAGTTATAGTTGCACATATTTTTCCTACTTTAACAAGAGAGATCATTCTTATATTTTTCTTTTGACCCAAATCTTGGAAGGGTTCTCCTATGCCACATTCTGTTCTTGTGCTTGAAGAAAGTGCTCTGATACAAGAATTGATTGCTTCCGCTTTAGAAGACAGCAGTCTGACGATTCACCAGGAACAGCAGTCTGATCAATTTTTTAAAACAGCCAAGCAAATTGTACCAGACCTAATTTTTATCAGTAATTCTGACCACAAACAAGATTATGAAGTATGCAGAAAATTTAGAAATGATGCTGATCTTGAAAAAACCCCATTAATTATACTGGCAGACTCTCGTGATAAGCTGGATGAAAATGTGTTGTCCCAATTGAATATTGACACTCACCTTAGAAAACCATTTGAGGCCGCAGTGCTCCAGGAACACGTAAAACAGGTGATTCCTTCTGCTTTTCCTGTTCCCGCCGCTTTGGCTTACCAGGAAGCCCAATCTTCCAACTCGCCACAACAGCCACTCTCTGAAGAAATATCCATATTTGATGATGAAATGAAAGATCTAATCGATAATCAGTCAGGTGAACCCGCTATCAAAGAAAACGATGTACCAGAAGTTGATTTTTCCGAAGAAGTTGGAAATACTGAACAGTTGATAGACGAGGAACTCATTGGAGAAGAAGCAACCATGATGGAAACCATTGTGGAGACAGAAACATCTTTGTTGGAAGATACTTTGTCAATATCTGAAGTCCCAGACGACCTTGAGTCCATTGATACTTCTGAATTTGAAGAGTTGGATTTAGAAAGTTCCGATGAGTTTATAGAAGATACCGGTGTAGAGGAGGAAGACGTGGCTAACTTAGATCTAGAAAATGAAGAAATAGAAGATTTATCCTCTGAAGATGCGGATTTGGAATTAGACGAAGAGGAAGGACTGGCTTTGGATAAAGAAGATGCGGATGCCTTAGCAATGGGAGAAGATGATTCTGGTGACTTTGTCGTTGAACTGGAAGAAGACACCCTAGAAGAGGTGGAAGAAGAAGGGCTCGAACTGGATGAAGAAAGTTTCGAAGATGAGATGGAGATGGAAGAAGGACTCGAACTGGATGAAGAAAGTTTCGAAGATGAGATGGAAATGGAAGAAGGACTCGAACTGGATGAAGAAAGTTTCGAAGATGAGATGGAAATGGAAGAAGGACTCGAACTGGATGAAGATGAAGCTGCCACACTGGAAGAAGACGAAGCTGGATTGGATTTAGCAGAAGAGCCTGGAATGGAATCAACACCTGAGAAAATGCCAAAAGAAGAGGACACCTTGAACCAATTAAAACAGTCTGGTTTGGAAGATCAAATGGTTCAAGAACAAGCGGAATCTTTTGATGATGTCGATGATGAGTTCAATAATACACCCGACTTTGAGCTCGAAGATAATGACGATTTTCTTTTAGAAGAAGAGGAAGCACTGTCTACTGAATCTGCAGATATTACTGAAATAGACGATTTAGAACCCATCGTGATGGAAGGGATTGACTCAGAAGAACTTGAGTTCGGTACATTAGCAGATGGTGGGATTGATGTAGATACCATAGAAATTGACCTGGTTGATGATGATGAAGTCCAAGACATTGATGACATTGAAGAAGATTTTCAGAATGAACTCGACTCAGAAAGCACGGATGTCCGTGATCTAGATTCTGTGCTCATTGAAGATGAGGAGAGCGCTCAACTAGACAGTACAGGCGACAATACTTTGATTGACGATGGTAAATCTGAATTCGAAGATTCTTTAGAATTAGAAGATGATGATGAAGAAATAGATATGGTATTGGAGGAAGAAGACGAAATCGATGAGTTCGAGGATGCTTTAGAATTAGAAGATGATGAATCCCCCCCACAACAGCTCCGTGAAGGATTGGTTGATATTCACCTGGGCCTTAACGATTTTAAAGAAGAATTGAGTGTCAACGATTATGATGATTCGACTGAACAACACTTACGCAATGACATCATTGACATTCAGCTGGATCTCAATGATTTTGAACCTGAATTGCCTGATGTTATATCTGCAGATGATGAAGAACTATTAGAAGAAAGCCCCGTCGTGGTCCATGGACCCACGGTAGAGATGATGGAGATGGATATTCATGTATTGGACATCACCTCCGAAGAACAAAATATCAACCTTGATCATCCACAAGATCACTTTGTCCTTTCAGATTCAGAAACAGAGAAAGATTTCTCAATGGAAGAGGACGAAGAGCTGCTTGAGGAAGAATCTCTTGAAATGGATATCGAAATGGAAGAGGACGAAGAGCTGCTTGAGGAAGAATCTCTTGAAATGGATATCGAAATGGAAGAGGACGAAGAGCTGC
>JADGAT010000070.1:0-15347 GCA_015231885.1 SAR324 cluster bacterium
AAACAATAACTTAGCAAATCTACTTGTCTTTTCAACGGTCTGCTGCGTTGCTTTATCGGTTACGTCGCTTGCTATGCGCCCGATAAAACGCCTTGAAGCTCGATGAAAATCCTGCGTAACTTTCGCATGTTATTATTTTCTCCTTCCTTAGTGAGAGGATGTGCCTGCTGGTGGCTCAGAATCTGCAAGAATCCATATGAATTTGAACGGTGTATTTGGCGCCAACTACTAAAAATCATTCGAAAGAGGTTTTATGGCTGAATCGAGAACAGATTTACTCGGTGGTGATTCGTATAAAAAATTTTTACAACGCGGAGATGAAGAGGACGTTTATCATAATATTAAATTTCTTGAAGATGTTCCGATGATCTTGCATGTAGAGATCGGACGAGCCGATATGACCATTCGAGATATTTTGAACTTGAAGGCTGGTTCTGTGATTCCGTTTACAAAAATTGTTGGAGAGCCCATGGATATACTGGTTGCAGAACGTTTGATGGCGCGTGGAGAAGTTGTCGTAGTGAATGAACGCTATGGTATTCGTATTAGTGAAGTGACTCGTCCTGATGAAAAAATTGGAGATCGACGTGAGTGATGTCATCACTAGCACGACCATTTTTGATGTTTCAAAGGAACATTTTAACAAATCCCACCGGCCATATTTTTTCAAATATGACCGATTCCAGCATTCCTTATGATCCAAAGTCTTTTAGTTTGATTTGCCACAAATTCCAGCTTATTTTAAAATAAAGGAAACACGAATGTCTCATGATATGATTGCGGTTCTTGATTTTGGCAGTCAGTATGCGCACCTCATTGCCAAGCGGTTACGCCATTTGGGAGTGTACACAGAAATTTTTTCGCCAAAATCCCACATAAGCGATCTCAAATCGGTCAAAGGCATTGTTCTTTCTGGAGGTCCTGCTTCTGTTTTTGCAGAAGATGCCCCTGCGTTTAATCAGGAAATTTTTTCAATGCCTCTCCCGATTCTTGGACTCTGCTATGGCCATCAGCTGGTAGCTCAGTACTATGGCGGTAAGATTGAAGATATCGGACAGGGCGAGTTTGGTAAGGCGCGGTTAAAAACTATTCAAGATTCTCCTCTCTGGGAAGGAATTCAGACAGATACTCAAGTCTGGATGAGTCATCAGGATAGTGTAACAAAATGCCCTCCTGATTTTCAGATCATTGGCTCTACATCCAACTGCTCCAACATTGCCATGCAGCATCAAAATCTCCCCATATACACACTGCAATTTCATCCGGAAGTACAAGATTCGACTCAAGGATCACAAATTTTGGCAAACTTTGCAAAATTGTGCGGTACCCGGCACGATTGGTCCATGGAGACTTTTGTACAGGAATCCATTGAAGAAATTCAGAAAGTGGTCGGTAATAGAAAAGTTCTCATGTTTCTTAGCGGCGGTGTTGATTCTTCTGTTGCATTTGCTCTGCTCATTAGAGCCCTGGGCCCAGAGCGTATTTTGGGATTGTTCATTAACAATGGTTTTCTTAGAAAAAATGAAGCCGAGAGCATTCTGGATCGTTACCAAAAGCTGGGGTTTAAAAATATCCAGGCCTTTGATGCCAGTGAAAAATTTTTACAGTGTGTCGAAAACCTGGTTGATCCCGAGAAAAAAAGAAAGCGCGTTGGAGCCATGTTTGTTCAAATTCGAGACCACTTTCTCCAGGAACTCAACCTGGATCCTGAAGAATGGATGCTTGGCCAGGGGACTCTGTATCCTGATATTATTGAATCCGGAGGATCTGAACATTCCCACACGATCAAAACCCATCACAATAGGGAAGATGCCATTCTTGCTTTGATGGAAAAAGGACATGTGATTGAACCTTTGCGGGACTTATATAAAGATGAAGTGAGGAAAGTCGGAGAAGTTCTGGGGCTTCCTGAGTCCCTTGTGTGGCGCCACCCTTTCCCGGGGCCTGGACTTTCTATCAATGTGCTGTGTGCTCATGGAAATGAAAAGTTTGAAGACTCTTCTGCCATCTTGGAAAATCTACGAAAGGTGGTGAGACCTCAAAATTATGACGTGGACCTGTTGACTGTGCGCTCTGTAGGAGTGCAGGGGGATCAAAGAACCTACGCCCGGCCTGCTGTTTTGACAGGAGCAAAAGACTGGGAACAACTGGAGACACTTGCTATCAGAATTACAAACGAAATCAGGGCTGTCAACAGGGTAATCACGTTGTTACTACCTGAAAAATTACCCCATTTACAAATTAAAAAAGGTTATTGTACCAAAGATCGCTTAGATATTCTCCGGGAAGCCGATGATGTGATCACTCAAATTTGTCGTGAAAATGATCTCATGCATGAGATTTTTCAAATTTTGGTTATTCTTTTGCCGCTTTCGGTAACAGGGACGGGCGATTGTATTGTCCTTCGTCCTGTTTGTTCAGAAGATGTCATGACCGCACAATTTGCAAAAATTGATTGGAAACTTGTCAATACTGCAGCTCAACAGATTTTTCAGATCCCAGGCATTGACGCCGTTTTTTATGACATTACCCACAAACCTCCTGCAACCTTTGGATGGGAATAAGAATTAATGATGTCTACATACAAAATTTTGAGTGTAGAGGATGAAGATCCGTTAAGGAAGGCATTGGCTATTCTTCTGGAGGGGAAAGGATTTGAAGTGGCCGCTGCTGCAAACGGCCAGGAAGCTTTAGATCAGTTGGCAGACGGACTGACACCAGATATACTGCTTGTCGATAATAACATGCCAATCATGAATGGGATTGGGCTGATCCAGCATTTAAAAAACGATCCCAGGTATGTCAATTTGCCAGTGGTCTTTCTTTCTGCAATTAATGAGAGTCAGAATATCATTAAAGCACTGCAATGTGGCGCAATTGATTATATCACGAAGCCTTATGATCCCGAAGATTTGTTCCAGCGCATTAATCGTGCTTTTGAAATTGGAAAAAATCTGCAACTCTCCCAGACACTTCAGCAACAGTACAATAACTTGCAAATTCACTGGGAACAGCTGGCGACGTTGCCCTATATGGAGTTTCATTTGAGTAAGGTCAAAGAAGTGGAACCGATTGCTCATTTTTTTGCTGCCAATTTTTTGACTAATATGCAATCTCAAATCACTATAGGTTTGATTGAAGCATTGACAAATTCCGTCATTCACGGCAATTATGAGATTTCTTCGGAACTCCGTGAACAAAAAGAGGGCTATGCCCTGATGCAGCATGAAATTGAACAGCGTCAAGAGACAGCACCATATAAAAATCGTAAAGTGGTTATTGTACGAAAATTGGAGTCGCAGCATGTCGAATTTCATATTTCTGATGAGGGAAATGGTTTTGACATTAC
Source organism: SAR324 cluster bacterium (assembly GCA_015231885.1). Classification (GTDB taxonomy): domain Bacteria; phylum SAR324; class SAR324; order SAR324; family NAC60-12. The sequence goes on from JADGAT010000070.1 coordinate 3,350, forward strand.
ACAAATTGCAGATCCTCGTGTTCCTGAAAACGTAGGAAAAACAACAGGAAGAGGAATCTTGATGATGCAAATCTATTTTGATGAAGTGAAATATAACTCAAAAGGAAATGCTGTAATATTGTATAAAACCTTGTAAGTCTCAATTCCATTGAATCGTTATCAAGAAAATTTGTTTTTTGCTGGTAAGTCTGTTATTTTTTGCATTGAAAAAATGTTTTTAACCGTTTCCAGGAGATTGGCACTTCCTGCTTGATTTCCTGCTTACTCATCACCTAAGAAGGTAAAAAATACCATGAATTTGAACAAAGACGAGTTACTCAAACAATACAAAACCAACTCTGTTTACAAGTACGGCATAATGGGTGTTTTTCTTTTTTTAGCCTATGTTCTTCCAGGTGGAATGAATTTGATATTTGCTGCAGCGGGTTTGGGGCTGGGATATTTGGCCTACAATGACCACGTGGATGTCGATGAACCCGTATAGTTGGTTTGACTACCCATACCAGTAGTATCCCAAGAGACAAATAGCCATCATTGCATTAATCAGGTACAAACGAATGCAGGCCATACATTTCAAGCGAAGTTTATAGAAAAGCAAATAAGCATAATAACAGGACACCAGAATAGCAATGATGATCCCCGTTGAAATCCAAAGCCATGTGACTTTTTCTGCTTGAAACATATGTAATAATTGCCCTAATATTCCTCCATAAAATAGTGCGGCTATATAAGCAACAGGAACCTTTCCAATAACGGCATACTGTGATTGCATTACTTGGTTGCAAGGATTATTGCGTCTTGTGAGCGTTTGATGTTTCATTGTCAACATTAGCGAATTCTGAAGCCCCAATAGAGCGAGCACGCCAATTCCAATCAAACATAGAATTACGGATTCCATATCTAATAAAATTTTGTGATTGTAGCCAAATAAGGATTGATTTTTTAGCTTTTAATAGGAAAATGTATAAGAAAACGCAAACTTCTTCATCAAAGAATTGACATTTTCACCGAAGGAAGATTATAGGGAAGGCGTCACTCAAGATGAGTGATAGGGCGTTAAATCCATGATAAGTTAATTTGTACTCTTATTGCTTGTGATTATTTTTGTTAAAAAAGGAGAATCGAATGAGTGAAGTTGTCTCTAACTTGTTGTATACCAAAGAGCATGAATGGCTCCGCATTGAAGGAACAACTGGTATCGTAGGTATTACAGACCATGCCCAGAATTTATTAGGAGATATTGTTTATGTGGAACTTCCAAATGTGAATGAAGAAGTGGATGCGGGCGATGAATTTGGAACAATTGAGTCCGTAAAGGCCGTGTCTCCTTTATTCATGCCTATATCTGGGAAGGTCATTAGGATTAATGAAGCATTAGAAAATGAACCAGAAGCAATCAACGAGGATTGTTATGGAGACGGTTGGATAATTGCTATTGAACCTTTCACTATGGACGATAAAGATATGTTACTTACTTCAGAGCAATACGAAACTTATCTGGAAGAAGAAGTTTAACCGATAACAGAGAGGACTCCTTCAACAATCAGAGCCCTCTCTTCCTCTTACCAATGGATGCCCCTCCTCGAAGACTTTTCCAATTCAAATAATTGTTGTCCTCTCCAGGATATCTGTTCTAACATTTTCAGCAGCTTTGCTTCAACACATGCAAATAAAAATTTTTGACACTCTACAAGAAATCCCCTCTCATGCTTGGTCTCCATTGACTGGTCAACACTTTCCGTTCTCAGAATATCATTATCTTCTTGCGATGGAAGAGGGACAATGTGTCGGGAAAAAGGTCGGTTGGGTTTCCAAATACTTAACGGTTTGGGAGAATGAAAAGTTAACGGGTGCAATTTATCTTTATATAAAAGACAATAGTTATGGGGAATATATATTCGATTGGGGTTGGGTCAACGCATATGCCCAACATGGATTCAATTATTACCCCAAACTGCTTTCTGCAGTTCCATTCACTCCTGCTACAGGTAATAAAATCTTAATCCATCCCGATTTCGATTATGAGAAGTACAGTAAAATTTTACTGAAAACTGTGCTGGAGCTGGCAGCCAAATGGGAATGTCACTCTCTGCATTTTTTGTTCATCCCTCCAGGCGAAGTTCCTGTTTTTGAAAATGCCGGCTTCTTGATACGCCATAGCCATCAATTCCACTGGAAAAATCGCAACTATACAAAATTTGATGATTTTTTGAGTGTTCTGAAAGGAAAGCGGCGCAAAGAAATCATAAGGGAACGACGGAAAGTAGCAGAGCAGGGAATTTGTATTGAGCTCTTAACAGGAGAACAAATAAGCCAGGAGCATTGTCAGATTATGTATGAATTCTATTTATCAACCACTCATAAAAAAGGAGCATGTGATTATTTATCCTATGAGTTTTTTCAAAATGTATTCACCAACATGAAGAAATACATTCTGTTAATTTTTGCCAAATTGGAAGGGCGCTGGGTGGCTGGAACCATCAACTATCACAAGGGGAATTGTCTCTATGGAAGATATTGGGGATGCCTGGAAGATTTCAAGCATCTCCATTTTGAATTATGTTATTACCAGGCCATTGAATATGCCATTGCACATAGAATTGAATTATTTGAGGCGGGGGCTCAAGGACCGCACAAAATACAGAGAGGGTTTTTACCAGAAATTACCTACAGTGCTCATTGGATTGAACACCCGGGGTTTCGTGCTGCAATTTCTGATTTTTTAGAACAAGAAAAGGATTCCATTGCAGACAGTCTCGAAGGAAGTGAAAAGCACATGCCGTATCGAATGGATTCATTGAATTTTACAGGAACCATTACAGCTCGGTGAGCTTTTCATTCAAACACTCCTAATTCTTCTAGAAAGCTTTCAATATGCTCAACTCCCCACCTGTCGCAATATTGTTGTAAATTCATTTTTTGTGTAACAAAAAATTCTTGCAGCAACACTTTTTGTTCAAGATTGACGGTTTGAGCCTGTTGGATTTCATACATAAAAGCAATAATATCCAGTATTTTCAGATCGACTTTCAATTCCGATTTTTCCTCCACATTAAGACTTTCAAGAAACGTACTTTGGATGTGATCCAACTGATGTCGTAATTCTTCATTTTTTAGAGCTGGCAGAATATCACCAGTGGCCGCTTCGTGAAGATCATGGGTCATGGCCATGACAATCAATTGATTCCGTATTTTTTCTCCATACCCCCGAAATCTAGCCCAGTATAATGCCAAAAATGCCGTACAAAAACTGTGTTTACCCACACTCCAATTTCCAAAACCCGAAACGGCAAAAGCCCTGGGAATTTTAAATAAATTCATGACCACATCCAGATTTGGATTTTTCTGAATTTTGGAAAGATACCCCTGTGGAGTGAGGATATCAATGGTATTGCTGCTCATTGTTGTTCTGTGGGAAGGGTTATATCGAATCCGACGACTTCTTCTTTTTCATGGTGGAATGATAAAGAACCTCCATGTTCTTCTATGATTTTTTTTGCATATAAAACATCCAGCCCCCATTCTTCTGTTTCTTCCAGTGTTTGGTCTAAAAATGTTTCCATTTCAGTTTGTGGAGGAAGGTTCCAATTTTTTTCTCCGAATAAAGAAATATATAACTGTTTGACATTAATATCGTAAATAAATTCTTCTCCTTGCTTCAGGGTGATACTGATTGTATCATCATCGGACAAGCGGCTTATTTCTTTAAGAAGTATCAGAATGCTTTTGTGAAAAAGGAATTGGTCCACATATATGGTTTGAGGAAGCCGGGAGGATGCATATAATTTAATCGGATCTTCGTTGTCTTTCTGCTGATTGCGGGCAATATTTTTAAAAAAAGACAGCAATTCCACTTGCTTTTTCCTGGCAGTGATTGGTGCGTCCAGTTGTGCGGTTTTCGTATTCAATTGCTCAACTCCTTTTACTACCGAAAGACATTGCTCCAGAGTTTGCTGCACTTCCAAATCCTGGGCATTGGAAATGAGCTGCTGCAAATCAGATGTCATCTGTGAAATGGGTTGCTGTAAATTATTCACAACATGTGGTAATATCCTAGAACGGTGTTGAGCTGCTTGTTCTTTCTCCAGCAACGATTTGATTTGATATTTTTTAATTTGAAGCTGAATCTTGGTCTCTTGAGAAAGAGGAATATCTTGTGCAACCATTACTTCCACCTCGAGAGGAGGAGATTCTTCTGCAGCCTTTTCATAATTCAGAAGCTGGTCTTTCAGCTTAGAAAGTTGATTTTTTAAATCAGCAATGATTTGATCTGATTCGTCAGGAAGCACCTGATCTGATTCTTCAACTTGTAAAGATAGTTCAGTCTTTGCTATAATTTTGTTTGTCATACTCAAACACCGGTGAAAAGGATTGAACTCTCAAATTACTTACGTAACTACATTAGAGGCGGCAGCCCTTGATCTTATTCCCATTTACGACCCATTTCTTTAAGGACATTCATGAAAGAAGAGTTATTGCGGCAGCATACCATTATACAATGCTTGGCTTTAGGTTTTCGTATTTATAGAACCAATTTTATCCCAATACTGATACTGTCCGCAACCCTTTTAGTACCCCCAATCATCAGCAGTATTCTCAATTTGGAAATTGAACATATTTTGTTTTTCCTCACAATTCGTCTGACAGAAGCTGCAATGACTCTTGGCATTGTTGTCTTGATGTTTCAGCCAATTTTTCCTGCTATTGGAATTTTAAAGGGGACTCGACCCCGTTTAGTGTTTGGCGCAATTCATGTTGGCATTTTACAGTTTATTTTTTTTCTGGTTGGATCGATGTTTGCGGTGTTGCCGCTTCCCCTGAATGCCATTCTTTTCTTTTGCTTAATTATCAGCATTTTTGCGTTTGCTCTGGCTCAAACAATATATATTATTGAGGAAGAAAGAGGGTTTCGAGCATTAGTTGCCAGTTACCGACTGGCACAAACCAATATGCCCAAAACCATCATTACCATTATTCTATTGGGCACAATCAAATTATTTTTTTTCAGTGCTCTATTCCTTTCTTTTATACCAAACATTGAGCTCAACCCATCAGAAAATGAAGAAGTCGTTACGCAGATGCTGACCCTTTTACAGAATCCAGAAGTTTTGAGTGCGCTCCGTTGGTCACAATACCTTGGATATGTAATGGTCTACCCATTTGCCGCCATCGTGATGGTGCTGCTTTATTTCGATCTTAAACTCAAACACTTTACCATTGAAGAAGTCTCGCTGCGTAGCAGAATTGCCTACTTGTTACCCGACCCGGTTATGACACCTTCTCATAGTCCAGAAAATCCAGAGAATTGACTGTTTTCCGTAAAAGATGCCCTCTTATGAAAATTAAATCTACCGAATTTGTGATCAGTGCTGTTAACAAACAGCAATTTCCTGCAGTGCAATCTCCTGAAATTGCGTTTGCCGGAAAATCAAATGTTGGGAAGTCCTCTTTGATCAACTCTTTGCTAAACCGAAAAAACCTTGTCAAAACGAGTTCTACTCCTGGTAAAACCAGGATGATAAACTTTTTTTCGGTTAATGACATATTTTTGTTGGTTGATTTGCCAGGATATGGTTTTGCTAAAGTCTCCAAATCCATGCAAGGGCAATGGAAACAATTAGTTGAAACTTATCTTTCAGATCGCTCCTCCCTAAGGGGAGTCATTCTCATTATTGATGTCAGACATGGTCCCACAGAACAGGACTTACAATTGCAAAGCTGGTTGCATACTTACCATATCCCAATCTTAATTATTGCAAATAAAGTGGATAAGCTGAAGAGAAACCAGGTGATTCCACATCTCCAACAAATCCAGACGAAAATGAATCTTTCGGAATTACCAATTCAGCATTCTTCCACAAAGAAGGTTGGGCGTAAAGAAATATGGCAGGTGCTTCAGTCTTGGTTATGTTAGCATGGTACACAGATAAAGCTCTTAGGCATGAAAAACAAAATACCTCATCCCTTAGCGAGCCATAGAATTTCACTGCTATACCACCTTCCATTTGTATCCACAAGGGAGAAATCATGCAATCCTTGCAATCCAAATCTAGTATTTGGCACAAATTGAATTTCCTTAACAGATTTTCTCCTCAAATCCGAAATCGCCTCCTCGCAATTTTTGGATTGATGTCCTGTATTGTTTTTCTCACATATTTTGACATACAACAGGGCTTTTCAAGCTGGGCAAACATCAATTCCAAGCTGAGCATTTTTGTTGCCATCAATGTCAATATTGTTTTATTGGTTATTGTATTCTATTTGATTCTTAAAAACTTGCTAAAACTCATGTTTGAGCGCAATCGGCAAGTGCTTGGAGTGACTCTAAAAACAAAATTAATCATTGCCTTTGTCTTAATTTCCTTTCCTGCAACATTTTCTCATTTATTTTCCACATTGCTGACCTATTCCACATTAGAATCGTGGTTGTCTGGGCAGAGTGAAAGCACCCTCCAAAATGCTCAAAATGTATCCAAGGCGTACTACCGCAATCTGAAAAATCTGATGGAAATACAGGGGTGGGTTGTGGAAAATAATATTTTACAAGATCCTTCAATTCTTGAGTCTGTTGAGAGTTTCAATACCTCCATAACACCAGGCAACACCGAAGGAGTCTCTATTTATGCTCCAGACCATGAGTTGGTTTTTCAGGCATTGCGTACCTACAAATCTCAGAAATATTGGAAACCCATGAATCTTATTGAATGGGAGCAAGTTGAAAATCAATCTGTAGTCTGGCTTTCAGAAGATTTAGGCAAACGATTGATTTATCGACACCTCCGTCATGTGAATTGGGATGGGAAACGTCGAATTATTGAGATACTGTACGTCGACACAAAGCACATCACAGGTTCCCTCAATAATTTGGATGAGCAAGAAATCAATGCACAAATACTCTCTGAATCAGAAGAACTGATCAAAAATTATTATATCATCAGCTTACTGTTCATGATTCTTTTGATTGTCTTTGTTGCAACCTGGTTTGCTTTTTATCTGGCAAGAGGTTTTGTACGTCCGATTGAGCAGCTTGCTGAAGCGACAGAACGGATGTCAGAAGGAGAATTAGGATATCAGGTCGTTGCTGAAAAAGGCATGCCATTGGATCGTGATTTTGGGCAACTCGTTCATTCATTCAACGCAATGAGTCAGCAACTCCAAAATAGCCATCATGCCTTAGAGGAACACAATCGGTTTATGGAACTGGTATTGGAAAATATCAAGACTGGGGTGATGTCTTTAGACATGAGTGGACACATCAATGGATTGAATAAGTCAGCCTCCAATCTGCTCCAATTAAAAACGACCCATTACCAAAATGTATATTATCGCAAAATTTTGGACAAAGAATCACTGGATCTATTCGAAGAAATGATACAAAGAATACAGTCAGAGCAAGTAGATACCATTTCCCGTGAATTGACTATTATCAAAGATGATGAACCAGTCCATATCGCGGTTACTTTACTGGTATTAAAAAATAAGGAGAACACACCAGAAGGCATGATTGTGGTCTATGAAAATATGACTGAAATTCAACGATTTCAACGGGCACGTGCATGGCAGGACGTGGCGCGCCGGATTGCCCATGAAATTAAAAATCCACTGACTCCTATTCAATTATCGGCACAGCGAATTCGCCGCAAATACTTAGACCAATTCGCTAATGTAGAAGTATTGGATCAAGCCACTCAAACTATTATAAAAGAAGTGGAAGTGCTCAAGAAAATGGTTAAGGAATTTTCCCAATTTGCCCGCCTCCCTGAATCAAATTTGCAACCCGATGATTTCAATGCAACCATCGCAGAAGCCGTTCAATTGTATCGCAATGCCGTTCCTGAACAAATCTCTCTAGTCACAGAACTCGACACTCAGCTTCCTCGTTTTCCTCTAGATCATGAACAAATGAAACGAGTATTTATCAACTTGATTGACAATGCGGTTGCTGCACTTGATGGAAAAGGAGAAATAAGAATTTCAACTCACTTTGACTCAGAGTTGAAAATGGTGCGCGCCGAAGTCATGGATACAGGGCCTGGAGTTCCTCCTGAACTGAGAAAACGTTTGTTTGAACCCTACACTACGACGCAAAAGCATGGTACAGGCTTAGGTTTAAGCATTGTTTCTCAAATCATCGCCGATCATAATGGTTTTATTCGATATCACAGCATCATATCCGGTGGTTCGCGCTTTTCCATTGAATTACCGGCTTCATAATTTTTCACATTCTTCATAAAACAGCTTGACGAAATGTTTTTTCGTGGTAGATTATGTTCAATTTTTGAACATTGTCTCATTGGCAGGTGTTATCTAGTCACACAAAATTTATAACATTGAAAGTCCAGTCAATAGGGTCGTCTCGCCTGCAGTGAAATGAAAAGCCTACAGAATCAGCATTTTTAAATCCTCCTTTGATCCTTGAAAATCGTAAAGCATTATAGTTAATATAATTTATGGATAATGAAGAACTCCGGACACTAGCCCTGTTTGAAAAAGTTGAAAAAAACCATAGCATCAATCAACGGCAGTTGGCAAAGGAGTTGGATATATCTCTGGGATTAACCAACGCTTTTATTCAGCGCGTCCTGCAAAAAGGATGGATGCGGGCAAAACAGGTCAGTCCTCGACGATGGATTTATTTTTTAACGCCTCAGGGTGCTTTAGAGAAAAGTAGACTGACTGGAAGCTATTTAAAGCGCTCCGTGTTTTATTTTCAAGATTTGAAACGAAGGGTTAATGATAAATTAGAAGAACTTTCTGCTCAGGGGGTGAAGGGTCTGCACATCTATGGCAAAGGTGATTTAACAGAGGTAGTCTCTCTTTGTTTGCCATTATGGAATATTCAATTACTGAGTATGATTCCTACAGATCATTTATCTCTTTCAGATAGTCATGAGTTCCCAGCGCTTCCACAACTAGACCGCAATGAAAAGATCTTGATCACCACCATTGAAAATGCCGATCTTATCAAATCCTACTTAACAGCCAATCAGCTCCTTGAAAAAGAACATTGGTCCTGTTTCTAATACAGTGTTGAATCATCTCAGTAATACTCGTTTTGTCATAATGGTATTTGGAGTAATCTTCTTTAGGAATGCTCAAACAAGAACTTAGTTGACAGCACCTTTTTTGGGTGGAGTGATGTGGGCCGTTCTTCGATGATCGATGATGAAGTTGAAAGCAGAAAACATACTTTGTTTCAAGGTCTGAAAGTAGGATTCTGATTTTGTATAATCAGCACTTGGCAACTCCAATGTATAAATAGGAATTTTCCATTCTTTTCCATAGCGTCCCAAACTTCCCACAAATGTTTGATAATTCAAAAACTTATAGCTACTTTCCTTGGAAACGCGCACAGCCAACGCTTGTGCTTTTTTGAGAACGGCACGTTGTGTCTGATCTGATTTTGACGGGTCCAAATAATCCAAATCTAAAAAATTCATGGGAGCATGAATAGAAATCACTTTGTCTGGATTGAAACGATGAATTAATTCGACAACAAATTGATTTTCAGGCTCTGAATTTGCGCTATTTCCTGGGTAGCGTCTTGCGTTACTGGAATAGTGGGTGTTCCAAGATCGTAACGCATTAGATCTCCAGTCTTTGGTGGGCAGGTTTCGATTCAAATCTACCTTTCGGGCATTGGTCCGGGTCTTGTACCGTTTGAAAAACCCATCAGGGTTGACGAGTGGTGCAATCACAACACTGTGATTTAACAATTCTGGTTGTTGCTGCAACAACTGCAGCAATCGAAAGCATTGATAGGGAGTATTTTCATCTGAATGAACACTGCAAAGCAGCAGCGTGGCCGGTGATTGTTTCCCAACTACGGTGTAAATAAGAGGATGGCCTTTAACCGATCGCATATTGGCTTGCCAGTCTTCATTGCGGCAGCGAATACTTTTCCATTTCAGTTGGTCAAATTCTTCGTTTAGTTTTTGACAAAAGGACTGAAGATAAATTGTAGAGTGTTGTGATAATGGGGTAGTGTACTGCAGGCTTACCCAGCCGTGCTGATTATATTGAAATTGAATTTTTCCCCAGCCTTTTTGTTCTTCCAGAACCATGAACTGTTCTCCTCGATAAACTCTCCCAATTTTTTGTCCTTCAGGCTGATGGCGAACATTCAAGATATTTGTATTCACTAAAATTGATTCTGCCCAAAGTCCACTTGTTGGAAAGAAAACAATAATCTGGAGCAAAAAGAAAATTCTCATCCACTTCATATAGGCCTTATGCAAATCAGTCTCTTCGTTTGAAAGCAATACTATTTATTGGTGTATACCTTATACGCTTTCAAATATGCAAGTGTTACACCGGTTAATCTTTATTTTTCCAGTATTTGGAATATTTCACCTAACAAATAGAAGGATCCAGAAATGATCACCGCTAATGGGTGAGAATGATAAGCCCGCAGGAGCGCATCTTCTGCAGTATTGGCCTGTTGAAGAACTGGTGGTGGGTCCATGGAGTTGCAGGCAGGCAAAATAAAATTTGTCAGCCTCTCCAGGCTAGCAGCACGTGGAGATTGTGCTTTTGTTATAATAATACAGGTAGCTGGCAGGCATAAATCCAAGAGGGGCTGTTTTAAAGCCTGTACCATCTTATCCTCCGCAAACCCCAGGATTAACGTGTATTGTTTTATATTCCAGCTCATCAATTGTTTGTAAAGCGCCTCTAATGCTGCGGCGTTATGCCCCCCATCAAAAACCATGTTGGGAAATTCCAGTTTATTCTTTCTCCAAATGACCTGTTTATGATACTCCAGGCGACCAGGCAATCGAGTATTCATCGCATTGCGGCACCAGGAGGTTCTCTGTTTTTTATCAGGACGTGGTGCATGTAGCACACGATATGCCATCAAAGCCGTTTGGAGGCATTGCTGTTCAGGAACAGACAATCCCTCTTTCTTTAAGTCAATGATATCCTGTGATCCGTTTGGCCATTGCAGTTGATAGTTACCATTGTTCTTTTGATCAATAACCAACTCTTCTGCAAAGACAGCAGGGCTGCCTAAATCGTGCAATCGTTTTTTTAACCAGGGCATTAAGGGCTTTATTTGTGGTGCAACTACCGTAGGAATATGCTCTCTTACAATTCCCAGCTTTTCTTCTGCAATGGCTTCCAGACTTGTTCCCAAAACATTCATATGGTCATAACTAATTGGGGTGAGGATACTTAACTTCTTTTCTGTAACATTCGTGGAATCGGCTTTGCCACCAAGTCCTGTCTCCAGGATAGCCCATTCGATTTGTGCTTCCTTGAATATCAAAAAAGCCAGTGCAGTCAGAATATCAAAATAAGAAAGGTAGATATGAGCCGGATAATTTTTTACATTTTGAAGCACACGAGAGGCGTATTTGGCAAATTGACCTTTTGACACCATCTGGCCATTGATAGAAATTCGTTCTCGAATATCAATCACATGTGGAGAGCTGTAAAAACCTGTTGTGTATCCTTCGCCTTGCAGAATATGGGAGAGCATGGCACCTGTGAGGCCTTTTCCATTGGTCCCGGCAATATGAATGTATTGACAGGACTTATGCGGTTCATCTAAATCTTTTAACAGATGCTGGATTCCGGCGAGTTTGCTAATGTCTCTGGACTGGGCACTCCTTTCATAATTTCCGCGTTCTTCCAGTTGTTGAAGAACTTGCTGATATAAAATGTCATCTGAATGCATAAAGATGTTCCTTGAATAAACCTGTCAATCTAAGCAGTTTTTTGTATACTGTACTGGATATCAAATGGATTTCGCACATTTATTTTGAGCTTACTATCCTGAAAACAAATAAACTATGATCTCAACACTTGTTCGAATAATCAAATGGGGGCGTTACCCATTATTGATTTTAGTCATTCTCCTGATAGGACCATTTGCCGTCTTTTTAAGCAACCGCATCGATTTAGAAGATGCTTGGCACACTGCAAATCGAGAAAGTGCTGAATTGGCTCCATCTCCGCAAACCGTATCGGAGGCAGTGGTACAGGTTTATGCGGC
>JADGAT010000070.1:15444-20455 GCA_015231885.1 SAR324 cluster bacterium
GCCCGTGCTTTCAATTGGAGGGGGCTATTTGCAGTCCATATGTGGATTGCAGTAAAACCTGAATCATCCCCACATTACGTTACCTATCAAGTGTTGGGATGGAGAGCCTATCGGGGATACCCAGTCGTAGTATCGGGCATTGATATTCCAGATCGTTATTGGTATGGAAACAAACCAAAAGTAATCTTGGATGTGCGTGGTCCACAGGCTGCCCAAATGATTCCAAACATTCAAACTGCTGTGGATTCCTACCCTTATTCTAATGAATACCGTGTTTGGCCCGGACCCAATAGTAATACGTTCATTGCTCATGTTGGCCGGCAAGTTCCCTCTCTTCAGCTGGAATTACCCGCTCATGCCGTTGGCAAAGATTATCTTCCCGGTGCTACCTGGTTCGCTCCGATGCCAAGTGGTACCGGGTATCATTTTTCATTATTTGGCCTTCTTGGTGTTGGAATTGCGATAAAAGAAGGAATAGAGTTGAATATTCTTGGTTTGGTATTTGGCATTGATTTTTTGGATCTTGCTGTCAAATTGCCTGGTATTGGACAAATTGGGTTGAGATAAAAGAATCAAATGAACAAATTCAGGAACACAAGCCCTGATGCAATTTCTGCAGACTGTTTACTCCAATATCCATCCATTCAGGCCACGGAAATACACCGGTTTGGTCAACATGGACGGTGGTTGCGCCTGCGTTGCGCCCTGCTTGTAGATCGTATAAATAATCACCAACCATCATGACATTTACAGGTGTAGTGTTCCAATAGGCAGACAACTTCAAAATACCATCAGGGCTTGGTTTGGGGGCCACATCTTCACGTCCGAGCACACAATCCTCTGAAAAATAAGAGCCCACTCCCAATGCTTCTAAAGAAAACAAAGCATTTTTTTTGTTGTTTCGTGTGAGTATGCCCAGTTCACAGTTTCGTTGATGCAATTCAGCCAGCAATGCAACGGCACCAGGGGAGGGCAGTGCTTTCTTAGCAAGTTCGATTTCGATGAGTTCCAGTTCCTTCAATAAAGGAAGTGCTTGAGTTTCTGACATTTTAGAAAGTGCTGCAAGGATATCGCAACCCTCTTCTAATCCCAGTCTACTGCGAATCGCATCAAAATCGTGAACGGGAACGGTTAATGTCCCATCAAGATCAAAAACCCAATAGGTTGGGTCTAACATTGTCATTTTGTCCATAATATACTAAATTTTTGAAGTAGAGAGTCCAAGCTTTTCGAAGTACTGCTGATGATAATCTTCTGCAGGATAATATTGGGAGGCCGCCACAATTTCGGTGACAATGATTTTGCCAGAATAGACCGAGTGCTGCAATTTTTTTTTGGAGGCAATTGCGGCAGCTTCCTGTTCTGGAGAGTGAAAGAAAATAGCAGAACGATATTGGGTTCCTATGTCAGGACCTTGTCGATTCAACGTAGTGGGATCATGGTTTTGCCAAAAGACGTTCAGTAATTGCGCATAAGAGACGACAGCAGCATTGTAGATTATTTCAATTGCTTCTGCATGTCCTGTTGTCCCGGTGCATGTGTCTTGATAAGTAGGGTTGGGAAATGTGCCTCCTGTGTAACCGACCGAAGTGGATATCACTCCTTTTATTTGACGAAATGCGGCTTCTACTCCCCAGAAACAGCCTGCTGCAAAAGTAGCTTTTTCCATGTAAGTATTTCCTCTTGTTTGATTGTGAAAATAATCTTAAAATTCATCATTTTATAAAATACCATTCTTCTGAGAACTTATGAACCGTTTTTTGGCCGTTATGCTTGTTTTTGTTTCAGTGCTCGTTGCATGTGGACGCCGTACCCCACCACGCCCCGAACGTGTGACGCCTACTTTTGAAAAGTTGGAAGCGATACAGCGTGGAGAAAGCATCCGACTTTCCTGGACGATGCAGGCTCCTATTCCCTTAGAAACGAACTCTCAACAGTTTTTTATAGAAGAACTGATGTTGGACCCTCAGTGTGTGCGATGCGAAGCGAAGCAGGTCAAACAATATTCACTCCCGTTTCCATCTCATCATTTCAACCTTTCTGGAAAACGGGTGTCTTTCCATCCTGATGTTCACAAGGGGTTAGAATCTTATATTTACAAAGTGACTCACCAAACCAAAAATGGGGATGCGCTAGGAAAAACACAAGTGATCCAATTTACTGGTTTTGTGGGTTTTCCTCCTTTACCCAATCTTCATTGGAAAAGGATCGCGAAAAAACTTCTGCCTGAGCTCCGAAATATCCCAAATACACCGTTGCCAACACAAATAAAAAATTATAAGCTGATTCGATTGTCTTGGAAACAACAACCAGAAAAGCTGGAGTTTTATTTTTCTGTGCCGCAAGATATGGTCCAACGCACACTCTTCTATCGAATGAACATCTATAAAACAGAACAAGGTCAACCTTGGTCTGACCAACCAGTTAATGCTCATCCGATCAAAGAAGCATTTTACATTGATTATCTTCCTCAAGAAGAACATACTTTCTTGTATAAACTAAGATTAGTAGATTCACAAGGAAACGAAAGTACGCCTTCTACCATTTATTCTATTCCCACAAAGTAAAATAATACTCCTGTAACACTAGCAACTGACAAAGCAATGCATCCTTATTTTTTGAAAATTCTTCAATTTGCCATCATCGTATGGTTTGTTATTAGCTGCACCCGTTACTCTGAACAAATACGAGGACCCATCATCATTGGAAATAATCTGGCCGAAGAGATCCAGATACAAAATACTCTTTTAAAACAAGACACAAAAAATGTAGCAGCGCATTATCGCCTCGCATTGGCATATTTGAAAATGGAACAGTATGGGAAGGCGGAGCAGCATGTGAAACAAGCTACCCAACTATCCCCTCTGAATGGTTCCTATTTTGAGTTATTGGGAGACATTGCATTACGCACACAACGCTACGGCATCGCCATCAATGCATACAAATCAACCATTCGTCTGCAGCCTGAGCTTATTTCAGCATACGTCAAATTAGCGATGGTGTATGAAAAAATTCAAGATAATGAACGAGCTATTGCCGCTTTGGAGGAACTGACTAATCGAGACAGGCAGTACATGATAGGTTTTTATCATTTGGCACGCTTGAACCTGAAACAACAAGGCTATGAAGCAGCAACAGCAGCCATCAACCAGGCATTGCTTCTGGAACCTGGCAATCAGGAGGTATTGATTCTACAAATCCGTATTCATTCTGCACAAGGGAATTATTATCACGCTAAAGTATTGACTCAACAATTTCTGGACAAACATCCGAATTCCTATGCTGCTTTACATGAACAGTTAAAAATATATTTTGCAGAACAACAATGGGAACAGGGCATTCGTCATGTTGAAAAACTGGCACAAAAGGGTATTCTCCTCTTGGAAGACTCCTTAATTCATGCACATATTTTGATTCGTCAAAAAAAGCTGAATGCTGCACAAACGCTACTGGAACAGCTTTTACAAGCCCATCCACTCCGTTTCGAGATTATGAATGAGCTGGCACTCATCTTTATCCAAAAAGGAGATTTGGAATCTGCGTTGACATGGCTCCAGCGCAGCCTGGAAATTAACGACAGGCTTCCTCATGCACACTTTTTAAAAGCGTCCATTCTTTTCAAACAAGGGAATTTTTTACAGGGCGATTTGGCATTGAACCGATCAATCACCATTGCTCCACTCAATCGTGACTATCAATTACTTTATTTACGTCGCCAATTGATGCAGGGAGAGTATAGTGCTGTCGAAAGACAATTGAAGGAATTACTGAAAAAAGAACCATTGGAACCAAAAATTTTAAGGCTGCAACTCGATATATATACGTTACTGGGGCAGTATAAAAAAGCAGAGAATCTCATTCATCAACTTCAATTCATTCATGATAGTGATATTTTGCAATTCTCTTTAGCACGTGTCAGGTATTTAAAAAGAGAGTATCCTGCCGTTTTACCAATCACTCAGCAGCTGATCCATAAATTTCCAAATGATTGGGAAAGTACCTACCTACACATTTCCGCATTGTATCAGCTCAAAAGGTTTGAAGAAGCATTTCGCATCCTATTACCCGCCTTGCAGCAAAAGAAAGGGGGCGGTTTCATCCATCGTTTAGCCGGAGATTTTCATCGCTATCGAGGAAATGAAGAAGCGGCTTTAGAAATATATGAAGAAGGTTTAGAAATGTTCCCCCGACAGATCTATTTAGTGGATGCCCTGAGTTCTTCTTATCTTCTGAAACAAAATTGGGCAATGGCCCGCAACATTATTCTGGAAGTGATTGACCAGGAACATCCTTTAAAAACCGTATTGCTGGATCGACTCATTTATATCCTCTATCAACTCCATGACCCTCAACAGTCCATTATTCGTTTGCAGCAGTATAATCAGCATCACGATCCGATTCTAAATGCAAAAAACATGGGACTTGAACAACGTTTGTTGTTTCCTGTGGCGTCTCCGGTATTAGGGTACTCTGAATTAGTTGATCAACTTTCTGAATAACAATTGAGAGACCATTTCATACTAGCTGTGCTAACCAATTATTTATCTATTCCCGTTACTTTGTAACTTATACTGATCGCATATTGTTTGCGATATACCGCTTTTTCTCATTTTTCTGATTGTTTCATCAGATGGAACCAAACCTACTGATGACCGTTGTGAGCATCAAGGGTAAAATGATGTTATAGTGACCCGTCATATTTCAAATACGATAAGAATGGCTGTCATCATATACCGGCACATGTAATCCTTCAATCAACCATCGGAGATATTACAGCAACCAAACCGGCCTCAATCCATGTGATCAGAGCCATAAACATCATTATCGCAAATTTGGGGAATTGGTATTGTTTAAAGAGCTCTAATCTCAAACTCATGTTACATCAGACCACCGAAGATTCACCTCCTCGACCACCAATAACGATCTTCCCATCTTCTTCGAGCTTGCGGACCATCTGGATTATTTTTTGTTGAGCGGCTTCGACATCCGAAACCTTGACGGGCCCCATCAC
>JADGAT010000071.1 GCA_015231885.1 SAR324 cluster bacterium
ATATTGGGATCCTCTTTCATGATTGTTTGCACCCACTCGTTATGGGAACCTCCCACCGCAGCACATCGAACTGTCACTTGGTTTTCACAATGATTCTGCAGCACATTGCACCGGGCTGACTGCGCCAAATGAGACTGTATTTCGATGGCTTCAATTTGTGCATAGGGTGCTTCCAATGCCGCAAAAACGCAAAATGAACCACTGTTTGCTCCTAAATCCAAGATATGCTTGGCATTCTTCAATTCTCCTGGTTTGGCATAACAAAGATGTCCATAAATTTCCCGCACCACTCCAAAATCCAATTGATCAAATTGAAGCGTTCGATGATTCCATTTCACTTTAAATGAAGAACCAAGCATTTGATCTAAAATACCAACACTTCTCGTCTTTAAAAGTGTTGGAAGACAGCGAAACCCATTGAAAATCCATGTAAAAAAGGAAAACAACGGCAGAAGTCGAAAAACGATAACTATTTCTTGAAGCAATCGGAGAAAATCAGTCAGCATCAGAATTATTCAAATTTAAATATTGGTTAGCCATTTGAAATGCTGTTTTTTGGTAAGAAAAAACTTGTTCCGCCCATTTCCTCGTCCGCGAGCTGACTTCAGTTAGCTTGTTTTTATTTTGCATCAATTCGTTTATCTGGTTTGACCATTCTTCAGCAACACGAGGTAGGACCCACCCGACCTCGGCCTTTTTAACTTCCTGATTGAGGCCAACTTCCTGAGAAATCATCACCGGACAATGGCAGGCAAGGGCCTCAACGACCACGTTCCCAAAGTTTTCATGTCGGCTCGGCAATACGAACAAATTGGCAGCCGCATAAATGGCAGGCAAATTTTCAGGTTTTTCAAATTCTAAAAAGCGTAGATGTTCCAAAAGCCCAAATGATTCAAATTTTTCTTTCAATCGAATTTTCGTGTCATCTTCGCTGTTTCCCACCAATACCAGTCTCCAATTCAAACCACGAAGAGGTGCCAGTGCTGCCGGCAATAAATCCAGTCCCTTTTTGTGATGAAGGCGTCCCACATTCAAGATTAAGAAAGCATCCGGATTGAAAGCGTTTAATTCCTTCCATTGGGACACCTTTTCCGGATCCGGACGCCAGGCTCCAAAATCAAAGCCATTGGGAATCACAAAGGGCTTTCCCGGAAGTTTCAGCAGCCGACATTCATCCTTTTCTTGTTCCGTCGTATAATGAACCCCCTCTGCGTTTTTGACATTAAACTGTTCTTTTAACCAATAGTAAATTTTTTTTTTGATTGCTTTTTGTTGCCAGGAATAAGGCCCCAACGCTCCACGTGGAGAGACCACGTAGGGAATGTTATTTGTTTTTGCCGCTTGACAGGCAGCAACACTGGTTCGTTGCCAAACTCCGGTGACATGGATTATATCGAATTCTTTTGCCCGTTGCCTAACCGCGTTTTCCATACCTGGACAAGCAATCCCCAAACCGGATTTCCGAGAAAAATAGCTCACTTGCACACCATTTTTATCCACAGCTTTGTTTAATGGCAAATCAGAAAAGGAAGCCAATCCTGCATTTGAAGTAAAAACTTCAACCTCATGTCCCTGCGAGACGAGCCCCTCACAAAGTTGGCTGACACTTTTCACAGGACCCCCAAATTGCCAGGCAGGTGCATAAACCGGGATATAATGGAGAATTTTTAACTTTTGCATTTCGCGATTCAGCTATGCCGTTTGAGGTAAAGTCCTAAACTAAGCAGTGACCAGTAACGGCGTACCTGCTTGTTGTCGGCTGTCTGCAGTGAGGTTTCAATTTGATCCGGATTAATCTGAAACCCGTGTTTCTGCTTTAAATATACAAAAGCGGTATGCATTTGGTCTCGTAATGGTCCTTTTAAGTACCGCGCGTAATCTAACTCAAATCCTGTTTTGTTACGTTTTTGAACCCATTGGCTTTCACGAGGGAGAAGATGAGACAAGAGAGGTTTATTTCTTTTTCGGGTCGCTTGTTTCAATTTCCAGGAAATCCCCATCACTGTCTCCAAATACCTTTTTCCAAGGTAAGGAACTCGTAATTCCTGGTGGTTTGCCATCGTCGCCCAATCACTATCCCGCAGCAACGTATTTTTGAGATACCCTTGAATTTCTGCCATAGATATTTGAGCAGAAACCTCTTCCTTTGTGTATCGAATTTCTTCAATTGGTCCTTCACTTGAAAAGGGATATTCGGGCCAAATTGACTTGATTTGGGTTGGGACAAAAAACCTCCTTTTTTCTTGTACCATCCCGGCGGGAGATCGCTGTTTTAATAAAAGCAAAAGGCGTTCCTGCAGGATTGGATTTCCGCAAAATCTAAAGGCGCTTGCCAACAACGGAAGAATAGCATTTTCCCATTTTCCAAGACGCTGACGCCATTCCCAGAGTCGATTCAATGAACGAAAATGGGGATAACCTCCATGCAGCTCATCGGCTCCACACCCGCTGAGTACGACTTTAATATCGTGTTTTGAAGCAGCCCTCGAGATCAGATAGGTATTCATCCCATCTGATGACGGTTGATCCATAGCGGCAAATCCATCTGATAACCAGGAAAAAATCGCTTTTTCGGGAAGCAGTGAAGTTTCATGCTTCAGTCCCAACTGACGAGCAGACATTGCTGCCAATTGACTTTCATCCTGACTTGAATCCTGCAATCCGAAAGTAAAGGCGGTCATAGCTCCCTTTTCGGCTCTTGAACTCCCATCCAGTTCTGCCAGCGTCCCAGCTAAAACGGTGCTGTCTATCCCTGCTGACAAAAACAAACCAACCGGAACATCAGCTATGCGTTGCTGTTCCAATGTGCGAGACAAAACTTCAGCATGATGCACCATTTCAATTGCGCCACCATGATTAGGAACTGAAAAATCATGCAAATTCCAATATTGGCTGAAATCTGGAATTGTTTTTTGGATCTGCCTCAAATCGAAGCAGGCGTAATGTGCAGGAGGAAATGCATGGATTGCTTTTCGAATTGTGCCGGGTTCCTGGATCGAGCCATACACTAAATACTGATGGATGCTGTCTGCATCCCATTCTTCCGATACCAGTTTTGATTCCATCAGTGCCCGAACTTCTGAGGAAAACACCCATCCTCCTCCTTTGGTTTGGGCATAGTAGAGGGGTTTAATTCCAACATGGTCTCGAGCGAGAAGCAGGGATTGTTCGGCCTTATCAAAGAGAAGAAAAGCAAACATCCCATCGAGACGCTCCAAAAACTGTTTCCCCCATACCCGGTAGGCCAGCAACAAAACTTCCGTATCACTTTCGGAGTGGAAAACCAATCCCCGTGCTTCCATCTGCTGACGCAATTCCCTAAAATTGTAAATTTCTCCATTGAACACAATGACGTTTCCGTTAATTGGATCAATCATCGGTTGTTGTCCGGTCGGTTTAAGATCGAGAATTGCCAGACGTGTATGGAGCAATTGAATTTTTTGGTTTGCCAATTCTGCATCCCATTGCCCTTGAGAATCGGGCCCGCGATGGTTCAACGCCTTGAGCACCCGATCCGAATCAAACGATTCGGTGCCGATATATCCGTAAATGCCACACATACTGAATAATGATTGAGAATTGGAAATCTATTTATTTTTTGTTATATATATCCGGTATACCGTGAATGAATCTTGCATTCTTACAAAAACAACCCCCGCGCTCATTTGTGAACAGGATGGATACTGGAAAAATATCATGAAGCACTTGACAACAAACATTTCCTCTCTTCCACAGGCTGTTTTTAGCTATCGGAAGCTTCTTTTTGTTTTTATCAGTTTAGCTTGCGTTGCCCTTCTTTTTTTATTTATTTTGGATTCATACAAAGATACTTATGAAGAATATAGCGACAAAACTAAATTTATGGATCGCATCAGCCGTCCTCCGCAAGAGTGGGATTTTTTTGAAAAAATACTCAATTCGTTATGGGTTCCAATCGCAATCTACAGGACCTCCCCGCGCAAAGAAATTTTACCAATTCTGGAACAAGCTCCTAAGGTGTCTCAGGATATCCAAGGGATCATTACCCTCTTTCGTTGGTTTATCTCTAAAAAATGGAATGACTCGGCGCAATCATTCAGGCCACTAATCAACGCTTCTCCTGATCCCGATACAATCTTCTGTGGAGAAGCCGTCAAAATGTTCCGAACATTTCTTGATGCCCAGGGATTTATTTCACGCACAGTGACCTTTGAGTTTTATGACGGGCACGGGGGTGGATCTCACACATTGATGGAGGTTTTTGACCCTAGCCAAAAAAAATGGCTCTATTTCGACCCTCACTACTACGTGTACTCGGACAGTTATTCTGTTCAAGATGTTTTATCAAACTCCGACCCACTCACGCTTGAACCCATTCCGGGTGATGCAAGAAATGGAGAAAATGAAGAAAGCAGAAAATTTTCCTTGGGAGCTCTGTTCAATGACGGCTGGCACTTGTGGTATGTTTCCAATGGAGTCGGTCATCGCATCCAGTATAAAAATCCTGAGTTTTATCAACATGCTTCTTCCAATGAAAACCTTTCGTTGCTCCATCAGTTACAAGTAGGGGTTTCTCGTCTTTTGAACACAGAAGAATTTTCCGCTGTTTACAAATAACTTGAGGCTGAGACAAGAATTCAATTGAAACATTTCAAGGTTACGAAGTTATCTAACAAGGTTGCGAGATCCTCTTTTTGTTCAATTTCCCCTGGGCTCCTGCTTCGAGTGTTCCCTCCCTTTTTCTCGCGACAAAGCTTCTCTGAGCAAACCCACTTCCTGGACCAGCAAAATGATTTTCTGGTTTTGTTGATTAAGTTTGATGTTCAAACGATAGAGATACACAAAAGTAATCACAAACAAAGAACCAAACAAGATGAGAAACGAAAAACTGACACCAATAAATTTTGCAAGAAAAACAACCCATTTTGGAGTTAAAATATAAAATAGGGGGATAATCGCCACAGCGGAAAGCAATAAGAAATCGTACAAATCAATGGCGTTCCTGATTGTGTTTCTCATTAAAACAAAGAGATAAATCACGATGAACAGTGATAAGAAAATAACCGTTTGCAGTGTGGGTTGATATTCCATAGCGGATCAGATATGCCTCCCTATACGAATTAGAAACAAATAACCGACTACCCTTATCATATAAGCAATTGTTTTTAATCCAATGATTGAGCTGACTCCTGTTTCTCTCGCTTTCATAACTACTGGTGTTTCGGCAATGAGTAAGTCTTCCTCTAAGGCAATTGCCAGTGAAATAGGTTCTGGAAAATCGACGGGATATCTTTTGCTGAAAAGTGACATGGCTTTCCGGTCCATCAACCGAAAACCACTGGTTGGATCTGTGATCTTGAAATGAAACACTCCTTTGATGACTTTACTAATGATTTTAATTCCGACACGTCGTGCCGGCGTAGATTGAAATTGGTTATCCATAATAAACCGAGACCCAACAACAAGACTGGCCGACGATACTTCATGATTCTCAAGCAAAACCTGTATTTGGTTTGGAGGGTGTTGTCCATCGCCATCCACTTGAATACAAAAATCATAACCATTATCATAGGCATATTTGATTGCTGTTTGGATAGCCCCCCCAATGCCAAGATTGACTGCGAGTTTGATGCACGGCGACAAAGCAGAGGCGATTTGAAAGGTTTGGTCTTGCGAACCATCATCGATCACCAGCGTATCATATTCCGAATTCATTTCCTGTATTTCTTTCAAAAGCCCCCCGATAGTGGCCTCCTCATTGTAACAAGGAAGCATTATTAGAATACGAGGACTGCTCTTGGGATTTTCAGGACTCATAGGCCTCTAGCTTTTGAACTTGGATTCGAATCTGAATTGACTTATCGAATTGGAGATAAACGGATATGGTTTGCAGAAATTTTATGAATTTTAAACAAAAAATCAGAAATCTGTGTTCCTTCTTCGAACAAGACATCATAGCGGTCCCAAAATTGATCATCAACCTGACCCAGAAAAACATAGTCTGCCTTTTCCTCTTGGATCAATTTTCCCCATTCTGCGGGTGAAATGTCACAGGTCCAATGGTCGTGAGTAGAATAAAGCTGCCCCAAGGAGTTGCAACTTTTCGTGGTCTTTATCGGAAATAAATCGTGTATCATACTGATGTGACCCCCGGGTGAATTTTGATAAACCACAAACATCTTGGTATCAAGAGAGACATTAGATTTGACGAATTGAATCTTTTTCTGGAGGGATGCTCTGATGTCCGTATAACCGTGGCGTGAAAGAATTCCTCTAGAAGCAGGAGGTTCAATAACATATAAACCACAAATAATGAATAGTCCCAACAAATTTGCAGCCAATTTGGATTTTTCGTTTTTCTTGTTAAAATGGCAATCATCGTTCTTTTGAATTTGGAAAAGAAAGCCAAACCCTATCAAACAAAAAGCCGTGACAAATATTCCAATATGTCGATTAAAACTAATCAACTGAAGGGCTTGAGGAGGAGAAATGACATAGACATAAAACAAAAGCAGCGCGAATGAAAATAGAATAAGTCCTGCGAGCATGCATGCATAAATAATAGCAATTATCCATTTTGACTTTTGACTAAATTGCAGAATAAACGCACAGAGATATACTCCAGTTATCAGAACAAGCCATTGGATGAGTGTGATTTGACCAGTTCCCGTCCACCTGATGGCTTGAGGCAATTGAAAACCTAAATTCTGTTCGATTTTCGAGTATATTTTCCCTTTATCTGAACTAGAGATGAAAGGTTGCTCCTGGACGGCTTTAAAAAATGCTTTAGTCACAGTCCTTTTATATTCTGATGCATTCGAAATATCATGAATTATTTTTTTTGGTGAAATGAGAGACATCGATAAGGGTTCACCAATCCCAACTGTATTGAGCCTATATCTCCAACTGTAATAGGCTGATAGTGGGGCACTCCATAACATTATAATTACAACAAATGTCATCACCATTTCTTTTTTTTTAATTTCAGGTATAGAAAACCAATCTGACAAGTGATTGTCTTTTGCAGTTTTTAGGATGATTTGAAGAATCAAATCGGCTGAAATCAGAAACAGGGCTAGCAGGCTCAGAGAAAACCCGGCTTTCTTAATCAAAGGGAGCGCAAATAAAATAGGAATCAATAGGAAAATATACTTTCTTTCAATTTTTAAGATAAAATATACATAAATAATCATCGCAAAATAGACACTCAGCACATGGTCCACATAAAGAGACACGACGCCCGTACCCATCCCTTGTATGAAATAAAAAACGGTTGCGAGAAAGATTAAAATCCAATGAAATTGCTTCCAGGAAACTTTATGAAACATAACCATTAAAGGAGCGAATTGAAGTATAAAATGAGCGAAGTAAACACGCCCCTCATGATAAGAGGTATTGAGTACCATGAAATACTGAAATAGCGTTGTTCCTCGAAAATAATCTTTGTGAGAAATTGCACTATCCACTCCTGGAAATTGATGAGTGAG
Organism: SAR324 cluster bacterium; assembly: GCA_015231885.1. Lineage (GTDB taxonomy): Bacteria > SAR324 > SAR324 > SAR324 > NAC60-12. Next base: position 7,467 of record JADGAT010000071.1, read on the forward strand.
GAGCATTTCTTTTACGGCCAATCCCCAACTTCTAATTTCATCATATCCACCATAAGTGAAATCTATAAATTTTGCTCGATAAAGCACCGAAACGACCACAAAGACAACTATTCCAGGAGAAAACAAATCCTTCGCTAATTGGCGATATTTGGTTATGTACAAAAATAAACCAATTACTGCACAGCATAAACCACTATAAAAGATTCCATATGCTGTCATCTGGAGATATCCTGCAAATGTAAAAATATTTAATACCCCGATAGTCGCTGCAATGCTGGCAAACAGAATCAATTCAATGTGATTCTTTAAAACTATGTGCAGCAGCATCACAAAACCCATTAAAGATAAAAAAACTAAAAATTCCATCAGGACTTCTCAACTATACTTTCAGGGTTAGGACTTTTTGCAAACGAGCTTGGAAGTGCTTTTCTGTAAAATGTTTTAAATATCGCTCTTTTCCTGCTTGACCCATGGTTTTCCTCCGCTTAGGATGCGTTAGCAATGCTAACAATTTTTCTGCTAGATCAAAAAGATTGAGCGGATCTACAGCATAACCTGTTTCTCCATGCTGCACCACTTCTCGAGCCGCATCAACATCGGAACAAATACAAGGCAAGCCATGAGCCATTGCTTCCAAATACGCCAATCCGAACCCTTCTCCCTTAGAAGGCATCGCAAAAACCATGCTCTCTCTATAGAGTTGTGAAAGTCGTGAATCGGAGACTTTTCCTAAAAATTTTACCCGCTCCCGGAGTGAAAACTGATCCGCAAAATGCTCCAAATTAGGGCGATCATCTCCGTCACCGACGACAATCAACTGCACTTCAGGATATTCCTTTACAATCAAATCAAGGCTGCGGATGAGAAGTCGATGTCCTTTATATTGCTCACTCTGATCCAACCGACCTACAATCAGAATTTGAGGTTTTTGAACAAGATCCGTTGCTTCCTTTGATTCTATCCCGATTCCAAGCGGGATCACAACTGATGGAATATGAGAAAGTGTTGGATTGTAATCGTGGAAATGACGCAAGGTAAAGTTAGAGTTTGAAAGCAGTTGCTGGACCTTCAATAATCCCCAACGTCTGCGCAAATTTAAAGCTTGCCATGCTTCAATTCCGTGAAGGAATACGAGGTATGGGACCCCGTAACGCTGACTGATGATACGTGCAACCGGAGCCAAACCTAAATGCATGCACACAATCGTTTTCGGAGGAAGAAACGACCGCGTTAGCGCGGAAAAAACCATCTTCGGGTAGTTGCGTCCATAACCCACTCCCAATTCAGATGAACAAAGTTCCTCAGAGTCGTTTGCAGACAATATTTGCGGTTGATGGCCCATTTCCAGAAAGGTTTGTTCCACCATTTTGGAAACTCGTCCAATGCCATCAAATCGTTCATCATAAAATGAGGGACAGATAATCATGGTTTCCCAAGATCGGCTAGCTTGGATGGAAGTAAACTGATAAAAAAAACAACGCTTCCCATCAAAATCGCGTCTTTCACAAAAGTGTAGGTCACTTCTCGTATCGTTCCGATAACTGAAAAAGTTTGGATATTAAAGCAATGATAGGCAAAAGCAATCAGCAACACAGCACGAAATAAAGGCCATTTTAGGGTGCGAATGGAAATTCCAATCAGCGTAAGCCAGAAAGAAAGTAAAAAGGAACAAAGGAATGTAGCGAAATATCCTCCCCGCTCAAAAGCATCGGCCATAAAAGTAATCGGGATGGAATGGAAATCAGTCACAATCAGTCCATAATCATCACGTAATCGCTCTGGACCATCATCTGCTGACGGTTTTTCACCAATAATAAATTTGGGAATAAAAATTGTCGTTAGACGGTCAAAATTGCGAAATCCGATAAATTCCTGCTTTTCTGACACCGTATCAATCACCAATTGCCCGGCCAAATCATTGGTGATTCTTCTTAAAAAATAATAGGTGCGATTTTTCCATTGAATCGGAACAGTAACGGTAACTGCATGCCATATTTTCTCTATTCGCACTTCAAAGCGATCAGTGGAAAAATTTTCACTTCGAGCCGCCCCAATCACAATCACAAATGCCAGTACAATGGGAACCAACCCTATCGTCAGACGGGCAATCGTTTTTAAACTGAAATCAGAAAACAAAGTTCCTCCCAAAAAAAACAATAGCATCTGAATACTGGTGCCACGCCCACCTGTCAATCCAGAAAGAGCCATGCACAAAAACAAAATCAGGAGTAACATTACGTTTCTAAGACTAAAAAACGGCATGCATAAATAAGCCCCAGCAAAAAAGAAAAAAAGAAAAGAAACTCCCCCAAATCCGGTGACCCAATATAAGAGAGAACCGATGGGTATGCGACTGCCGATTAACGTGCGCGCAGAAAGGCCCCCACCATAGAATGATGCGAGTAGAAAAATCGCAAAAACTATCGATGTCACCAAAATACCATTTCGTAAGAAGTGTTTTGGCAAGGGTAAAAAACTTCCGGCTTCAGTTTGTTTCTTTTGAAAAAATAGTGCTATCTGGCTTCCTAATAAGCCGCCCCACATGGTCAAATTGACTAAAATCATCGTTACAACAGTATGTTTGACAGGACGTCCGTTGGCACCATTGAACAAATAAACAAGAGGATAGTCAATAAGAGGAAAAATATAAAAACAACCCAAAAACCCAATCAGCCAACAAAGACTTTGCCCGCCTAGATAACTTATTGACAAAAATCGGATTTCAAGAGTTCCATCAAAGACAGACCTGCAAATTAAAAACAGAAGAGGGAGTGTGGCAAAAACGCCAAGAGCCAACTCATACCACTGAAAAAAAAACAGGAAAAGGATGATTGCACCCCCTCCAATTGAAATTTTTTCAACGACCGACATTTTTAATTTTTTAAGCTCTATGTTCATAAAACTTTAAAGAGTTGAACTGACTGATCCTCAAAAACCAACTGAAAATCTTGAGGATACTTGCTGATCCAGAAAAACAATTTTTGGGAATAATCGTGTCGGCTATTAACAAAATCCGGAGCCCAGTGCCCGGAAAGAGCACCCATCCGGCTGATTGGGACAGAATTGCCAGAATACAGAAGCACATAACAAATACTATGTTCTCGGAGAACATCAGGAAAAACAGGAATTCTAGAAGACCCTTCTAGTTTTTTCGAGATATCATTAAACCACCTAAGAATAAACTGATTGGGAAAATCACGATGCTCCGGTTCAACAGGAAAAATAATTCTCCAACGATCCGTCATGGTGTAAAAGTATCCTGTTGCCAACAAATATTGATTGATATACGGATCACTGAGTATAAATCGACGCACTGGGCGATATTTATTGCCAAGAAGAGGATCGACACAGCGAAGCGGTGCTTCGTGACGAAGAAATCGAATCACCTGGTTTAACTCTCTTCCATCAAGCTCCATCTCAGTTTTTGTAAATAAATGGGGAATTTTTCCTCTGACAGGAGCGTAAGGAATCAGTGTTATTCCCAAAAAGAGCACTAAAACCGCTGGCATTTTCAAATGTCGCAGCAGATAACGATTGCCTCCTTTAAGGAAAGTTAGCCAGGGAAATAAACGAAATAACCAAGGCCGATGCGCAAATACAAATTCTAAAAAGACAACCAAAAAAACCCAGTATAAAGATCCAAAAATGAGACGATAGAGGACAGAAGACGAAGGAAGCGCTCGCAGCAATAAATTAATGGCGAGAGGGTTCCACAAAACGACGAGCGGCCACAAACAAAGGGCAGCAAGAATGCTTAGTTTTTTAGAGCTTTGTGACAAAAACAGCACGATAGCAGCGCCCACCATCGCAATCCAGGCAGCAATCCCCATCACATTGTTTAAGCGAGCAAAGCGAATGACGTACAATGAACTTTCCAATAGTCCGTCCATTATTTTCTGTAGATAAAATTCTTCTTCTTGAGACACAATGGGAGCCTTCGTCAATGAAAAGACAAGTAGAAATCCCAAAAACCCTAATCCTACGATAACGACCAATGGTTTTCTAAAGTAACCGGAAAGCTTTTGATAACGAAAGAGGAGCAACAAGATCCCTGCCCCTCCTGCTGCATTGATCAACAATAAAACTTCCTGAGGATGGTTTTGCCAGCAAAATGCTAGCAGAGGAGGAAGCAAAAAGAGATGACGAAAACGTTCCTTGAAAAAACAAGCGCAAACCAGCAACAAAGCCTCCAGAAAAACTAAGTAGGCAACAAAAGAATCTGCCAAGGCATAGTACCGATAATAGCTGAAAATACTGGTTCCGAAAAATCCGATTGAAGCAAGACCGCCCCCCCAGCCCACCCAGACATTTTGGGAGAACGACCGGGTAAAACGAATGAAGTTCCAAAGGAGCATACCGTTCAAAACAGCAGTCAAGAACGCAACTCCCCCCCTCTCCCCCCAGCTAATGTTCGATGACTGCAATAGCCAGTGGTTGACAAAGTAGACAAAATGGGAAGGACGATCTTCAACCACATTTAACCAGCGTGCCGTTTCCCAAGATTGCGTAGCCGAGAGGTGATAGAGCGGATCAGAAGGAAATTCCAAATAGGGGCCTACGTTGATCATTGCTCCGACAAACAATCCCACCAATAGTAGAGTTCCTTTTTCTAAAGGTAGATTGTGAGACCGCCTTTGAGGACCAGCAGGGGAGCAACGAACCCAATACCAAAGCCCTGCTAAACAGGGAATGCCAAAAGCCATTCCTGTAAAAATCAAATGGACCATCTCAACTGAGGCAGACCAGCGACTTCCCAATATATAAACTAAAAAATAGACACACCATCCCCAGGCAAAACAAGGCAGGAATTTGTGATCAAAATAGGAGCGCCGGGATAGGATTCTGTTGATCCACGACGTTAAAATCAGAAGCGACCCAAAAAAGCCCAACAGTTGAATTAAAAATACTGGATTCAAATTCCAATTGAATTCCACGAATTTTCTCCCTTTTTGAGGATTCTCGGATATTAGGCATAAAGAAAAAACAAGCTTTCCCAGTGAATCTGCTTTCCATTGAAAAGCGCTCCAACTTGCATAACACTTTTATGTTTTGATTTCTAGAATGTTTTGGTTTGTCGGTGTGTTCTGTTTTATGGAGAACAAAGAAGTTAAAGGAGGGTTCGGTGGGGTGAGCAATTTTGAGAGGTTTCATTGAGGACTAAGGTCAGGAAATCTTTTGCACCTTTCTTTCAGAAATTTGGTGATAATGGCACCCTATAGAATCAACGGCATAGCCGCCAACATCAAATGTTAGTACATCGCCATAAGCACTCATCCAACCTACTATTTTTCCAGGCACTCCCGCAACAATAGAATAGGAAGGAAAGTCTTTAGTGACAACTGCTCCGGCAGCAACAAAGACCGATTCATGTAACGTAATTCCACAAACAAGGGTTGCATTTGCCCCAATAGAGACCCCTTGTTTTACCAAGGTTTTCATATAAACATCGCTAGTGTTACGAGGAAACTCACTACGAGGCGTTTTCACATTGGTAAAAACCATACTCGGACCACAAAAGACAAAATCTTCCAAAATGACTCCTTCATAGAGCGACACGTTATTCTGAATCTTACAACCATTGCCGACTACCACATTATCCGCAACAAAAACATTTTGTCCCAGAGAACAGTTTTTACCAACTTTTGCTTTTCCCATCACATGAGAAAAATGCCAAATTTTTGTTCCTTCGCCAATGAAAGCCCCTTGATCAATACAAGCTGATTCGTGAGCAAAATAATTCTTCATTTCTCAATTTTTCAAGAAGGGATGAGAATGATGCTGGATACCAATGGGTTCTACACCACGGATATCGCAAACAAGTTGAATGGCGGGGCGGGTATCGTCAATGACGAATCCCCGACCCTGCAAAGTTTCCTGATAGATCTTGGTATGCAATTCCGTAAATCCTCCAGAAAATTCTATTTCCTGCCCATCAATGATCATGGAACGAAATGTTCGCAGATTGTTCTCTTTGGCAGTTTCAGGCAGCGTCTCATAATCAATGGAGAGAAACCATCTCACTCTCGCCCGTTCCAGTTCTAGAAAACCTCCGATTTTTTGACTGTCAACATAATGCACTTCACTATGCTCTACGTCCCCAAACAACCAAATCAACATGTCAAAGAAGTGAACGCCAATATTGGTCGCTAACCCTCCGGAACGTTCCGGATTTCCTTTCCAGGAAGAAAGATACCAATGGCCTCGGGAAGTGATATAGGTCAATTCAATCTCATGCTTATCATGAAGAGATTCTTGCTCCAGCTGCTTCTTGTATACAAGCAGAGTGGGGTGTACTCGAAATTGTAGAATAGTATAAACACATCGACCGGTTTCAGCTTCGAGTTCCGCCAGTGCGTCCAGATTCCAGGGATTGAGCACCAGCGGTTTTTCACAAATCGCATCAGCTCCAATACGCAATGCCATTCGAATATGAGCGTCGTGTAGGTAGTTGGGGGAACAAATACTCAAGTAATGAATTTTTTGATCGACTCCCTCTCTTTTTAATTTTTCGAGATGCCGATCAAACCGTTCATATTCTGTAAAGAACCTAGCGTTCGGAAAATACTGATCCATCATCCCCACTGAGTCATGAGGGTCTAAAGCAGCTAACAGTCGATTCTCTGTGTCTTTGATGGCTTTTAGGTGGCGAGGAGCAACATAGCCTGCCACTCCCGTGATTGCAAAATTTTTAGGCATACTCTTGAGAATCCTTTAGTGATTTCAGGTAATCAGTCCCACTCTCAGGTCGATTCCTTGGTTTTGATCAAGAGGCATGATAATATGAATGCAAATTGCACTACTACAATTGAGTTTTTTATGCACTCCTCAAATTTCCAATAGATCTTTTAGGCAACACCCTACTTTAGAAAAGATAACGAGTTTATAAAACAGATGAGTATATTTTTAAAGAACAATTATCCGTATTTGGTTGGAGGATTTGCCGTATTCACGATCTTAGCCTTTTTGCAATTGTTTGAATTGGCCCTTGGTGTAATGGCGGTACTTCCTTTGTTTTTGCTCCTAGGCATAGCGTTTCGGGATCATAGTCTTGAAGTCCGTTTGTTATCAATTGTTTACCTGACGGGGCAAATCATTTGCTGGGTGCTGGCATTTTTAGGGTGTATCTATATCATTCCTCTTCTTGATCATCCTTATATCATCCCTGCTTTCAATCTTCCCATAAGACACCCGATGGTCACGATGATTTTGATCAATCTAATCACATGGGGAGCGGTGTTTGGCAGTCTCTTGGCCTTTCCTCCACGGAATCGAAAAACCAAGCCACCACTATTTCCGGCTCTTCCAGAAAATTTAATCCTCAAGGGCATAGGCATCACCGGGATTATTTTTATTATTTTCCTGATTTCCCATTACTATAGTGGTTCTCTTTCTGCACGGTTACTCGTCGGAAATCGATTGCCCATCGGTTCCGGGCTCTACTGGTTATCTGGTCTCGGCATTCTCCCTTATCTTTTCTTCTTTTTCCTGGGAGCACACCTGAATTTTCCATTATTCAGCCTGATCAATCTGATAAGGGCAGTGATCTTATTGATTTGTATGTTCCTAGTGAGCCTTGCAGGAGGCCGAGATTACAGTTTAGTCATTTTTCTTTTTTTCCTGGGAGGAACCTTGTACTCCAAAGTGAGTCTGAAAACCATGATCCTCCTCGTCGCAGGAACCATTCCTCTGCTCTTAGCATTGTTTATTGTAATTGGTGCCGTCAGAACCCCTGATTTTATGAAAGCCGATGTTGATCAGCGTCTCAAATATATTGTCGAAACCCCTCTGGGAAAAACTGGGAAAAACTGGAAATTCCATGTATCCCGATTGATCTCCCGGATTGGGAATGATCTCTCAGGACAAGTCGTTATCGACAATGTAGTGGAAAGTCAGAAATTTGTCGGCTTTGTCAACTTCGAACGATTGAGCATGATTTTTCTTCCAAAAATTCTTATTGGAGAGAAACTGCCGGCAGACGACAGTTTGGAGCGTTTACAAAAAGGGCATGGTTTGCCTCCCAACTGGAATCCTCCCCTTTCTTTTATGGCCGATTCCTTTGAACGCGGAGGTTATCTAATCACTTTTCTGGCTTCTTTCCTCACTTCTTTATGGCTTACATCGGTGGGACGATTGCTTCATAAATACAGTCCCCCACTCTTCCGTGCGATGCTTTTAGTCGCTTTTGCCAGTGTTTGTTTTAAAATATTTGCCTTTCCTCTCATTGAAACCATCCGACAAACGAGTTATGTCTTTGTCAAACAAACCATCTTAATCGGAGCCATCCTCTCCATCATCTATTTTTTACCAACTCCCAGAGCACAAACAACGTGAACTTCCTCATGAATGATGATGAGGATTCCCAGACTCCACTTGAGAACCACAGTGCAGTTCACCCCTCGTCAGCCGAACTGATCCGAAACGAGGAAGGCTCCACATCAAGATGATATTCAGGCACAATAGTCTTCAGAAGAGATTTCAGGGATGAGGCATCATTTCGAGAGGCTTCAAGCAATGAATCCAGCAAGGGTTGAAGTGTCTTAAAAGGAATAAAATTTTCTTGGGCTTTATATATTTTAGGATGCATCGTAGAGGTTGTATTTTTGCGGTCAAACAATAACTCTTCATACATTTTTTCTCCAGGCCGTAAGCCAATAAATTTGATGCCAATATCTTTTTCAGGGATCAATCCGCTGAGTTCAATCATTTGTATCGCCAAGTCATAAATTTTGATAGGTTTTCCCATTTCCAGTAAAAATACTTCTCCTCCTTTTCCTAAAGCCCCAGCCTGAATAACCAAACGGGACGCTTCCGAAATCGACATAAAATAACGGGTCACCTCGGGATGGGTGACGGTCAATGTTTTTCCCGCAGCAATTTGCTCACGAAAGAGGGGAATCACTGAACCCGTGCTGTTAAGGACATTGCCAAAACGTACAATCACAAATCGTGTCCTTTTTTCATTTTCTTTCGCCAATGCCTGTAAAATAAGTTCTGCCACTCTTTTGGTTGCTCCCATCACATTGAAGGGGCGAACCGCTTTGTCTGTCGAAATCAAAACAAAGGTCTCCACATGACAATCTAATGCTGTCCGTGTGGCAATCAATGTTCCTAAAACATTATTGAGGACACCATTGGCAGGATTCCTTTCTAAGAGAGGAACATGTTTGTAAGCAGCGGCATGATAAATGGTTTCAACACGGTGTTGATTGAGAATTTTCCGCAAATAGGAAAAATCTGTGACAGATCCCAGATAGGTGATTTGCTGTAATTCAGGAAAAGTTTCTGTCAATTCAGAATCAATTGTATACAAGGCAAATTCGCTCTGCTCCAGCAGAATCAGACATTTAGGATGTTGTTGAGCAATCTGCCGACAAAGTTCTGAACCAATCGATCCTCCGGCTCCAGTGATTAACACCGTCTTATCTGAAATATTGATCGCCAGCAGCTCCTCAATCGGAGCAATCTCTTCTCTCCCAAGAAGTTCTGTGATATCAATATTGCGTATTTCATTGACAGTGATTGTTCCGGCAACAATCTCCCCAATATCAGGGAGGGATTTAATCGGAATAGAAAAATGTTGCAGTTGTTTAATAATGACCTGCTTTCTTTGTCGGCTGATAGAAGGCATCGCCAGCAAAATCAAATGGGGGCGATAGAGTCGAATCAAACGGTGTAATTTTTCGGGAGAATAGACCCAAAACCCGTTTACAATCTGCCCCTGAACTGCTGAATTGTCATCCACAAAAGCAAGGGTTTGATAACGATAATCTTGAGACAACGAATTGACCAATTGAATGCCCGCTTCTCCAGCACCATAGATGATCACTTTTTTAGCATCTAGCTTCATTTGGAACGGGAGATTGATGTCATAAATTAGCCACCGCATCAACAACCTGACACCAATGATCAATAGGAAGCTCAAAATTCCATCAATAAAAAATACAGACCGTGGCAATGTTGTTATTTGCAGTAAAAAAGTACAAATTGCCAAGAGACTGGAACTCAAGATGATGGCTTTCAAAGTTGTGTATAAAAAGGCCAATCCTGTGTAACGTAACACCGATTGATACATCCTCATGAAATAAAAAACCGACAACTTGAGCGGAAGGAGAAGGAAGAGCAAAGGAAGGCGTTTCACTAACAATTCTGCAGGCCAAAAATTTTCAAATTGGAAAACAAATGCCATGTAAATAGCTGTGGACAACAGGAAGGCATCAATCATGAAAAAAATCCATCGTTTGGCACTGCGAGAAAGATTTGAATAGAGCAGCAAATGGCTCCAACGAGCCAGACGGTGGATAATACGAGAGAAAATGTCTGTGAATGTAAAACCTTCTTCACTGGAAATCACATCCTCCGGATCTCTCTCGATTTGCAAAGGACCATTGATATCGTAAATGAACCATCGCAGCAACAAACGAATTCCTACAACCAGCAAAAAACTCAAAATCCCATCAAAGAAAAAAACCGAGCGAGGAAAAGTCGTCAATTGGAACAAAAAGGCCACCATGGCCAGAAGGCAGGAGCTGACGAAAATTGTTTTTAAAGTAGCATACAAAAAGGATAATCCCGCAAAGCGCAGCGCCGATTGATACATTCTCATGAAATATAGAATAGACAATTTGGCAGGTAATAAAAGTAGCAGTAAAGAAAGACGTGCTTCCATCGCTTCCAGAGGCCAAAAACTATCAAAACGGAGGACAAAAGCTACATAAACGGCCACCAATAACAAGCAGGCATCGATTACCAAGAACATCCATAACTTCGTCCCTGGATGAACCTTAAAATAAACTTTTCGAATCAAATGAAGAGCACTATGCATGGGGGCAATGGTGATAATTTTGGGATTTAACAATCTCATTTGCAGTAGAAAAAGGCTTATTTTTTCTCTATCATCTGCATAATAGTGTCAATAATTTGCTGAACATCCGGATAATAAGCAACTTCCAAAGCACGGCTTGTTGGTGCTGGAGCATCGGGCAATGTGATCCGACAAGGGCTTTTTTTCAGAGAGGAAGGATTCATCTTTTCCACGACTTGGGCAATCACTTCCCCTGCCAAACCGCAACAGCTCCAGCTCCCATCTACCACACACAAAGCTCCAGTTTTTTGCACCGAATGAATAATCAGATCACTCTGAAAAGGATTGATCACCCGTAAGTCAATCACTTCACAAGAAACTTTCTGAAATTCCAGTATTTCTGCCGCCTGTTGGCACAAATGGGTCGAGTAACTGTTGCCCACCAGCGTGATATCTGTTCCAGGTTTGATAATTTTCGGGCCTTCTTTTCTCAATTCCATTTCGACAATCGGGGGAAGTTCCTGTTCCACCTCATACAACCAACGATCGTCAATATAAAGAACCGGATCATCACACAAAACACTGGCAATCAACAAATCCCTCGCATCCTGGGGAGTAGCCGGCATCACCACTCTCAATCCGGGAATATGAGCAAACCAGGCATGAAATGACTGCGAATGCTGCGCCCCTTGTTCTCCCCCTCGATTGATGATACTACGAATAGTAACAGCAGAATGAGCCTGCCCTCCCAACATAGGAGACCATTTCGCGGCTTGATTGACAATCGCATCCACGGCATACAACATAAAATCCATCCGAGGATGAACCATAATGGGGCGATATCCATACAAAGCGGCCCCCACTGCAACCCCCGTACAAGCTGCTTCTGAAACCGGAGAGTCGATGATTCGTTCTTTTCCAAACTCTTTATCCAACCCCGTCATCGAATTGCCAACATACCAAGGACTCCATAATCCTTGCCCTAAGATAAAAACTTCCTGGTAATTGGATAATAAATATTGATGTGCAGAAAGAATCGATTTCCCGTAAGAACTCCCTGAATGTTGCATTGTGTCCATTTAATCGTGATAAACTGTATTCAATAATTGGGTTTGTTCAGGAAAAGGGGCCTCCTCGGCTCGCTGCCAAGCCTCCTCAACCGTCATATAAACAGTATTTTTCATCGTCTCGTACTCCTCCTCAATCAAGGCCTCCATTTGCCGCAATGCCCTCCACAAACGTTGTACAGGATCTCTTTTTTTCCACAATCCCAATTCATCACTTCGATTGACACCGACATCAATATCTTCACGGGGACCAACATGGCCACGCCAACGATAAGTGACGGTTTCTAGAAAACCAGGACCTTTGCCTTCCCTTGCCGAATGGATCAATTCAGCAGCGGCCTTGGACACCGCAATCACATCATTACCGTCAATCACCTGATAAGGAATTTTATGCGCAAAAGCAAACCGAGCCATAGAATTGTCAGGCTGTCTTAAATCGACATGCAGATGGCTGGAAAAAAAATTATTTTCACAAACAAGCAGAATCGGAAGCTTGAAATTAGAAGCGAAGTTCATTGATTCATGCAAAACGCCCTCTTCCATTGCTCCGTCCCCAAAATAACTCACCGCCACATTTCCGAAGCC
>JADGAT010000072.1 GCA_015231885.1 SAR324 cluster bacterium
CAAAAGTTCAGCAATGGACAAAAGCGGGTCTTAAAAACTCAAAAGATTATGTGGATCGACTGGCAGAACAAAATCAATAGGAACGAAATGTACTTAATTAATCGTGACATCGCTATTATTCGTCCCAAACAATCATTCTTGGATTGGATTTTGAGCATTGAAGATGATGCTGGGATCACTCTTGAAGAATTAAGAAATGATGCTACTATGGGCATGAAGAAAAATAAATTCCACTATTCAGATTGAATTTTGTAATGCCATTCCTCGTGAAAGCCCTTTTGATTGCTGCATTCACAGAGAAGGATATTTTTTATTAAAGTTGGAATTTATATTTACTCGCACTCTATGCTGTTAATCCCCGAATACGATAGGCTGGAAGATACCTTGAAATATATCCATACAAATTATAAAATCATTTTTGAAATGGAATTAGAAAGCTGGTATACAGTTGAAGAATGTTGGCCGGAGAAAAGAAATCTTCAGGTTATCAAGGAATGGTTTGATGTAGAAATCCATCAGATGATTATTGATACAGTAGATGGATTTATTGAAAAGGAAAATATGTGAATGTTCGTTAATCTGTATATGGTCCAAACTAGAATTTCTTAGTATTTCTAAATTTTATCAAGCTGGTCACAATATTTGATTGGAAACCATGAAGGCTCTTGAGGAACAATACCCAAACATAGCAGAGTGGATCAATAAATGGGGAAGTTTTGAAATCAGATGGGAGCCATGGCTATACATTTCTTCGTGTTATTGTGGAGGACAGTCTGATTTGGGAAGGAAAAGAAGCCAAGTCGTTAGATGAAACTATGCAAGAATTAGAAAAGGCAATTGCTAAGGAATGCTCAAACAATAACTTAGCAAATCCACTTGTCTTTTCAACGATCTTCTGCGTTGCTTTACCAGTGACATAGCAAGCTATGCACCCGATAAAAAGCCTTGAGCCTCGATGAAAATCCTGCGTAACTTTCACATGTTATTATTTTCGCCTTCTAAATGGATTAAAGAAGGAAGTTAGTCCATTTGACTCACTCCCCAATAATCTTCACCAACACCCGCTTGCGACGCCTGCCGTCAAATTCGCCATAGAAGATTTGTTCCCAGGGACCAAAGTCGAGTCTGCCGTTGGTGATGGCCACCACGACTTCCCGTCCCATGATCTGACGTTTCATGTGACCATCGGCATTGTCTTCGCCAGTATCATTGTGACGATATTGGCTGATTGGAGCATGAGGAGCCAAGCGTTCCAGCCATTCTTTGTAGTCATGATGAAGTCCATGTTCATCGTCATTGATGAAAACCGAGGCAGTGATGTGCATGGCATTGACCAATACCATGCCTTCTTGAACCCCACTTTCTCGCAAACAATCATCAATCTCTGGTGTGATATTGATGAATTCCATGCGTTGACTGGTGTTGAACCATAATTCTTTTCGGTAGCTTTTCATATTAGTCCATCTAATTTTTGATAAGGTGAATAATATCCTTTTTGAATCATCTGTAACAAAAGATCATTTCCTCCCCCCAGAGAGATCAGCTTTTTACGGATAGCAAGAATGAGCACACCAATCGATCCTGAAACTGGAATTCCTCTTCTTTGTGCATATTTCCTGGCATCTAGATCATCAGTCAACACTTTCAGATTTCTGTGAATTGCTAAGCTCAAACAGGCTGATTCTCCTGTTCCTAATTTCTGTTTAATTCTTTCAAATGTAGTTTTTTCTAAGTCTGAAGACAATTCAAGAACTTTAATATCACTCCAATCATTTTCTGGGATAACTCCCTGCTTTTCCCCAATTTGAAGTTCATTCCAAACATGTTGAGAAGTCGTTGCACCTCCGTCAAAAACTTTATGCAGCAATTCTACACGTTGAATCAAGGCAAAGTTGCTCAATACGGTATTATCAATCACCACTTCCATTTACCATTCCTTAATGGCCTCTACTTCAGCTACAATATCTTCTTTGCACAAATGCCTTACAGGAATTCCTTTTTCTTTTAACTCCTGTTCAAGTTCTAATCTGGATATGTTCAGACGCTCGGCCGCTTTCCCTAAATTAATTTTTTCATCCAAGTAGGCATTGATAACAACTTCCTTGTGTAGGTCAGGATTTCTTTTCCATAATTCATTGAGAGCTTTTTTAACAACTTCTGGATGGACTTCACTCACTTTTTGTAACTCTTCTACTTCCCAAAGCATTTCACCTCTTTTTTCATAAATTGTTTGGACTCATTGCATCACTTAAATCATTTTCCCTTTCGTTTGAAAAGGTAAATCCTTGAGTTCAACTAAATTTGTTTGGTATTGACCAAGACCATGCCTTCCTGAACACCACTTTCTCGCAAACATTCATCCACATCTGGGGTAATATTGATGAACTCGACACGTTGACTGGTGTTGAACCACAATTCTTTTCGGTAGCTTTTCATATTGATTCCTTAGTTAAAGAGTTTCCCAATCATGCTTATCCACTTGGGCTTGTCGTAATATCCTGGCCAACAATTCTTTTCCAATATCTCCTTGATGAGGATTGGGGATTCGTAATGTGATATTTTCTTTAATCATGAATGGATGTTTTCCCCCAGAGAACGGTCCTTCAAATCCCAGTTGTTTAGATAGCGGATCAAATCTTTGCGTTTGATTGGACCAAAACGAGGCATTATGCAACTTCTTTAACGGTTAATTGAAGGCCATTAATCATTGGCAAGGGGAGGTTTTTATATATTCGGAACAAAACCCATTCTTCTAAAACCTCCTCAAGTTCATCACGACAACCCTCAAGAGTGTCTGCATTCGCATACACTCCGTTACATGCTGGTATTTCCCCATAATAGGACTTATCATCGGGCAAAATTTCATACTTGGCATGATGAAGAGCCTCTTGGATATATTTCAGCAACATAAACAATCTCCTAATCTTGGTTAATCATTGATAAAACTAATTTAGTTTAATAGCTGTTTCTATTGTTTGAAATGGCAAATTCTTGAGTTTAACTAAATTTGTTTGGCATTTTCTAACACAAGCACCTATGCATTTCCTTTTAGGCCAAGTTCCTCTGCGATCTCCCGCATTCCAAGGATGGTTTCTGAAATCAATTCACTCCGGTCCATGCTAAGCATCTCAGCCCCACGATTGATAATGGAACGGTCAATCTTGGCAGCAAAACTCTTGTCTTTCCATTTCTTTTTCACGGACTTTACTTCCAAATCCATCACGCTTTTGCTTGGACGTACCAGGGCTGCAGTGGTAACCAGGCCCGTTAGCTCATCGACTGCATAGAGCACTTGTTCCATGTCGGTTTCTGGTTTTATATCAGTACAAATCCCCCAGCCATGGCTGATGACTGCTCGTATGTATTCTTCTGGCCAGTAATTTTGCCTGAGTATTTCTTCAGTTTTTTTGCAGTGTTCCTCAGGAAACTGATCCCAGTCAAGATCATGCACTAGGCCGACAATTCCCCATTTTTCTTCATCGCCCCCTCTAGCCCTGGCAAAGTGACGCATCACGGCTTCGACAGCAAGACCGTGCTTTATCAGGCTCTCGGTTTTGGTGTACTCCTTTAACAATTTTAAAGCATTATCACGGGTTGGTATCTTTTCTTTCATAAAGTGATCCTTTCGTAAACTGGTGGGAATCGATTCACAGTTGTGCAAGAAAATATTACGGAGTTAAAGTGAAGGAATTGGCCGAACATGGGGCTAACCCAGCACGCCCCTATCCCGGAATTGCTTAATTTCGTCTGCCGAATATCCGAACTCCTGTAGAACTTCTTCACTGTGTTCTCCAGGAACAGGACCGACATGTTCATAAACTGGTGAAGATTTAGAAAACTTGACGGGGTGAGCCAATTGCTTTTGAGTCGTCCCATCAGTTTTATTCATGTGAATGATCATGTCCCTTGCCTGCACTTGAGGGTGCTGTTCCATTTCTTCCATGGTCAAAACAGGTTCCACACACGCATCCAGTGGTTCAAAAATGGCTGTCCATTCTGCCAGCGTCTTGGTTATAATTTTTTGACGTACCAAATCTCTGAAAGCAACTTGATCGATAATTTCAAAAGACTCCGGCAGCTCCAGTACCTTTAAAAGTATCTTAAAAAATTTGGGTTCCATGGCAGCAATAGACAGGTATCTGCCATCTTTGGTGCGATAATTATTGTAGTAGGAACCTCCATTGAAAAGCCCTGTCTCATAATCAGGATTCTTTTTCTCCTCCAGCCACTCTACGGCAGATATAAGGGTTTGAGCAATTGTACCATCGAGCATGGACACATCCACATGCTGTCCTTCTCCTGTTTTGTCACGGTGGAGCACAGCAGACAATATGCCGATTACACTGAACATCGAACCTCCAGCCACATCTCCGACTTGAACTCCCAACAAAGAAGGACCTTGCTCCTGTGTTCCGCTGAAAGAGTTCATTCCACTAAGTGCCATGAAGTTAATATCATGTCCTGCACGGTTGGAAAGAGGGCCGTTTTGTCCATAGCCTGTTAACGAACAGTAGATCAGACGAGGATTCTCCTTTTGCAGGGTGTCATAATCCAGTCCTAAGGATTTCATAACACCAGGGCGAAACTGTTCGATAATGATGTCATACTTTTGAATCAAATGTTTGACTATCTCGACGGCAGCAGGAATTTTTAAATTCAAGTGCATACCACGCTTATTTCGATTGAGTGCTTCATAGGCCGCAACATGGGCTTCACGCAGCAAATCTGGCCGATCTGGAGCTTCAATACGTAAAACATCTGCACCAAGATCGGCAAGCATCATCGTGGCGTAAGGTCCTGGCAGCAGGGTGGAAAAGTCCAATACTTTTAAATTGATTAAAGGAGGAGTCGACATAATGCGTTTTATTCAAAAGTCTGATGAGTGTGCGCCATTTTTAACAGCAAAGCGGGTGGAGAAAAACGGGAACCACATTGCTCGGTCAGATGCCGGGCTTCTTTCACAAAATCATGGATACCATAATCGTTGATGTATTGTAAAGTTCCTCCTCGAAAGGATGGAAAACCCCAGCCTAATAAACTGCCAATATTGGCATCAGCAACAGTAGTGACCACATTTTCTTCCAGACAACGTACGGATTCAATGGCCTGAGCAAATAAAATGCGAGTCATCATTTCTTTTTGGGAAAGAGTTGTTTTGGAAGGAAAATGCTCCTGCAGACCAGGCCACAAATATTTTTTTTCAAATTTTGGGTATTCATAAAATCCTTTTCCATTTTTCTTACCAATCCGATCCAGTTGGTTGACCATCAAACTCAACACTTGAAGCCCCGGCATCTCTGGAATTTCTCTTTTTTGTTGTTTTAAGCTGTTAATAAATTGCATGACTCCTTGGTACACCAATCCCAGACTGATCTCATCGGTTAAGGTCAAGGGGCCTACCGGCATTCCGGCTTGTGTTCCTGCCGATTCAATTGCCCGGGGATGGTTTCCTTCGATGAGCAAGGTCATGCCTTCCAGCACATAAGCCCAAAAAACACGTGATGTATAAAAACCACGACCGTCATTAATCACAATCGGAATTTTCCCAATATGCCTCACATAATCAAATGCTTTTGCCAGAGTGGTCATACTTGTTTTTTCCCCGACAATAATTTCCACCAAACGCATTTTCTCCACAGGAGAAAGAAAATGGATACCAATAAAATTTTCAGGTCTACTCGAATGTTGTGCTAAGTCATCAATGGAGAGAGAGGACGTGTTCGTAGCAAAAACGGTTGAATCTTTTAAGTAAGTTTCAGTCTCCTGCATGACCTGAATTTTCAAGTTTCGATGCTCAAAAACATTTTCAATGATCAAGTCACACTCCATCAGACCTTTTATCTGATCTGTGGGGAAAATTCGAGACAGTACTTCCATTTTTCTGGTATTGTCGATTCGGTTGAAGCCAATTTGATCTTCCAGATTTCCCGCAGAATAGGCTTTACCACTCTCAGCCAATTCCTGAGTAGTGTCTTTCAAGATCACTTCCATCCCGGAAATGGCAGAAATATAAGCAATGCCGCTCCCCATCATTCCAGCCCCCAGGACACCAATCTTTTGTATAAAAGATCGTGGAATCTCTGTCGGACGCTGTTCCCCTTTTCTGATGCTGCTGAGTTGAAACCAGAAGGCTCGAATCATGTTTTTTGCAACAGAACCAATAACACAATTGGCAAAGTAACGACTTTCAATGCGGCAAGCGGTATCAAAATCAACCAGCGACCCTTCATGAACACATGCTAAAATTTTCATTGGAGCCGGGTAGTTTCGGAATACTTTCTGATTCATGGCAGAAGGGGCAATAGACCAAAACTTGCTGATTTCTGCGCTTGTTGGATTACCAATGATCCCAGGCCATTGAAATCGATTACTGTCCCAGGGCTGTGTTGCAAACGGATTGGCAAAAATCCAATTTTTTGTTTTCTTGACCAGATCTGCCCAATCAGCAGCCAACTCATTCACCAATCCTTTTGACAAGGCCATCTGTGGAGAAAACTTGGTTCCTTCCAAAAGAAGCCACAACGCCTCCTGAATACCCAGCAACCTCGGAAGCCTTTGTGTTCCACCGCCTCCAGGAATCAAACCAAATCTAATTCCTGGAAAACCAAATTTGAATTTAGGATTGTTGAGGGCAACACGGTAGTGGCAGCTCAAAGCGATTTCCAATCCTCCTCCCAGGGCTGATCCGTTCAATGCCGCAACCGTTGGTTTGTTCAGTATTTCCAGTTGTCTCAGCATCTTTTTGAAGCGTTCTGCTACTGCATAAACAGACTCAGGATTGGAAGACTGGAGACACCAATTTAAATCTGTGCCCGCAAAAAATTCTTGCTTAGCGGATGTGATGATTACCCCTTCTATGCCATCATCTGCTGTAATTTTTTCTACCGCAGCCTCGAATGCATCGAGAAACGTATTGTTGAGGATATTCGAAGAAGAATCTTTTAGATCAATGGTCAAGATGACAATACGGTCACAGTCTTTTTCAAAATGGATAGACATATTTTTTCATTTCACTAGCAGGTATTCCCAGGTATTCCAATGAATCAATCGAACCCTCTTTGGCATTGGAATCTTCAGCAAGGTCCCAATTTTGTGTATTCAACCGTTAGATGAAGCACTTTCACTTCAAGATCAAGCTGGTTCTCAATTAATTTTGGCTCTTTATGGTTTCCGGGAGCCTATTGTAATAAAATGCTAACGAGAGCCCCTGACAGAGCTTTTCCTCGTTTACGGACATTATGAACAAACTGAAAAAATGCTAGATAACCAGGGAGTTTTTCTTGAGAAATTCCCCGATGGGGTCTTAGCCAAGATCGTAGAAGGGACCAAAAGCCTTCCATGGTATTGACATGAACCTCATGGAAGCCGTCTCCATCTTCGTCACGGGCATATTCATATTGGCTATGATTGACAGTATTATGTTCGAAGCCCCATTGCTCTAGGCGATTATAGATGTTGTATTCATCGGTGTAAATGGTAGTTCCTTGGCAAATAGTAGATTAAATGAGAGGTTGAATAGTTTGCTGTTGGACATTTTCCAACATCTTAATGACTACCTCTCCACCCCGTTGAATCATCCCAAAGATTGGGGGTTTTTCTTTTTCCAAGGTACCTCGACCCCGAGCACCTTTAAGGCGATTTCTTCGACCAAGTCGACCTTTTTTTTAATCGATTCTGGGTTTCCTTTGTGCCCAGCGACAATGTAAACTTCATCACATTCGACTTCTCCTTCTAGAAAAGTTTCTTCACTGTTGCTAGCAATCCCCTCTCGAAGTTGAGTAGTCATTTGATGCACATCATCTTTATTCAATGATAGTTCTTGGGCTATCTGGTGGTTTGAGATATTCAGTCCCATCAAATAAAGGCAGGTCATCCATACTGTTAAAGGCTGATGATGACCTGAAAATGCTGTATTGGTTAAATCATCAAATCGCCGTTGACAATTTTTACAAAGGTATTTCTGGCGATGAGACTCTTTTTCATCAAATCCTTTTTTGATGACATCTGTATGATAGCAGTGGGGACATTGAACACCATCTGGCCATCTAAGCAATCGTACAGAAGAATAACATTTTTCTGCGTCGAGTAGATTTTGTAATCGAAACATGGGAAGATCCTTACAAGGGGTGAGTTTTACCTTGTTGTAATGCTTCCAACATTTTTTTTTAAGTCAGGCTCCTAGAATCCATAAAGAGCCATTTTTTTAACCCAATAATTCTACCAAGTTTGGTCAGTACTGGACAAAATCGTTAAAACGAATTAAAACCCATTTAATCGAGGGTACAGGGGAAAGTTGCAAAATCCACTTTTTCTACAACCTCGTTGGATTTGTAAAAAAACGGTGCCGATAGGTGCTTAAAGATTGAGGTTACTGAAGATACTAACGTATAATGAAAAGCTAATACGAAAAAGATTGCAACGAAAAAGCAGAGATAAATCATGCAAGTAGATCGTTCAGTAATATCAATATCATCTCAATATGATGATACAGATTCAAAAGATTATTGGCTTTCTCGAAATCCTCAAGAGAGAGTTCGTCACATAGAAGAATTACGAAGAATCAATTATGGAAATCGAGCTACCGAAAGACTTCAAAGATTTTTTAAAATTGCTCAACGAGGAAGAAGTTGAGTATCTTCTTATTGGAGGGTATGCCGTGGGATATTATGGCTATCCTCGTACAACCAATGATATTGATGTGTGGGTTGCTACTACACCCGATAATGCAAAAAAAGTAGTCGAAGTATTGAATAAGTTTGGTTTTTCAAATCCTGAGATAAATGAGGACCTTTTTCTACAAAAGGATAAAATTATTCGTATGGGTCACCCTCCAATGCGAATTGAAATCTTGACTTCAATTTCAGGAGTGGAATTTCAAGAATGCCATCGTAAAAAGATTACTGATCATCTTTCGGGGATTTCTGTTTCTCTCATTAGTCTTGAAGACCTCAAGACCAATAAAAAAGCCAGTGGACGACATAAAGATTTAGATGATCTTGAAAACCTTCCATAAATCAAAATAAAAAATCGGTAATGCCCTCCAAATAATGGAGGTCTTGGTTTTAAAGGTCTCCTGAGATAAAAGATTAGGTTGTCCAACCACAATCTTTTTTCCTCAGAGGAGACCATGAATCCAGTTAATACAAAATTACCTCGTTTTTGTCCACGGGAGAGTTGCTCATTTTTTCAAAACGAAAATAACCCAATTACTAAAGCAGGCACTTATACCACGAAAAATGACTCAACTCCACGTCAGTTATACGATTGTGGTCAAGGCAACCACAAATTTTCAGAAACCAAATACAGTCGCCTTTGGCATAAACACGGTCGCTCATGTCTGTTTTGAGGTGGAGCACCATATTTTCCTTAATAAAATCAGTGGTAAATCGATTCACCTCACCTTAAAACGTATATGAGCGAACACGGTTCTTTCAAAGAGTATAGTCAAGTTGCTAAACTCAAATCTGAAGGACTCAGTAATGAACCCATCGCTGATGTGATGGACAAGGATGAAAGGACCATTGAACGCTGGAACGAAGCCATCAGTGAAAAAAGTCGCCTTTGGCATATCAATTTGTGCTCTATGATCGGTATTGTGATTCGATTCCTACAACTTGATGAATTATGGTCATTCATGAGTTCAAAAGCTCAGCAATTGTGGGTCTTTGCTGCTCTTGATGTTCCCACACGATTCTGGGTAGTCTTTACCACAGGAAAACGGACTCATCAAAATGCTAAATTGCTTGTCGGTTTGGTCTATTGGCTTGATTCGGGCCGATGTCGGTTGCTCAAAATCACGACTGACAAATTCGCTGGATATGAAAAAGCGATCAATCATTATTTTCAAGATCGTAAATTTGTTTATCTACAAATCGTCAAAGTACGGGTTAAACGTCGACTGAAAACAGTCAAAAAATTTTTCGTTAAGGGAACAGAAGATGATTTCCCCGAAGGAACACAAAATACATCATTTATTGAACGATTCAATTTGACCATACGCCAGAAGGTTTCTTATCTAGCACGAAAAACTTTGGGATTTTGCCGTAAAGCCGAAAACATGGACCAAGTTTTATGGATCAATCTCTTTGATTACAATTATCGACAACCCCATCATTCCTTGAGAATACGCTTGCCTGGGCAACCAAAAGTACAACGTTTCAAAAAACGTTATCGCCCATGCACTCCTGCAATGAAAATGGGACTGACTAATGCCCCTGTCGACTGGAAATTCCTTTTTATTGCTCCTGTCCCGATATGACTAAATTTTTAGCACCTCCATTATTTGGAGGGCATTACCCGAAAAAGTGAGGATATGGAGGAGCTCTTGCTGTGTGAGAGGAATACTGGGTGCTCATGAAAAATGAGGAAGTGATAATGACCAGAAATCCGTTAAAAATAAAGGAGGCAGGAAGAATTTGCGAGTAGAGAACCCCACTTTGTGTTTCTCCAGCGAGCAGACAGATGCTACAGTCATTGTGTTCTTAGAATTGCTGAAATGTAGCTGATTTATTTGACAACCCTGAGAAGGTTCCGTATAAAAACGATTTGTGAATTGTGAGGCCAGACCGATCATTGGCATGCTGTATTTCGTAAAAACCAAAATTTCAAAACAAAAAAGGAAACATGACTTCTTTGACATTAATCATCGGCAACAAAAATTATTCGTCATGGTCTCTGCGGCCATGGATCTTCATGGTGCAAAACAAAATAGAATTCACAGAAAAACGAGTCTCATTATTTACGGAAACCATCCGCAAAGAACTGGCTCCCTATAATTCGGATTTTAAGGTTCCTGTGCTGAAGGATGGAGACTTGCTGGTATGGGATTCATTATCCATTCTTGAATATATATCTGAGCAATACCTGCGATCTAATGGCTGGCCTTATGATTCAGAGGCTCGTGCTATTGCCCGATCTGTTAGTGCGGAAATGCATTCCAGTTTTACAAATGTCAGAAATGAATTGCCCATGAACTGCCGGAAAAAGTTCAAAGATATCCCACTGTCATCCGGGGCTGAACGAGAAATCGAAAGAATCACAACACTTTGGAGGAGTTGCCGAGAGCAATTTGGAGATGCAGGAGAATGGTTGTTTGGCAAATATTCGATAGCGGATGCCATGTTCGCTCCAGTGGCACTGCGTTTTGAAGGCTATAGCATTCCGCTGGGCAATGTGGAGGGAGCTTATGTCCAGAGTGTGTTAAAACAACCAGGCATCATAGAATGGATAGAGGCTGGAAAAGCAGAAAAAGAAATTATCGAGGAAGACGAAATAAAGATATAAAGAAAATGGCCAATAAAGATCGAACTGGCACAATCCTTTTATAATATCTGTTGACACAACGATTTGAAAGCGTCTTTTGGCAGATTTTCCAAGAGACTGCCTGATTGGATTTCATCTTTAATGTAGGGTATGATTTGAGATGAATCCAGGTTTTCCTGATTCAACCCCACCCCAATTCCTACAGCCCCAACCAGGAACATCAAAACCCAAAACAGCATGGATATGCCATTCTTCAAGATTTTCAATCCAGCAAATACAATAATAATGCCCCCTGCTATGACAAGGAGGCTGGCCATCCAATCAATATTTTCCAGCATGTATTTTTGTGTTTCAAAAATTTAAAATAAATGAATCGTTATGGAGTGTGTTGCGAAATGGTTCTTTTCTAACATTTTGACTCAATAAATCAACGGTGATCACATTTTATCGCAATTCAGTTTCCAATTTTTCTATAAAATACTGCTCCAATTCGTTTGATATATTCAGACATGGGCTTATTCCCGGGGATGTTCATCATTGCAATGGTACACCGAAGCGGGGAATGCTTCCGATAGTCGAGATCCCCATAACGGTAAACCATCAGTTCTCAATTAACCACTACCAAAATTTTAAAAAAGAGGTTGTTTTGATCACAACCTCTTTTTTACCCCCACCTCCATTCAACCCGTTTCAGAAGCAGTTTCCATTCCATCCAAATATGTTTGAGTTCCTTTATTTTCCCATTCCCAATGGCAGGTATTATCGCTTTCAAAACAAACAGAAAACACGGTGATGCTGGCATTAGGAAACACAACTCTGTACGACATGCCAAGAGGCAGACCCAAGGCCCTGAATAAGCAATTTCTCAAAATGCCTCCATGCACAACGGCCAAGACGGTCTTGCCTGCGTGTTTGCGAACTATCATTTCCAGCCCATCGATAGAGCGTTTGTAAAATTGACGGATGCTTTCACCTTCGGGTACCACATAATCAGGATCTCCGGAATGATGATTAGAGGCTCCGTTCCCAGCAAATTTTGAAAATTCTGTTTTTTCCAAGCCCTGCATTATGCCAAAATTACGCTCACGCAGATTCACATCAGTGAGATAGTTCATGGATATCTGCTCACTAATCAGAGCAGCCGTCTGCACAGCCCGCCCGAGATCACTGCTGTAGAACACATCTATCTCCATTGTTTTCAATTGTTCTGCAGCAGCTTTTGCCTGCTGAACTCCCAGTTCCGTCAAAGGACTATCCAATTGCCCCTGCAATCGCTCACAAGCATTCCATTCAGTCTGCCCATGCCTGACCAACATCAATGTCGTTGCCTCCATCCTATCCGCTCACTTGTAAAATGATTATTTCATTCTTTTGAAAAAAGACAGCTCTTGCGAGAAAACCGTTTTGTTTTGTTTGATATTTTTAATTCTGTCAGCCTACTCTAAAAATAATTCTATTATATCAATAATTTATCTAAATAACAAACATCCGACCTCGTCTTTTTATCAATTTGGCATACAAGGTGTAGCAGGGACACAGAGTTACCAATTGAGCAAGTTCACTCCATTCACAGGGACGTCGATCATGACCAATATGTTTTTAAAGTCATCTCAACAAATCAATGTTCAGAACATACTCGGTAAAGAAGTCAGTGAGGTCAACTGGGAAGAAGGTATTGAAGAATTAACCATTCGCTTTGATAACTTCACTGTCATTCCCTGGATCATGCCTCACTGGTTTGGAGAAAAAAACAAACGAGTCAAAGAAATAGAAGAGTGCGCGCTTTCGTACAACTTCATGGCAAAAGCCCTGCAGATCTTTACCAACAATGACAAACAGCCCACGGCTTCCGTACGAACCACAGGAGAAGAGCTCATAGGTTTATTGGAAATCAACCGCACCAAACTCACTCAATCTCTAAAAAACAACCCTGGAAATGCAAATCTTCGCATACAACTCGTCAGTAAAACACTGGAACGGCTCAGTCATAAACCGGCCGTATCGGTTCAGGAATACCGGACTCTGCTCTTGCAGGCCATCACCGCCAACAGCTTAGGTGAAGTTTCCTCTGATAGCTTACTCCTGCTGAAAAAAATACAGGATCGGTATTACCTTGGGTCACAGAGAATCTGCCAGGAAAAAATTCTCCGAAATCAACCAAAAGAACAGGACTCTCTGAAGCGTAAAAAAGAAAAAGAAAAAAACCTTGCCCTCTGTAAAGCTCACCTGAATATCATTGAGGCCGATAAAAAATATTTAAACACAAAATTAAGAAAAATACTAGAAACCGCAAAAATGCGAAAATTCACTCTGCACGTCAAAGATTTTGAAGGCTGGTCTCCTGAAATGAAGGATGCCGAAAATATCAAGCATACCCTGATTGCCAATACTTGGGAAGCCATTCAATTCATACGCTGTTTTCCGTTACTTCACAAGGAAGCACAAATCTTTGCAGACTGGGTTATTAAAATTGACCCAAACAATCCGCTGGGAATGTTCTTTAAAGGGTTTATTTCCATCGCCGAAGCTGATTTGCTAACCATGGCCTACCGAAAAGGTTTCAAATCTCAAAAAAAACTCCATAAAATACAGAGTATTCTGAAAACTGTGATTCAGTATTACGAAAAAGCACTTCTCCTGATCAAGCACAATTATTCTCCTGCTAATCTGAATATTTTAGCCGAATATGCCCATGCCATCTTATTTTTACACAATATGGGAAAATTGGGAAGACCTACTCCCACTCCAGTCATTGCCAGTTACATAACAAAGATAGAGCCACTCTTAGCAAATGCCGGCAAAGAAACTCAGTCGAGTAATATGCAAAAGGCCCTCCAAAAAATTGAGCATGTGAGCAAAGAGCTCAACTTCCAGTATTATTCAAACAAAAAAAGTGCCTAGAAAACACCAAAAATAATCTCTATTGCAGGAGGGATATGCCGGAATTCCCCTGATAAATAGCCTGGATTATCCTTCCCATGTTTGTTAATATTTGG
Source organism: SAR324 cluster bacterium (assembly GCA_015231885.1). Taxonomy (GTDB): domain Bacteria; phylum SAR324; class SAR324; order SAR324; family NAC60-12. The sequence continues at coordinate 14,259 of JADGAT010000072.1, forward strand.
AAAAAGTCTAAACATCCCCGTTTGATTTCTTTCCCATGATTAGTTCACAAAAACGTTTATTCATGCTGTTGTTGGCATTTCCGGTGCTCCTGGTGGCCTTTGCACTATTGTACATGTTTGGCATGAATTTCTTTGAGCATCAACCACGCAGCTTTCTGCAAAGCTTGGAGTGGGCCGCAGAAACATTAACCACGACAGGTTATGGACAGGATGCCCGCTGGACACATCCGGCCATGGTCATCTTTGTCATCTTGCTTCAGTTTATCGGAGTATTCCTGGTCTTTCTGGTCATCCCCATATACCTGATTCCTTTCCTGGAAGAACGTTTCGAGGTCAAGCTTCCCAAAGCAGCACCCAAGCTTAAAGACCACATCATCATTTATCAATATGGACCTGCTGTAGTCACCCTGCTGGAAGAATTCAAGCAAGCAGGAATCTCAGCACTGGTCATGGAATCCGACGAAACCGTAGCCCGAAAGATCCATACAGCAGGAACCCTCGTCATTTTTGGTGACTTAGAAAGCGGCATCCTGGAAATGTCCAATCTTTTGCAGGCACGTGCACTGATTGCTAATGGCACAGATGACGAGAATGCCGCTCTTATTCTGACTGCTCGACAGCTTGGATTTGAAGGAGAAATATTGGCCATGGTCGAAACCCCAAATCACCGAAACCCCATTATTCTCACAGGGGCCACAGCGGTCTATACACCTCAGCACATGCTGGCAGCAGCTCTTGCCGTCAGAGCCAGCACACGCTTAGATCCTCATATTGCTCAACTCCAGCAATTGGGAAATGATCTGCGTCTGGCAGAAATAAGAATACGTCCTCAAAGCACGATTGCCGGGAAAACTTTGAAAACCGCCAATATCGGTTCTCTGCTGGGAGTGACTGTGATTGCACAATGGGTTCAAGGCCATCTAAATCGGCCCACAGCATCTATGGTGATGGAACCCAATGGGATTCTTGTTGTTTTTGGCAGAGACAAAGGAATCAAAAAATTGACAGAAATTGCAGGAAGCAGCCTGGCGACCCGTCTGGGCGGACATTTTGTCATTGGAGGTTTTGGAGAAGTCGGTCGTAAAGTCAAAGAGCTTTTAGATGCCGTAGGAGAACCATCTATTGTAATCGATAAAGAAACCATGGAAGGTGTGAGCTATGTTGGTGATATTTTTGACACAAAAGTAATCAACGAGCTGGATCTACCCAATGCCCGGGCCTTGATACTGGCATTAGATACAGACAGCGCTACCCTTTTTGCCACGGTTGTGATCAAAGAGATGTTTCCAGACCTTCCTGTCATTGCACGAGTGAATCGTGCTGAAAACCTGGAACGGATTTATATGGCAGGTGCAGACTTTGCGCTTTCGGTGAGCCAGGTTTCAGGACAAGTCATTGCTCATCGTTTGCTTGGAGAAGAGGCCATCAATGTGGATCCCCAAGTGAAACTGCTCAAAATTTCTGCTCAAAAATTAGCAAATACTCAACTGCAAAATTTACAAATTCGTGAGAAAACGGGCTGTTCCATAGTTGCTGTCGAACGAAAAAACGAGGAACAGGCCGAATTGATCCTTTCATTTCAACCCGATTTTTCTTTTCAAGAAAATGATACAATTTATATATGCGGCAGCAATCGCGGGGTGAGGCGATTTTCAAACATCTTTGGTGAAACCTGAATATGAAAGGCTAAAGAATATTTCTATTTTTCACTCGGTATAACAAGGATAAACTCCGTATACTCTCCTGGCTCACTTTGCATACGAAGAGAACCTTGGTGTTCCTGAACAATAATTTCGTAACTCAGAGAAAGTCCCAGGCCTGTTCCTTCTCCCGTTGGTTTAGTCGTATAAAACGGTTCAAATATTTTATCCTTATTCTCAGGAGAAATTCCTTTTCCATTGTCCCAAATCCGAATTTCGATCTGATGACCAAGATTTTTTGTTTTGGCCTTCACCCGTGGCATAAAATCACCATTTTGTTCTGCTGACTTTTTATGAGCAGCATAAAGCGCATTGTCCATGATATTCAAAAAAACACGGCACAAGTCTTGAGGTACTACCATGATCTGCCCAATGGAATCATCAAATTCCGATTCAACAGTCACATGAAAAGCAGGGGATTTCGCACGCATACTATGGAACGAAAGATCCATATACTCCTTCAGCAACTCATTGATGCCGGTTAACTGCCACTCGCCCTCTTGTCCGCGAGAATGGAGCAGCATGGTTTGGATAATACGATCTGCTCGTTTTCCATGTTTGCTGGCCCCCATCGCAGATCGTTCAATCATGCTCAACAAATTGTATATTTCTTCTTTATCCCAATTTTCTGATTGTTTTTCTAATTCCTTATGGATTTCCTGGCTAAAGAGAACACACTGTTCTGCAAAATTATTAGCAAGATGCAGGGGATTTTTCAATTCATGAGAAATTCCTGCTGTCATGCTTCCCAGCGAAGCTAATTTTTCCTGAACAATCAATTGATTCTGTGTTTTCTGGAGGGTATCCAACGATTCTTCCAACTTGAAGGTTCTTTCTTTGACACGATGTTCGAGTTCCTCACTGAGCAGGCGGTATTTTTCCTCACTTTCCTTCAGTGATCGAAAGAGAGCTGTGTTTTGCTGGATCATGAAGTTGAACGAATCTTCCAGAATTTTTAATTCATTCTGTTCAGATGTAGGGAGATTCAAGTTGATATTCTCGGGGTTGTCCAGTGTTAGTTTTTCGGCAGCAGCCGTCAGGGTGGAAAGAGGACGAGTCAGAAAATATTGAATACAGTAGTAAAAGATGACCCACAGGACTGAGGTTTTTAAAACGGCCATCAGAACGATGAAAACAAACCCCATTCTTACTTTTTGAAACACAACGTCCGCACTGGAATACAGCGTCACATTTGCTATTTTTTCAGTCGTGGTTCCATCCTGATAGATCAGGGGAAACTCATATCCAAATAATTGAGAAAGCATCTCACTGGGATTGAGCGAAGTTTGCTTTTCTGCTGTTTCCTGTGTGACCACGTTTCCATTTTCATCCTTCACACTTCCCTTCGAAATACTGCCGAGTATATCAGCCACCAGCTTCACTCCCATGATGGAGGGGCTGTCATACATTCCCTGAATCATGGTTTGTAGCTGGTCCATATCACCATCCCACACAACTTGGGCCAATCCTGATTCGAACATTTTTTGCATCGCCGTCAATTCTTGAATCACTCCATCTTTAGCACGATAAAATTCGACCACCATATGCATTCCCGTCAGTGCAATCGCCATGATCAGGTAAAAAGAAAAAACCACTTTCAGAATCTTTGTTGCAACGGCATTCCGAATATTAACTTTGGTAGAAGAAAATGTGTGAGAAGTCATGCTATCCTTTAATTAATATCTACCATTTCTTCATATTTTTTTATGATGGCATCATACTCCCCATTACTGCGAATTAATTTCAATCCTTCATTAAAATCATCTCGAATTGTTTTATTCAGAAAAACACCATGCTGTGGTGTTTGTGGGAAAATCCTATGAAAACGAACTGAGGCACTCACATCATATTTTTCGTCCAATGCCGCTTGTTTACGATGAAAAAGAAATATATTTTTGTCAGCAATCACCACATCGGTACGCCCTGTAAACAACCAAAGCAACTGAGTGGACTGCTCTGGTTTTTCTTTGTAGCGAGGATTTTCCTTTGCCATGTCAGCAAACTCAGGCCCCAAGTATTTATGTGCATTTTGGAACCCAAGTACCCGCTGTTGCATCAGGTCCGAAATGCTGTTTACTGACAAATTATTTTTGCTTAAAGTCACTGCATGGTTTTGGTAATACAAGTGCTCATCAGAATAAAACACTTCCATTTTTAATTTTTGTTTGATGTTCGAGGCTTTCGGAATAATGATACCGTCCACTTTTTTTTGTTTCAGAAAAAATTCTACTCTCTGGGGTGTCAGAAATTTGAAAAGCACGTCATGATGTCCTGCCATGCGCAAAGCGCTTGTTACAATTTCTATTTCTATACCCGCACGCCCTTTTTGAATGATATAGGGTGGCCTTGTATGGCTTACTCCAATGGCCAGATGATCTGCCAGACAAGGCTGATAGGCGATTGAGATCCATCCTCCCCATACAAATGCTAGACAAACTGTAAAAATTTTCATATTCCCCCTTTATTGATCCTGAATATAATGTTGAATGATCTTTTGATAACGCCCACTTTCTCTCAGCTGTTTCAGCCCAACATTGAAATCATTTCTTATTTTCTGCTCACGAAATGCGACTTTATAAGGATTAGGAGGAAAAACAGAATGAAAAACGATCTTTTGTTTTGTATCAGGAACCTGCGCCTGAATCTTATAATACAAAAATATATTTTTATCAGAGATGACCACATCCGCACGACCCGAATAAAGCCTGTTTACCTGATAAAGCTGATTGGCAACTTCGCTGTAGGACGGATTAGATTGGACTGCTTTGGAAAAAGCTTCCCCAAGGTATATCTTTGCATTTTGAAATGCCACAATGCTTTTTCCCTGTAAATCCTCAATTAAATTGATCTGTAGATTGTTCTTTGCCAGAGTAATCGCGAAGTTCTGATAGGTCATGACCACATCGGAAAAATAAGCATTTATCCCAAAATCTTCGGTAATGGTCATGGCACCATCTACCCATTTTTTATTATAAACAATGGGCACCTGCTTTAAGGCAACATACCTCGGCTTCAAAGAATAACCTTTATGTTTCAGTGACTCCCGCACAATATCCAGTTCCATTCCTGAGTTTGATTTCTGAATCACATAAGGAGGCAGACTCCTTCCTATTGCAATGTGCAGATCCTCTGCATGCAACTTTTGGAGACTCCAACTTCCAGAGATTATAAATACTCCCAACAGACATCTACAAATCTTCAATACATCAATACGACTACACATGGCTCTCCTTTGTCTTTTCTAACTTGTATTGAAACAGGATGCTTCCCCTTGCAATGATGTTTAGCAGAATTCTTTTTTTTCGTCCACTCTCCAATCCGTTTTCGTAATATTCGGTTTTATCAATTGACCCGTTAGCCGTATACGGTTTTAGTACACGATAATCTCAAAACCGTAATTCTTAGTGTTCCCCCCTATCTCGAAACAACACGCCGGACTCAACAAAAACAGCCGAATTTACTCACATACTTTTGAATAAAACATTTGGCTCTTTGATAATTCCCGTGGTAAATGCTTAAGTTTAGTGTTCTCTATGAAAAAAAGTTAATAATATCAGTCATAATTTTTT
>JADGAT010000073.1 GCA_015231885.1 SAR324 cluster bacterium
TGTCACTGGTAAAGCAACGCAGAAGATCGTTGAAAAGACAAGTAGATTTGCTAAGTTATTGTTTGAGCATTCCTTAACATTAATTGCTCAGATTACAAAGCAACAAACACTAGAGTAGGAAAATTATGTGGAAATCATACAGTATTGGATTATTAGTATTCTCTTGCCTTCTTTTGACAGTTGGATGTGAAAAATATGATTCTTATGGAGATTGTTTGCAAAAAAAAATGGAAGGAAAAGGGCTGTTAGAAAAGCCTAAAATGATTGCTGAGTGCACAAAAATGAAAGCAGACGGAAAGTTTTAATAGTTGGATAATCATTGGTTGATGGGCTATAGTATGTCGGTTCATTTATTGCATTTACTTGCAAAGGTTTGTTTTCGCCTTCCTAATAATTGATAATGCACTGAACCAGTTTATATTCTGTTCTGTCAATAATGAAGTAAAATTTGAAAGCTATGAAAAAATCCATTCTCTTTTTTTTGGCTGCATTTTTTCCTACTATCCTGCATTCGCAACCATTACATTACATGGATGTGACTCCTAGCACAGATTTTAAATGTCGTGATAGGACTGTTAAATTGGAAGTGAGAAAAGGATCCAGCAATCTTCTTTTTCTGACAACAGGCTTAACAACAGCAGCAACAGCTCAGTATTATATGACCTTTTGTATTTCTACAATCACGACTTCTGGGTTCGATGGTCTTTTGTCTATAGTGGCAGTTCCTTATATTCGTGAAGACATTGCCAAAGGAAAGGGAGAGTATATCAGGGCATGGCTTCAGGAGATGAGTATCCCCTTAGAAAAACACCGCGCTGTAATCATGGAACTGAGAAAGCAATATCCCATCTTGGCAAGTCAGGATGATCTGCTGTTTTCCCAGCAGATTCATCAGATTGTTTACGATTTTAACAACACACCCTATCACCAGAGAATCGTTATCAGAGGTCATAGAATTTCAGAGGTATCCTTAAAAGAAAGTTGACTTTAGGGCGATCTTAATTTTCCATGCTTCCATTCATTTCAAAAAATATGGTGAACAATCACGTAGTCGGATTCCTTATTTTTTTGTTTTTGGTTACTCTAGTTGCCTGCAGTGAAGAAGGAGAGCCTTGTGTTGAATATGATCCTTTTTGTTCTCGCACAGCCACTGCAGAGTTATCGGTCGATGATACGAACCAGATCGTATTAACTGGTGTGGAAATGCTGTTTGATGCTTCGCAATCCACTTATGATGAAATCAAATGGAAGGTAGATGATGCTCCTGTATCGTCCTGTAAGAATCAGGAGTTTTGTAAGATTACTTTGACAGACCTTGGCACGCATAAGATAACAATCGAAACGAAGGTCAAAGCAACAGGGACAGGTTTGTTTGTTATCACTCAAGGACTGTCTGGCAGCCAGGAAAGCACCAAAAGTACTTATATCAGCATCCGAATCACAGATAATATTGCTCTTGCCGGCACAGATGGAGGTTCTTCTTCTTCTTCTTCTTCTTCTTCTTCTTCTTCTTCTTCTGGTTCGTCAGGCATTACAGGAAAGATCATTGTTGTATCCAGCAGTAAAGTAAATGGAGCTTCCGTGGGAGACTCCTTATGTACCAGCCTGGGAAATTATAAAGCTTTGATTACCACGGGGGTGTTGGCAGCCGATACTTATTATGTCCGTGATGATGATACAGTCATTGGTTTGACTAATGCTTCCGGATGGTTTGACTTTCCTTTGACAAATGCGATAGACACTACCGGCCAGGATGTCTGGACCGGTTTGAACTCAAGCGGGGCGGTAACGACCAATTGCTCAGATTGGACAGTAAGTAAGAAAAAAGATGGAGATGGAAATGGGGGGGATGCCAGTCAAACCAGTGCCTCGGCAATAAACAATGCTTTGTTTTCATGCAATCGCCAACTTTATGTTTATTGTGTGGAACAATAATTATCCAACGGTATCTTGATCAAATCACAGCAAGCCCGGCACGGAAAAGAAGGTTCGATGGAAAGCCAGACTATATTTCAAAAGGAATGGTGAAAGAAAACACAGTCCCACTGCCTAACTCGCTGGACACTTGAATGGTTCCGTTCAATTCAGAAATAGCGGTTTGTACGGCATCCAGCCCCACTCCTCTGCCTGAAACATCAGTAACCGTTTCTGCTGTGCTGAAACCCTGCATAAAAAGAAGTCTCCAGGGTTCATCCTTGTCAATATAGGAGGTGACAAGGTACTGATCAATCATCTCGTTGTTCCGCGCCTTTTCTATAATTTTCTCCATGTCCAACCCGTTGCCGTCATCGCTGACCTGGAATACAAAATCGCTGTTTCCTTTTCGGTACATATTTGCCGCAATCCGTCCAAATTTTGGTTTTCCAGCAGCTTGCCGCATTTCAAATGATTCGATTCCATGATCGACACAGTTCCGCATGATGTGAACCAGGGGACCACTCAGTTTTTCAACAATGCTTTTGTGAACCAGCAGGTTGTCTCCTTCGATGCTGAACCGAATTTTCTTGCCGAGCTGCGTGCTCAGTCTTTTAATTTCATCGGGCCAGGACCGTACCAGTCTGCGGATGGGAACCTTTTCCAGTTTGCTGATCAGCTCCTGAATTTTTGTAATGTGGCCTGCGTGTATAGTGTCTTTCAGGAGGTTGAATTCTTCTTGAGAAAATACAGTACCGGTCAAACGTATTCGTAGCTCCTGACTCATATTATCGAGCAGCGAATGGGCATATTGGTGTTCCAGTTTAATTTTCGAAGCCTGATCAGAAATTTGACTCAATTGGTAGGCGGTGATTTTTTCGTTGGACTGTAGCGTTTTCAGATAATCTTCAAGCTGATGAACGATTCCTTGCAGTGTGTTGAGCATGAACATGCCGCTCATTCCTTTGAGTGTGTGCAGAACCCTCATCATTTCTGGGAAATCACGGTCTTCTTCAATATTGACTAAATGCTCTGGAGACGATTCAATTTTACGGGTCAATGAATATTCCCATTCTGCCAGTTTAGATAAAACGTCTTCTCCTAATTGCAATGTCTGCATGAATGATTCAGGATCCTCATATATTTTAGTCAAGATGTTTTTTTCTGTTTCGAGTTCTTCCTTTTTTCTTTCAGCTTCCCGTTCTTCGGTAATATTTTCAATTCCAATATCAATGGCCACCAGTTCTTTTTCGGGGCTGTAGCACGGATAATAAGACAGTAAGTAATACCTGGTTTTTCCACTGGAATGCTTAAAAGTTGTTTCTTTTGGCAGAAGCCCCACGACTTCTGTAAATCCCATTGGAATATTTTCATCAAAAATGAGAGAAAAAATTTGATCCCAGCCTTCCAAACTGTAAGGATCATTAGCAAACATGATTTTAGGAAAATAACCCCCTTCCAATTGATTGGAATCGAGGTATTCAACACACTGTGAAGAGAATTCATTGGTGATGATTCCGTCTGCTGTGATTTTGATCAAACCCTGGAGAGAGTGCTGTAGAATTTCGCTGGAACGTTGATTCAGCTCGTTGAAACGGCCTGTTAATTCTGCAAATAATTTAGTCCAGAGTTGTGGAAATTTGTTGATTGTCTGGAGGAATTCTTCTCGCTCGATTCGGAATACCCTGCTTGGTGTAAGTGTACGGACTGTTGCTGCAATTGCTTCTCCACGCAGACAGGATAATTCTCCAACACAGGCGCCATGTCCACGATGGGCAATGAGTTCTTCATTGACCAATACTTCGACGTCTCCTTCTGCAATCAAAAAAACACCTTCTGCAATTTGATTTTGTACCAACAAATCGATACCGGCATCGACATGCAGCTCTTCCAGTTTTTCGGAGATGACAACAAGGTCAAAGGAGTTGAGGTCTTGAAACAAAGAAATGTTTTTTAACAGTGCAACACGTAGGTTTTGTCCCCCAGTGTTTTGTTGCTGCCCTGTGTTGATGTGATTGAATTTCTCTAGAATCTCACCATAGCGTGCTAAAATACGCATCAATGCCTGGCTGGATCCGTCATCCAGGTTGTGTAAACTATTTCCAAAATTGGAAATAGTCTCCAATGCATTTCGAATTTCTATGGGCAGGTTTGTTGCTTCAGGAGTAGACGCTTTTTTTTTCATACGCTCTCCATCGTGTCAGTTTCATAGAAATTTTCTAACTGCTTTTGGTATTTGTCCATCTTTATGTCAAAATTATTTTCCTTAAGCCAAACATCATTTGACCTTTGAAAATCTGCTTCAATTTTTGAAACTGTCTGGCGGACCCAATCTTGCATTTTTTTTCTCCATCCTGATATGGTTGAAATGTATTTTAATTCGTATCGACGGATTCTGCAAGGCGTACGACAGATTGCTCACTAATGGGCCAGTGCACCAATGCGGCAAATAATCCCAAAACTACTCCGAACCACCATACCATGTCATAGCTGCCGTGGTGGTCATACAACCATCCTCCCAGCCACACTCCGCTGAAACTGCCCAGCTGATGCCCCAGGAAAACGATTCCATACAGCAGGGCCATGTACCGTGTACCAAACATGACGGCAACCAGGCCCGAGGTGGGTGGAACGGTTGCCAGCCATAAAAATCCCATGACTCCACTGAATATCATCACAGAAACCAGGGAAAACGGAATGAGCATGAACAGAGTGATGGCAACCGCACGTCCCAAGTAGATAAAACAAAGCACATGGCGTTTCGGTATTTTCCCTGAAATCAATCCGGCAATATAGGCTCCGGCCACATTACACAGACCTATCGTTGCAATACTCCATGCACCGACTTGAGGATCAAATCCCGCGTCGGAAAGAAAAGCAGGCATGTGTGCGGTAATGAATGCTACATGAAAACCACATACAAAAAAACCGGTTACCAGTAATAGGTACGAACGATGTCCCAGCGCTTCCTGAAGTGCTTCTGAGATCTTTTGATCTGCATGGTCCTCTTTATTATTTGCCTTGCCGGAGTAGGGTGCCAGCGGGATGGCCAGAACAGCCATCCCCAGTGCAGAAACTGCTAAAATGTTCAGCGCAGAAATCCAGCCGTAGGATTCCATCAGTTGTTGTACAATGGGTACTACGGTAAACTGTCCCATCGATCCTGCCGCAGTGCCCACTCCTAAAGCCCATTGTCGGCGATGCCCAGGTACAGCTCTTACCATTGCCGGTAATACGATGCCAAAAGAGGTTCCTGCGATTCCTGCTCCCACTAAAAAACCGGCAGAAGTGTTCAGAAGCCAAGGGCTGTTCACGTCTGCCATCAGCCATATTCCCGCTGCGTAGACAATCGTGCCGCCAATCACGACTTTGACATTGCCAAACCGATCTGCCAAACCGCCGGCAAATGCCGCGACAATCCCCCAGCATAAGTTTTGAATGGCCAGGGCAATGGATATGACCTCACGACCCCATCCATTGGCTTCAGTGATCGGCTTCACAAACAAACCAAATCCAGAACGATAACCAAAAGACAGCAGTAGCAGCAAGCAGGCGCTCAACATCAGAAACTTGCTGGAAGCAGAGAACTCCACGGCCATGTCGTGCTTTGTATTATGATTCATTTACTTATCCTTGACATGAGATTGTAGATAATTATTTTCGCCTTCCTTATATCAATTGTCCATGAACAAATCCAATTTGTTTTTATCTTGCCACAAAGAGAGATTGCCTCCCAAGACTGCCGAAAAAAGTTTGGCAGTAAACGTCACATTTCTGTTCTTTTTCATCGGAGTGATGTTTTATCCTTTTTTGAGTTTCATTCCTTTTATTGGATTCTTGTTAATGGATTTTATCTCTGTCATAGGATGTGGTTTGCTGTTACCCACACTCTTTCAAAAGAATTTTTACTGAGTGATCGGCTTGACGAACTAACTCAGCGAATGCTGACAAGAAACTTGAAATATTCTTGATTTTGAATATGCTGATAATGAAACTACTGCAGTTTACAAATGTTCCTATCTCTCCAACAATCCAAATGCATAGAATACTCCTCTTTTGGGAGCCTTTCCGAGTGTCTTTCCGCCGCAGCCTGAACCCTCCATCACTTTGTCACCAGGGGATCGAGGGTATCTTTATACGGATGGGATTACGGAATGGGTGGGCCCTCAAGAAAACATGTTTGGGATTGAACAACTAGAAACTTTTTTACTGGAACATTCTTCTGATGATGTGGAGATGGTATTGTCCCTGTTGATGGATCATGTTTCGCATCAGCATGCACAGGGACGTTCCAGTGAAGATGACATCACTATCATTGCTTTTGAATTTCTGGGAGTAGCAGATAAAAAGATGAATTCCTGATCGGGGCCTCCCATGCTGCAGCTGTCTCTATCAACTTGCCTTTTTGGAGCGCACCTCTTAAAAGACCGTTTAAATTTAACAGAGTATTTCTATGTATGACAACATTTTGATTACAGGAGGAGCAGGTTTTGTCGGTTCGAACCTTGCTTTATTATGGAAGCATGATTTTCCAGAAAGCAGAGTCCTTGCCCTGGATAATTTAAAACGACGCGGGGCAGAATTGAACCTTCCGAGGCTGAGAAATGCTGGAGTGGAATATATTCATGGAGACATTCGAAATCCAGAAGACCTGGAACTGGAGAGTCCTCCCGACCTAGTCTTGGAATGTTCGGCAGAACCTTCTGTTTTGGCTGGTTATGACAGTTCTCCTGCTTATTTGATCAACACGAATTTGATGGGAACAGTCAATTGTTTGGAATTGGTTAGAAAGCATCAGGCCGACATTGTCTTTTTATCCACCAGCCGTGTCTATCCTATCCAAACCATCAATCAGCTGCTTTATCGTGAAGAAGCAACACGCCTGGCCCTGGATAACGGATCAACCATATCTGGGGTGAGTGAATTTGGTTTTTCTGAGGAATTTCCGCTGGCAGGCCCCCGTTCTCTTTATGGTACAACCAAACTGTCATCTGAGCTCCTTCTGACAGAGTACATAGACATGTATGGTGTCCGTGGCATCATCAATCGGTGTGGGGTGCTCACGGGCCCCTGGCAAATGGGGAAAGTGGATCAGGGGGTCATTGTTCTCTGGATGGCCCGACATATTTTTGGAGGACAACTGTCCTATATTGGATATGGTGGTTTGGGGAAACAAGTGCGGGATATTTTGCATGTTGCCGATTTGTATGATTTGCTCAAGCAGCAGCTGCGGTCCATCGATGTACATAATGGAGAAATCTATAACGTGGGAGGAGGCGTTCCGCTCAGCTTGTCTCTCGCAGAACTAACCGATTTGTGTCAACAAATTACTGACAGACAAATTCCTATTGATCATATCCCGGAAACACGAGATGCCGATATTCCTTATTATGTGAGTGACTGCCGGAAGATTTGCTCTGCAACAGGATGGCAGCCAAAACGGTCGTTGCGAGAAATTCTTGAAGAAATTTCCTGTTGGATTGAAGAACATGCTGCACAACTGAAGCCCCTGCTGAGTTGAATTTGAAAATTCTTCCTTCTGTCTTCCTTTCTTGTTCGAAGTGTTTGCTGTATCAATGAACCTCTATTCCAGGAATATGCTCCAATAGAAAAAAGCTGACCGAAACTGCCAGAAAAAATAGTTGACCCGCCTCGCTGGCATTTCTTGACAATGAGCAATGGGATGCTATCTTAACGTTTTTCAAGTGGTGAATTATTTTTGTAATTTTATTGACTATTGAGAAATAGAGATCGCGATGCAAACAAAATATATATTTATTACAGGCGGGGTAGTTTCTGGTTTGGGTAAAGGAATTGCCGGTGCGTCTATCGGTGCTTTGTTGGAAAGTCGAGGTTTGACCGTTTCTTTGATGAAGTTGGACCCTTATATCAATGTGGATGCTGGAACAATGAATCCTTTTCAACATGGAGAAGTTTTTGTGACGGAAGATGGTGCCGAAACCGATTTGGATTTGGGCCATTATGAACGATATACCAATGCCGTCCTGACCCGTAAGCATAACTTTACCACAGGGCAGATCTACGATTCAGTGATTCGCAAGGAAAGAGCCGGCAAATACCTGGGACGTACCATTCAGGTAGTGCCTCACATTATTGATGAAATCAAAGACAAAATTACAGAAAGCTCCCAGAATGTGGATGTCTCTATTGTCGAAATTGGAGGGACTGTTGGGGATATCGAATCGCTGCCCTTTATGGAAGCGATTCGTCAGTTTCGCCATGATTGTGGGCGAGAAAATGGGATTTTTATTCACCTCACCCTCATTGTCTATTTTGAAAATGGGGAAATGAAAACCAAACCGACTCAGCACAGTGTTGGAAAATTGCGTGAAATTGGAATTCAACCAGATATTTTGATTTGCCGTACCAAATATCAAATGCCCCAGAAAATTAAAAATAAAATTTCATTGTTTACCAATGTCGAGGAGGATGCGGTTATCAATGGTATGGATGTCGCCAGTGTTTATGAAGTTCCTCTGATGTTCAATGAAGAAGGACTGGATGAAAAAATAGTTGAATATCTCCATATGTGGACTGGCCGTCCCAAACTGCAGCCATGGGCTGACACGGTAGACTGCTTTAAAAATCCAGTTGGTGAGGTCACCATTGCTTTTGTTGGTAAGTATGTGGAGCATCGCGATTCTTATGAAAGCCTGAATGAAGCCTTGGCACATGGAGGAATTGCCAACCGTGTTCGTGTGAATCTTCGCTATATCAACTCTGAAGAATTGGGCGGAACACATGGTTTGGATTTGTTGCAAGGGGTGCATGGTATTTTGGTGGCTCCTGGATTTGGAGAACGTGGTACGGATGGGAAGATTGAAGCTGTACAATATGCCCGTGTCCAAAAAATTCCTTTCCTGGGCATTTGTCTTGGATTGCAAATGGCGGTGATTGAGTTTGCTAGAAATGTGGCCAAGATTCCTAATGCCGGCTCAGGAGAATTTACTCCAAATAACAAAGACAATGTCATTGACTTGATGCCGGAACAAGCAGGGCAGGAAGGCACTGGCGGCAGCATGCGGCTGGGAGGTTATCCTGCTGTTTTGAAAAAAGGTACGCTGATTGCCTCTGTCTATGACTCAGAAAAAATAGTAGAACGTCATCGTCACCGTTATGAAGTCATGAATGACTTTGTGCCGCGTTTGGAAAAAGCCGGACTGATTATTTCAGGACGTCATCCCAATCGAGACTTGGTGGAGACAATTGAATTGGCACCAGAAGAACATCCCTGGTTCATTGCGTGCCAGTATCACCCCGAACTGAAATCAAAACCGCTGAAGCCCCATCCTCTCTTTGCTTCGTTTATTACTGCGGCATACCAGTATCGAGGAAGTGAGAAAGAGGCTGAAGAATCTTTATAGAAAGTTATATGCTGTACTCCCATGTACCGTTTTGGAAAAATTCGAGAATGAGCCGTACTGTACAGAGGAGTCTGCTTTTCTTTGGCATCTTCGTGCTGATGTTCGCTGTGTCAGTGTTTGCTAATGCCTCAGATGGAGTGAATAATTATAAGATTACAAAAAAAACGCTGGAGGCTCTCAAAAAAGAAAGCCTCCCCTCCCCTGTTTTAAAGGCCTTACACCCCCTGGTCAATCACCTCTATACTTCCAAAGATTCTTTTCTGGCCACCCTGAATGGGCTGTCCGTTCGTCCCGAATCAGAACAAATCAACCAAATCGTAAAACATGCTCTCCTTGATAATTTAATGATTCGCTCGGATGAATTTTCTGGTGATTTGCAATCAGGGCAAGCTGTTTTTTTAGGAAATGTGAGAGGGCAAATCCCAAAAGATGAAATTCATTTTTCTGCGGGAAAAGTTCGTATTATTTCAGAAGAAGGACAGCGCTATAATAAACTGATTGCAGAACACTCCGTCCATATTCAACAGTACCAGCAGGATTTGCAATCAGACCATGCTTTTTACAATCGCGCCTCGCAACAATTGAAACTGGAGGGCAATATCGTTATTAAGGATGAAGGAATCACATTGTATGGCACCACGGCCTATCTGAACCGTATTGAAGAAAAAACGGAAATTCGTGGTCACTCGACCGTCAAACAAAATGGTCGAATCAAACTGGAATATGATCAGAAAAAATCGCCAGTTCCACCCGGCTTGACAAAACAAACACAAACGACCGTTCAAGCTCAGCGTGCAGTTTTTCAAAAAAATAAAAATCAGGCTACTTTTGAGGGCAATATTGAAATGACTCGTCCTTTGCATCAAATCTACCTGGTTGCCAATAAAGCCATTTTGAATTTTGATGATGCACGTGAACTGGTTTCTATTTATGCCGAGCAAAATGTCTGTATTCAACAGCTGGGACGAGCTGCTCGTGCTGATAAAGCCTATTTTGATGAACCACTACAAACCATCCGTCTGGAAGGCCACGCTGAAGTGAGTAGCGAAGGACGGTATTTGAACGGTAATGTCATTACCTTGTTTTTGGATGTGGAAAAAGGAGAAGCCAAAGGAGACAGTGACACTCCAATCCAAATGATTATTTCATTGGATGAGCAGTTGTCCCAGCAATCCTCTTCTTCACGCAGTTTCACCTGTAAATGATACAAAAGGATCCATGAGAGTTGGAAGTGCAGGAAAAAATATACAGAATGTCAAGAAAACGGAAAATATAAAACCGAAACTCGCTTTAGAAACGGCTTTCAAAAAATCACGATCCGGGCTAAAGGTTTATACAGAAAAATATGGTACTGGATCAAAAATAGAAAAAGGTAAAAATGTCGTGGTCCATTATGAAGGTTGGCTTGCGGAAGATTTTACCCTGTTCGATAGCAGCAAACAAAAACGCCGCCCTTTTGAATTTACTCTGGGAGAAGGACAAGTGATCCCAGGATGGGAAGAAGCCCTGGATGGAGTGAGGGCGGGGAGTGTCCTCCAATTAAAAATACCTGCCAATTTAGCCTACGGAGCCTCAGGGAATTCTGGGGCGGGAATACCAGCCAATGCCGATCTGATTTTTAAAGTTCAGGTCGTTCGCGTTAAATAAAATAACAAGTTTTTTTAGCGTTTTTTAGACGAATTTTAGTAATGAGTTTTTTCAAAAAAATATTTTTTTATTAATTCATTAACTGTTTGATATAAAAATGCTAATTCAATTCTATGAAAAATAGAAGAATTTTTACCAGAAGTCAGGCTTGACTTTTATGTCATATTTTAGTGTTTTTAGTACTGTTGTTTTATAATTTTCAATAGCTGTATTTGGCGGGTAGATCCCGTAAAATCGGTATCTCGATAAATTTTACTATGGGTCTACCCTTGACATATCGCTTACGTAGTATACTCCCGTGGTCAAGGACGATTTTTTCCAAAAAATCTAAAATCTTCTCTTCACAAAATCTTGTAGTATCTCGACAAGAGACCATCGTTAGGTTTTATAAGCTGTCCAGCCTTTTTCTGTTTTACTATTCTAAAATTTTTTTAAATTTAGATTATTTTTATAATGCTGACAGGCATATTTGTAATCAAGCAATGTGCTATAGTCGTGTCTCGCGATGACAATTTAGGAGTGACCCATAATGACCATATCTGTCACTCGTACCTCGTGTCTTGCGATGAAAAATTTTTCTGAAGCAAAAAATCATTATTTTGTCTCAGGCTCCTGAAAGGCATAAAAAGCCTAAATAAATTATCGTTGAGTTTTAAACACAAGGATGTGTTTATTTTTTGAGCCCAGGGATGGGCTCTTTCCATTGAGTTTCTTCACTTCTAGTACACAGAACGTCCACCATCGACGGGTAAGACAATTCCTGTTAGAAAATCTCCATGCAGCAGATAGTCAACAGCATCTACAATATCGTCTGCCGATCCCATTCGTTTTAACAAGCTTTCGTCGATGGATTTTTGCTGGTTGAGTTCGGTCTCTGGAAGGGGAGGAAGAACAGTGCCGGGTGCAATGGCATTGACGTGGACTTGTGGTGCGAATGCTTTGGCAAGTCCTTGAGTGAGCGTAATAAGACCCGATTTGGTGATGCAATAGGGCAGAAAATTAGCCCAAGGACGGTATGCGGACACATCGGCCATGTTGATAATTTTTCCTTCCCCCTGAGATTTCATTTGTTCTCCAATCTGTTGAGACAGAAAAAAAGGGGCTTTTAAATTAAGCTGAAACAGGTGGTCCCACTGTTCTTCTGTTACTAAAGAAACAGGAGTCGGGTAAAAAGCAGCAGCACTATTGATCAATACGGAAACAGTTCCTAATGTGTTTGTCACATTGTTGACGAGTTGCTGAATCTGGTTCAAGTCGCAGAGATTTGCTGAAAACAGGGCGTGTTTCTCAGTTTTTGATATTTGTGAGAGCGTGGATTGTGCTCCTTTTTCGGATTGGTTGTAATGGATTGCCACCCGCATACCGATACTTGCCAGGTAAATAGAAATTTGCTGACCTAGACGTGTTCCTGCACCAGTGACAAGAGCAACTTTTTTTTGAAATTCCATAGTTTTCCCTCATTGAATATTGATCATCTGTTCAAATTAAGATAAATGATGGAGTATATAGTTATCATAGCCAAGAAAAAATTGCACACCGTGTTGGTGAATCCATTTTAGTGAGGACGATCATGCCTGATGAAGATGACCTCAGGCCCAGCAGTCGTTTATTTAGAAAAGCATGTCTTTTTTACAGTTTTCTGGAAGGCGGAGAGTTGGGAATGCTGCAAAAGCTGGTACAAGATACAAATCTAACCCAGCAGCGCTTGAATGAAATTTTTGACTCAGAACAGGACGAGGAAGAGGAAGCAATAGAACCTGTAGAAATGGAGGCCATTGCAGAAATCATAGGAATTCCTGTGAGGCAGCTTCTGTGGAATCAGGAACAAATGAATCAACTTTATGCGGAATTTGATTTAGATTTTGATACGGAGCTCAAGGATATCAATAAACGGTTCTTTAATACGTCCATCAATCCTCTACAATGTTCCAGATCCGTTATGGCCATTATTTTTTCAGAAGACGGTGTGGATCCCAAAGAACAACAGTATTTTGAATACCTCAAACAGACACTTTCCCTGACCGATGAAATCATTGTTCCCATGGATGACTCCGAGAAACATTTTCATTCTCTGATCAAATCGTTACCAAAAGACAAACGTTTTTTAAGTGTTGTGGTCAAATGGATTATCGGGGCAGTGTTTGCTGATGGAAAAGTGAGTGAAAAGAAAGTGGAAAAACTAAATGAACTTCTTCAGGAAATTCAGCAGATTCGTGGGGAGCTGCCAGAGGCCAATGTGAATCTAAAACCTACTATTTGATTATTATGGATCCCTCAATACAATTGGGCCTGACCATGGGAGACCCCAATGGTGTGGGCCCTGAAATTATCATCAGAGCCCTGCGGCAAATGCAGCCGTTGACATGGAACCCCTTGATTTTTGGTGATTGGCATGTATTACAGGAAGTCAATCATATTCTCGAGAACCCCCTGCTATTTTATAAATTTGATGAGCAGGCACCTGACGAATCAGCAATTCCTGTTCTGGATTTGACGGTTTCGACTGATAGAGAGTGGCAGCCCGGAAAGCTTTGTGCGTGGGGTGGAGAGTCTTCTTATTGTTTCCTCACAGAAGCCATTCAGTGGGCATTGAAAAAGAAAATTGGTGCCATTGTCACGGCTCCGTTGTGCAAAGAAGCTCTGCATGCCGCAGGACATTTTTTTCCAGGACATACCGAAATTCTTTCTCATCATACTAATGGATCCATGCCTGTCATGATGCTGGCTGTTGATCAATTACGGGCCATCCATGTCACATTACACATGTCGTTGAGAGAGGCCATTGCCGCATTGACACCAGAGCGTATTGTCAAAGTCATCCTGATTGCCGATAAAGCATTAAGGCAAATGGGAGTTGAGAAACCAAGATTAGCAGTACCTGGATTGAATCCTCATGCCGGTGAAAACTCTCTATTTGGGACAGAAGAGCAGGAAATCATCATTCCTGCCATTGAAGAAGCGCAAAGATTGGGAGTTGATTGCCAGGGACCGTTTCCTCCAGATATTATATTTCTCCACCACCGTGACGGTCTATTTGATGCGGTGGTGACCCTTTATCATGATCAGGCACATATTCCTTTTAAACTGTTGGGCTTTGAACGTGGTGTGAATATAACTTTGGGGTTGCCCATCATCCGTACTTCTGTGGACCATGGTACAGCGTTTGATCGTGCTGCCCGGTTTCAGTCTAATCCTCAGTCATTGATTCAGGCTGTTGGTTTTGCGCGGCAAATGATTGCTAATGATTACCAGTTTACTGAATAGATGGCACAAATTTAATTGGTTTGTGCTTTACTTTTCCTGGAAATCATCCCTTTTCCCATAAAAATGAGGGAGCGCTCTGCAATTTCGCGAAAAACAGGGGCTGCAACGGTACCACCATAATGGGATTTTTTGGGCGATTCGATGACGATCAAGATAGTCAATACTGGATTAGCTGCAGGAACGAGGCCTATGAAAGAGGCAATGTGTTCTTTTTTAGAATAAGCTTGTGTGACTTCATCAAAGATTTCTGTAGTCCCCGTTTTTCCTGCAACTTCCACTCCTGGAATGGCAGCCAGACTTCCAGACCCCCCCTTGTGAGTAACAGAAATCATGAACTGTTTGATTCGATTGGCCGTTTTTTCACTGAGAACCCGTTTCGATTCTCGCATTCCAAAGCGATAAATGACTTTGCCTGCCACGTTTTGGATTTCCTTCACTTTCCTTCCCTGCTTGTTTTCTACTGATTCAATCACATAGGGATAGACGAGCATTCCGCCTGTCCCTAAGCTATTGACTGCTGTCAATAGCTGGATGGGGGACGATAGAATGCCATGCCCAAAAGCGATGGAGGCATGATCCACTTCTGTCCAATCTTTTGGAGCAGGAACTTTACCAACAGCTTCTGCCGATAAACCAATATTGACTTTGTTTCCAAAGCCAAATTGCTGAAGATAATCAAAGAAAGTTTCTTTTTCAATGGCAAGCCCTATCTTGCTGGCACAAATATTCGAAGATTTTTGAATGATTTGTTCGACAGTCAGCCATCCATGTGGCTTCACGTCATGGATAACCTGGTCTGCAATTTGATAGGAACCATTTTCACAAAAAAATGCCTGATCTTCTTGGAGAATATTTTCCTCCAGTGCGGTTGCCAGAGTCACCAGTTTTAGTGTGGAACCTGGTTCGTAACCACTGGAAACAGCATAATTCAGGTAGTGGGAACGAGGATATTTCTGGTAATTGTTTGGATTGAAACCAGGAACATTGGCCATGGCCAAAACAGCACCTGTCTGTGTCTCCATCACGATGGCAATTCCTTTTTTGGCATCCATTCGCGCAAGTCCTTTTTTTAATGCTTTTTCCGCAAAGTATTGAATGGAACTATCGATGGTTAGATGCAGGGTGTAGTGGTTGGAATCCTTAGAGTGATTATAATCTGCAGAAGGAACTGTCCGGTGAGTGCCGTCTTGTGCGACGACATGGTTGTATTTCTTTCCTTGCAATAATTCTTGATATTCATATTCCAATCCTTCCAGTCCCTGGGAATCCACTCCGGTGAATCCCAGCAGGGGGCCTGCAAAATTACCAAGAGGATAATAGCGTCGGTATTCTCGAATGAAAGCAATTCCT
This sequence comes from SAR324 cluster bacterium, assembly GCA_015231885.1. Classification (GTDB taxonomy): domain Bacteria; phylum SAR324; class SAR324; order SAR324; family NAC60-12. Next base: position 15,561 of record JADGAT010000073.1, read on the forward strand.
TTTAAGTTGGCGTTTTTGATCTGAGCAGAGAGGGCAGGACTGATTTGGCGCTTTATCCAAACAAAGGAACGCTGCGATGTTAACTTTTCGAGCAGCACGGATTCCTCCATTTGCAACAAAGGCGAAAGGATCCTGGCTGTTTTTTCAGGTTCTTGCACATGTTGAGGGAGAGCATGGACAGAGTCGACTTTAACAGAAATGGCCAGCAAGCGTTGTTGACGATCATAGATGGGACTGCGTTTGCTCTCTAATTTGATGGTACGCTGCTGCTGCCTTTGGGCCAATTCATTAAAATATTCGGCATTCCAGATTTGTAAGTAAAAAACACGTCCTAAAACAAGCAATAAACACAAGCCGATCAGGCACATGACCGAAAAGATACGGCTGTGAAAATTATAAACATTGAATTGACGGATTTTATTCATTAGGCTTTGGAGCTGTGAGAATGAATCGCTGTGTCGGCTTTGGAGGGCGCATGTTCATCCGAGAGGTTGCAATGCGATCCAGACGTTCCAGGCGGGATAAAAAGTGTACTTCAATTTCCAATAAAGAGATGCTCTGCTGCAAAACGACTTTCTCTTTTTCCAAAGCTTGTGTACGATATCCCAATTGCAGGTAATTTGCCCACTGCCACAGGTAGGATAAACTCCCTCCTGCAATCAGGAATATGGCAAAGGATATGACCCAGAATGAATATTTTGGAGCAAATAAAACTGTGGGAATGTGCCACCATTTTTGTTGCTGCCGCACAGTGGAAGACCTGCGAGTATAAAAATCCATAAATATTTGACTATCAATGATTGAACACTACAGTTTTGTCAACCCAGATATATCATATTGGAGACAGACATGCCACGTCAGATTGATCTACAATGTCCAAAATGCGGTTTTGTGGAGGAAGTTCAAAAAGAAATGGCCTTTTTTGAAGACGAAGAACCTGAAAAAAATCCTTGTCCGAATTGCCAATATTCGTATCGTACCGAATTACCCTCCTTGATCTCTATTCATATTCAGACACAAAAAGAGCCGCGTGCTGTTCCAAAAAGACCGCCTAAATTATCTCCTGAAGGAGTGATGCCAGAAGAGGTACGGAGGGCATTTGCCAAAGAACTGTTCGATCCTTGCAGCTGTGGAGATCATGCTCCTGCTGACTTGGATGACCATGAAACGGATTGCCATGTCCGTCAGCATACCTTCATGAAAACCAATGATGAGGAACAGGGAAGTCGAGAAAAACAGGTAAAATAACTTGGGAGAGACACTGGCTCCCCAACGCGGACTCGAACCACGGACCCGGTGGTTAACAGCCACCTGCTCTACCAGCTGAGCTATTGGGGAACCTCAGTGATAGTAAAAAGAAAACTCTATAGAAAAAATGATGTTTTTTCAAGGCAAAAATATTAACCGATCATGCCATTCTTTCCTGAGATAGAATCTGAATGATTTTCCCATGAGCCGCAGGAAATGAAAACTGTTTCAGATTTTCTAAAGGAACCCATTGAGCAGAATGCTCCTCTCTCGTAGAATCGGACTCACTTCGTTGATAAGTACATAAGAAACAATGAAGGGTTACTTTGAAAGACGTATAGGCGTGCTTAATAATAGATAAAGGTTGATCTACTGTAATCAGAATGTCTTGCTGCTGTCGGATTCCTTGTTTGAGAGCCTGTTCAATATCAGTGTCCTTGTCCAAATTGATATTTGGAAATTCCCACAACCCACCCATTAAACCTTCCGCAGGCCGTTTAGCAATCAACAGCTCTCCTTCTTCATTTTGAATGACGGCCAGTGCAGTGATGCGTTGTTTGGCAGGGGGTCGTTTTGTTTTTGCAGGTACCGCATCAATGGTATTGGCCTTTAAGGCTTTGCAGAAGGATGGCACAGGGCACAACAGACAAAGGGGGGCTTGTGTGCTGCAAAGGGTCGCTCCTAATTCCATCAAAGCCTGGTTAAAAAAGCGGGCATTTCCTTCTGGAATCCATGCTTCGGCAGCATTCCAAATTTTTTTTTGCATTTCTGCAGACCTGGGATTGTCCCGCCAATCCATCAGGCGGCATAACACCCGTACAATATTTCCATCAACAATGGGTCTTTCCTGATTGAACGCGATGCTGGCAATAGCGCCTGCCGTGTAGCGGCCAATGCCGGGCAACGCCAGTAGTTCCGAAAAATCTTGAGGGATTTGTCCTCCATGTTTTTCACAAATCATGATGGCTGCTTTTTGTATATTGCGAGCCCTTGTATAATAACCAAGGCCCTCCCATAGTTTCAGGATGGTATCTTCAGATGTCTCAGCAACGGCCTGAATGCTGGGCAGCATTTCCATCCAGCGGTCAAAATAAGGCAATACCGTGGCAACTTGTGTTTGTTGAAGCATTATTTCAGAAATCCAAACCGCATAGGGTTCATAATGTTGACGCCAGGGAAGAGGGCGCTGCTGTTGAGTGAACCATTCTAATAATTGTATTTGAAATAAGGAAAGTTCAGTGGGAGTCATGTTTTTTCATGATTTACAAAAAAAGTGAAAATTTTACTAAAGTTTCAATCTGAGGTGTCGATAAGTTTGCCAGAGCATAAAAAATAGAAACAGAAAATAAAACAAAAAATTGCTAAAGTTTTTTTTTAAGCAACCGATAATAAAACAAAACAACGTAATTATACTTTTTTCATCAACCGGAGATAACAATGGGTTTGCGGGTTAACACAAATATTGCTGCTTTGAATTCTTTGCGGCAATTAGATCGCACCGAGAGGAACATGCGTACCAATTTGGAGCGTTTGTCTTCTGGTCGTCGATTGAACAGGGCTGCCGACGGTCCTGCCGCCATGGTTATTTCCGAGCAAATGAAAGCACAGATTGCTTCAATGGGCCAGGCTATTTCTAATTCCGAAACATCCATTTCCATGCTGCAGACCATCGAAGGTGCATTGAACGAAGTGAGCAACATCTTGATCAACATGAGACAACTTTCCATCCATGCAGCCAACGAAGGCACTAATGATATAAGAATGTTGCAGGCAGATCAAAGCGAAATGGATAATTTACTGCAGACATTGACTCAAATTGCAGAAACCACACAATTTGGCACACGCTTTCTGCTCAATGGCAGTAATGCAACAAACGGTGTTGCTGTAGGAAACGGACTGGAATTTGTAAGTGCTGGTGCCGATACTAAATCTTCTCCAGCAGAAGGATATAAAATTGATGTTACTCAAGTTCCACTTCGCTCCATGGCATATGCGAGCCGTCTGCTTGATTTGGAAGAAGTCGCCATTGATGCAGAATTTTCAGTTGTTCTGACAGAAGGTGGTAAGAATGTTTCTTTGGAATTGAATAAAGAAAAAGAATTGCGCGGCAAAGTTGACAAAATCATTCTTGCGGCACAACGTGAAGTAGATCCAATGGATCGAGAGCAAGCAATTAAAAACATTCAGCACCTGATCGTCAACGAATTACAAAAGAAAATTGATGATGCCGATTTGCAGTTGGAAGTGTTTTCCTACAAACCTTTTGATCATTTTCCAGAAGTTCTTTCAGACTGGG
>JADGAT010000074.1 GCA_015231885.1 SAR324 cluster bacterium
GCGCAACTTTCACATGTTCTTATTTTCGCCTTCCTAAGGATTTCCTCTATTGGGCAATCGGCGAATAACTAATGACATGGATTTGATCGGAGGTAAGGTTGGTTTGATCAAGGGTGATATCTCCCTGCCAGAACATTAAATTTTCTCCCCCAAAATTAAGACAATCAGAGGGTTGAACTCCCCTCTGTAAATTACTGGCTCTACTGATCGGGCACTCTGGCGTATCTGCCAAAATATCAAAACTGGTCCCATTCTGTTCTGTTGTGTGAAATAATCCCAGCCAATGTCCCATTTCATGAGCCGCTGTTTCTCCCAATAATGAGGAATGTAGAGAGAAGAAAACAACATGGGCGTCCAATCCAATCAGTACACCATTTTTATTACCAGTCACTCCCAGTGAACCTGGAATTCCGGCAGCAATCCCTAAGACCCCTGATGATGTGCCTGAAAAATCTTCCACAAAAAATAAATTAACCTTATTTGCATATCCTTTTGAAACCAGAGTCTTCACCGTTGAATTTTCAAAATCTGAGCTAATAACGGCAAATTGACTGCCAGAAACGACTTCAACACTCTCCATCACAATTTGTATGCCAACTTTTTCGTAAATTTGTTCAAGGGTGCTTAATGCTGACTGGATATCCGATGATGAGTACTTGGTACCTGTTAAAAATGGCTGAATCACCAATATTGAAGATGACACCGATCCAGTGCGCAGGGTTAACTTAACCTGAGCTTCGCTGACTTGCCGAGAATGTTGAAGGCGGTATTTCCATGTCCCTGCCATTGATGAAATATCAGGATGTTTCGGCACTAACACGTTACACGTTTTTTGACTGGCACCACAATCCTGGAATAGTGAATTGACATCCAGCATATCAGTTCCTTGCGGGTTCACCACAGTATTAAATTTCACACCATCACGGAAACTATGAATGAGAAATGAAACGGCATTGGAAGGAATCGTGAATGAACCTTCCGCAGAAACCCAGCCTCCCGAGACTTGTTGAAACGATGGTGTCGTTAACGCACTCACCGATAAGTCACTGGAAATTTGACTGGTCGTGATCGTGGTGGTGGTCGTAGAGGTTGTTGTGCTTGTAGAGGTAGTCGTCGTAGTCGTAGAGGTTGTTGTGCTTGTGGAGGTAGTCGTTGTAGTCGTCGTAGTCGTAGAGGTTGTTGTGCTTGTGGAGGTAGTCGTTGTACTTTCTGCTACAGTCGTTGTTGTTGTGAAAGTCGTGGTAGTCGTAGTCGAATTGCTGCTCACACTGACTACCTCCCCATTTGGTTCGGCATTTGATTCACTGGCAGAGGCATCAACAGAAATATTGTTTTTTAACATCACCGTTTCTAAGTGCTCTTTTGCCACAACAATCGCAACCAAAGGCTGTTTTCCAGCATCATTCAATGTTGTCAATGCTTCAACAACAGCATTCACATCAGGATCATTTTCAAACTCCTCTGTGGACACAGCAAAGTCAACGGACTGCCCCAGGGCTGCTTCGAACACTTCATCAGAAATGGTAATACCATTTTCTGTATTGCTGTCCTTGTCTAATGTTTGAAGAAATCGAGATATATTGAGTACTTCAGCATTTGATGGATCCGTTGCACCAGGAACCAGATCCATCGGTGTCATGATGGATCTGGCGTTTCCTTCTCCCAACAAAATGCTACCTATTAACAATTGAACCGTTTTTCCTTCTTCAAAAAAAAAGACTCCTTCGGCATCTGTTACGCCACTTTGCTTTCCTGAAAAATAAGCAATGCCTTGTACGGCACTGTCCAAAAATACTCCTTGCTTGACTACAGCCGTTTCGGTATCTGAACTGCTCCCCCCTCCACCACCACAGCCAGTACTTCCTGAAAGTATAAGAATGAGTGTGAAAATTAAGGACACTCCCTTGCTCATAAACTTCATTGTGTTTCCATCAATCTATTGTATGGTATTGTTGCAATTAGCCGTTATTTAAAAAATTGTATCGCTTTTTTGAAAAAAGCCAAACGAAATTCTAGCTCAAACAGGGTAGCAGCAAATTATGAAGAAATGATGAACAGCATCGAAAATAAAGAGAAATACTTGACTTATACACTATACACCCATAAGGTAGCTGCCTGTCTATTCTCTTCATCTCTTTTCAACCCAGCTGCCACCAGCAGCAGAATGGTTCACAACCTTCTCTTCTGAAAACGAATTATGCTCCTCACTTCTTAAGAACAGGAAAAACTATGTATCCCAACCACGAAGATCAAATTCGTCGTTTAAATAAAATTGAAGGACAAGTCAAAGGTATTCGTAAAATGATCGAAGACCAGCGTTATTGTGTTGATATCGTTTCTCAGGTCAAAGCAGCAATGGCTGCATTGCGTCAGGTGGAGCTTGGCGTATTAGAGTCGCATATTCAACATTGTGTTCAAGCGGCAATGAACACAAATGATACTTCAGAAGTAGAAGAGAAGATCAAAGAAATCATGAAGCTCGTTGGCAAGATGCCATAGAATTGGAAAAAATGACCGACCCTGTTGCCAGGTATCCAACACGCCCTCGTTTCCTCATCCTGACAGAACCTCATCGCATGTTTTTTGCTCTAGGGACTGTATTGTCCATCTTTGGAATGGGATGGTGGGTTTATTATCAGTATCTGCTTAAAACAGGACTCGCCTATCCTCTCCCTATTTCCGCTCCCAGCATCCATGTGTACACTTTAGTATATGGTATGAGCACCAGCTTCATTCTCGGTTTTTTATTAACGGTATTTCCAAGATGGCTCAACTATCCAGCCATCCCCATCAAATGGGTTACTGTATTTTTTTACTTTTATTTACTGGGCATTCTGATTTACCTGCTTGGCATCTTTTTTTACAGGCCTGCCTGGATCACTGCCGGCAGTTTTTTCAACTTTCTCGGTTTTCTACTGGTATGGGGAATTCTATTGAAAGGAATCTACCAGACGAAACACCCGGACAAAATACAACCTGCCATCGCCTTATCAGGTTTTACCGGGGGAATCATCGGGAGCGGCAGTTACCTGATATTTTCCATCACCAACGAACACATTTTCTATCAAATCAGCTATGGTACGGGAATCTTTTTTTTTATTTACCTGATCATCTACGCTGTTATTTATCGGACGATCCCATTTTTTACACAGTCTGTTTGTTCCGATTATGAAATTATTCGGTTTCCTTATGTCTTACTGGCCAGTCCTTTCTTAGCAGGGACAAAAACCATATTTTTTATTTTAGGGTTGCCAAAGCTCTACTGGATCCCAGATGGAGGTTTGCTGCTTATGACTCTTTGGCAATTCTACGCTTGGCGATTTTTCATGAAAAAACCAGTAATGCTCCTAAAAATGCTCTATTTTTCGGCAGCATGGCTACCCATATCTAATGTGATTTTTATTGCCTATTCCATCTCGATCCACTTGTCTGGACAAATCAACCAGCAATTTGAAGAAGCAGCATTGCACGGACTCACCATTGGCTGTTTCGGGTCAATTATTTTTGCAATGGTAACCCGTGTTTCACTTGGACACTCAGGCAGAAAACTACACAGCGGCAAGCTGGTGGATGCGTTATTCTGGTCTTTGCAGGCAGCATGCGTGAGCCGAATCCTTTCCGGGCTATATTCCTCAATGAATCCTTCTTTTTTTGTGCATAACTATCACGCGGGATATTTTTGGCTGCTCAGTTTTGGTGTATGGGCTGTCAAATTCCTCCCTGTTTATTTTCGACCCCGAGTGGATTCTTCCTAAAATTGATACGGATGACTATCATTTTTTATGATATATTTCATTTTTTATGATTGATGTTCTGTTTATATTTCTGTATGTTATGAAATTTTAATATTTTTGCCAAATAATTACTATTTTTTTTATTGTTTTAAATACATTGAGAGGCCGTTTTAAATAAGCCCTAAATGCAACGACATCTATTGTTAAACATCGTTGTCCTGCAATAAAAAAAAGAATAGATTTCTTAAATTCTTCCTTGACTCCTTTCTAAAGAAATCCATAATAAAGTTAGTTGTATTTGAGATAAGGAATGGTTGAGGGTACATAAAAATTAATTTTTCTCCTTGTTTAAAGGAAATGAATCATGGATTATTTTGTTGTTCTTCTATTGTTTGGTTTAGCAATTGGGCTAGTCAGTTCAGCTCTATGGATCTCTTTCCTCCTTGCACCCCGTAATCCTGGAGGAATAAAAAACGAACCTTACGAATGTGGCGAACAAACCATTGGTTCCTCATGGGTTCATTTCAACGTAGGTTATTATTTATTTGCGCTCATATTTTTAATTTTTGATGTAGAAGCCGCATTTTTATTTCCTTGGGCTGTCGTTTTTCGCGAAGTAGGCTTTGTTGCATTTATCGAAGCAGGGCTTTTTATACTGGTGCTGCTAACAGGACTGGCATACGCTTGGAAGAAGGGGGTATTAGAATGGGTTTAGTGAAAAAAGAAGAATACGCATTTGACACCATGCCAGGTGTTGATGTGGTTTTGACAAAAATAGACTATGTGGTCAATTGGGCTCGATCAAACAGCTTGTGGCCATTGACCTTCGGCACCAGCTGCTGTGCTATTGAAATGTTGATGGCAACAGGGGGTCCCCGTCATGATCTGGCAAGGTTTGGGGCGGAAGTGACTCGTCCTTCCCCCAGGCAAGCCGATTTACTCATCTTGGCAGGAACCATCGTCAAGCGAATGGCACCACGATTGAGAACACTGTACGACCAAATGGCAGAACCGCGTTATGTCATCGCAACAGGAGCCTGCACTATTTCAGGAGGACCTTTCCTCTACCATTCTTATTCTACAATTCGTGGAGCCGATGAGATCATCCCTGTTGATGTGTATGTCCCCGGCTGTCCCCCTAGACCAGAAAGCCTGCTTCATGGCTTATTGACATTACAGAAGCTGATCAAAGAAGGACAAACCATCAGAAAACCAGGGGTACGCCATAAGCCGGTCATTAGTGAAATCCCTGAGGGCGTGTCCAGAGAAGACATTACTGCAGAAATGGTAGAATTACTGGAACATGACTCTGTTGTAAATATCGAAGAAACTTTAGGCAATTTGGAACGACCAACGGGTATTTAATCATGACAACTGAAGAACTTTTCCAAGTTATCACAGAGCTGGAGCCTTCTGCCAAACAAAGTGAAAAAACTTCCGACCGTCCAACGGTTGAAGTACCACCAGAGGCATTAGTCGCTTTAATGCAGAAATTACGAGATGATCCACGATTATCTTTCAATATGCTTCTTGCACACACGGCCGTAGATTGGCTGGAGGAACGGTTGTTTGAGATGGTGTATCAGTTGTACTCTCCTCAAAATCAACAATATTTAGCCGTGCTAGTCTATGTACCTCGCAATAATCCAGTTGTGCCAACAATCAGCTCAATCTGGCGAATTGCTGAATTCCAGGAACGAGAAGTATATGATTTGCTCGGAGTGTTATACGATGAGCATCCTGATTTAAGACGACTTTTTCTTGAAGACGATTGGACAGGTTTCCCACTTCGAAAATCCTACCAAGACGATTTTATATTGGAGCGCCCTAAATGAGTGTGAATATTACTACCCTTGATGAGCGTACCCGCGTTACTTCAGAAGCAGACAGCGCCCTTGATACAGAAGAATATTTTGTCAATATGGGTCCCCAACATCCCGCCACTCATGGAGTGTTGCGTATGGTACTCAAACTGGATGGAGAGACCATTAAAGAAGTCATCCCTGTCTTAGGCTACATTCATCGAAGCATCGAAAAAATATGTGAGCACAGTACCTACAGGCAAATTGTACATTTAACAGACCGAATGGATTACCTCTCTTCCATCATGAACAACTGGGCTGTTTCGCTGACCGTTGAAAAAGCGGCTAACATTGAACTAACCGAACGTATCGAATACATCCGTACTATTGTTGCTGAGCTGGAACGCATTCACAGCCACCAGGTTGCCTGGGGAGTGATGGGGATGGACTTGGGAGCTTTTACTCCTTTTCTTTATGGGTTTCGGGACAGAGAGCTCGTGACTGATATTTTGGAAGAGACGATAGGAGCACGGCTTACCATGAATTATATCCAGCCAGGCGGAGTAATGTTCGATATTCATCCAAACTTTGTCAAGAAAGTCAAAGAGTATATAGCATACTTCCGTCCCAAGCTTGATGAGTACGAAGATCTCATGAGCGGTAACCCCATTATTCAACAAAGATTGCGTGATGTAGGTACTATGGATGGAGAAACCGCACTATCTTATGGTGCAACAGGCCCTGTTTTGAGGGCAAGTCGTGTTCCTTATGACCTTCGAAAAATTGAACCCTACGGAGTGTATGGCAAAGCGGATTTCAATGTTGCCATTGGTACAGCGGGCGATTGTTGGGATCGATATTATGTTCGTATTGAAGAGATGCGGCAATCGATTCGAATCATCGAACAACTGATTGACAACATCCCTGAAGGCAAATTCATGGTCAAAAAGCCTGCCGTCAAAATCAAAGTCCCGGAAGGCCGCTATTATGGACATGTGGAAACAGCTCGTGGGGTTTTAGGAGTTTTTATTGTATCTCAAGGAAAAGACATTCCCTACCGTATGTATTTTCGTACACCCAATTTTCACAATTTGTGGTGTACCACAGCCATTGCTCCTGGAGGGAGGATTGGTGATTTAGTTGCTATCACCGCTTCACTGGACTTGGTAATTCCTGACATTGATCGTTAAACAAAAATAAGCTGAATTGCTATGAACATACTCGACTTACTCTCGATACCTATTTTAAACATTTCCAGTTCTGGTTGGGAAACCATCACGATTGCTCAACGGGCTGCTGATGCGTTATCTGGTAATTCGATTGAGCTGACCATTTTTTTTCTGATACTTTGCATACTCATCACCGTATCCATGCTAGCAGGATTAGGCATGGTTCTGATTTATGCAGAACGAAAAATTGCCGGACATTTTCAATGCCGTCTGGGGCCAATGAGAGTTGGCTGGCACGGAACCCTACAAGCGTTTGCGGATGTTCTCAAATTGTTGCTCAAAGAAGACCTCGTCCCTGCTCGTGCTGACAAATTGCTGCATCTGGGGGCACCTTTTTTAAGCATCCTGGCAACTGTGCTTGGGTTAGCCATCATACCGATGAGCCCGTCAATCCAGGTGATTGATGTTAACATTGGAGTCGTTTATGTCACTGCCATTACGGGCCTGGGCGTGTTAGGGGCTTTGATTGCCGGATGGAGTTCAAATAACAAATGGTCCTTACTGGGTGCAATGCGTGCTGGGGCCCAACTGATATCCTATGAATTGTCAGCCACTCTGGGCATATTGGTCATTGTTCTGTTTGCCGGTTCTCTGCAGCTCTCAGAAATTATACAAAGTCAGGCAGAAGGGTGGTGGATTTGGAGAGCCCATATCGTGGGTATTATAGCTTTTTTCATCTTTTTGATTGCTTCTACAGCAGAACTGAATCGTACTCCATTTGATTTACCTGAAGGAGAGAGTGAGCTCACCGGTGGTTTTCACACAGAATATTCAGGACTGCGCTTTGCTTTCTTTTTCTTATCAGAATTTGTCAATATGTTTGTTGCCTCTGCACTGGTCGTTACATTGTTTTTTGGAGGATGGATGCCTTTTCATATTGGCAACTGGGAGGCTTTCAATTCCATTATGGATCTGATTCCTCCAGCAATATGGTTTGCTGGCAAAAGTGCTTTTTTCATTTTTCTGTTAATGTGGTTTCGATGGACCTTCCCACGAATGCGCATTGATCAGTTGATGCGTCTCGAATGGAAAATTTTACTACCAATTGGATTTGCCAACATTTTCCTGGCATCTCTGGTTATTCTAACAAAGTTTCATTTTTAGATAGCACGAAGGGAGTAGAAAAATGGCATTTATCAATCTAAAGAAGACAGAAACCACCACCATGCAATTTGGGGGGTTCAATGTAGAGGTTGTGGAAGCGCCCAGAGGTGCTCCCAGTGATACCTTGATTGGAATGATAGGCAATATCCAAAAAGTATTTGTCTCACTTCTAAAAGGCATGAAAGTCACACTTTCCTACCTGGTGAGACCTTCTACTGTTGTGACTCAACAGTATCCTGAAAATCGAGAAACCTTGCAAATGTTTGATCGTTTTCGAGCAAGGCTTGCCTTTAAATACAATGAACAAGGGGAACACAACTGTACAGGGTGCAAGGTCTGTGAAATTGCCTGCCCCAATGCTTCTATTATTATTGATGCCCGTAAAGGTGGTATCACTAAAAAAGTAGAAATTGACCGCTATACCTGGCGATGGGACATTTGCACATTCTGTAATGCATGTGTGATGGTATGTCCTCATGATGCCTTAGAGATGACTGGAGATTTTGAGTCTGCAGTGTATGACCGCAGACTTTTGATATATAATTTGAATACTTATGGAGGTCCCCCGGCAAAAGTATTAAAAAAGATGGAAGATCCCGAACAGAAAAAAGAATCTATGATTGCTCGTGACGTCTATTCTGGTCCCATACCAATGACGGGAACGGCAATACCTGGAATTTTTGCACTTGCTAAAAACGAGGAGATACCAGACGATGTGGAATGAAGCAGCAGGAACATTTGTTTTTTATTTGATCGCATTTTTTTCAATTTTCACGGCACTTACCGTCGTATACACGCGGAGGATTTTACGGGCAGCCATAGCCTTGGCCTGTGTGCTCGTCTGTAGTGCGGGATTCTACGTCATGCTGGACTTTGAATTTCTAGCAGGAGTTCAAGTGATGGTTTATGTTGGAGGAATTGTCGTCCTGATGCTGTTTGCCATCATGTTGACTAGTTCTGCAGAATTGATTGTAGACCGCCCCAGCTTTCAACGTAGATTTGTCGGAGTTTTGATCTCTATCGGTTTTTTCTTCGTCACCACCACCGCTTTTTGGGCAACCGATTTTCCCGTTGCAGAATCTACAAAGGACACGCTGTTTACCAAAGTTTCTATTGAAGGAGAAAAAGCGGAACCCCTAGACGATGTTGTAGAATTAGGAAAAAAATTATTAGATTATGGTCCTGAAGGGTATGTTTTGCCTTTTGAAATAATATCCCTGTTGCTCCTCTCTGTAATGATTGGAGGTATTATTATTGCGCGTAAACCCCCTCAACTGGAAAACAAAGAGTAACTTCCTTGTATAATCGAATCATTGGATAGTTCCACAGTGCTTTATAGAGCAGATTAGTTATTTTTGCCCTTACAGTACTCGGACACTTTCAGTAAAAGTATAAAATAGAACGGACGTATGGTAGAACTTCTTTCAAATAATCCTCCTGGAATCTGGCACTGGTTGATTTTATCAACAATTTTATTTTCAATTGGCCTTTATGGGGTGCTCATCCGTAAAAGTGCCGTTGGTGTTTTGATGTCAGCGGAGTTGATGTTGAATGCCGCTGTTTTGAATTTTGTGGTGTTCAATCATTTTGTCAAACCGTTTACCATAGACGGGGAGCTCATGGGAATATTTATTATTGCGGTTGCAGCAGCAGAAGCTGTGGTTGCAATGGCTATTTTTGTTGCAATTTTCAAACATAAAAAATCAATTGACATCACCCATATTGAAACGATGAAGGGTTAGAAGAGGTTCATCAATGAATGAGGGATTTATTTTATCAAATGCTTGGCTGATTCCAGCCATTCCATTAATTTCATTTTTTCTGGTAGGGATGTTTATCCGTCCAGCTTCCAAACAAGCAGCCGGTCTTGTTGCAACCTCAGCAGTATTTCTTTCTGCGGCTTGTGCCTACATGCTGGCATGGGAGTATTACCAGGCGTTTGCCCCGGAATACCAAAGCATCGTTCCCTGGAGCATCGAATGGCTGCGCTATCAGGAATTCCTTTCTGTCAGTGTGGGTGTACTGGTTGATCCCACTTCCATATTATTGATGGTGGTTGTGACAACGGTAAGCTCGTTAGTGCATTTATACTCCATCGGTTATATGCATGGTGAAGAAGGATACGGTCGTTATTTTACCTATCTTAACCTGTTCACATTCAGCATGCTGGGCCTTGTTGTTGCTCCCAACATCATGCAGATGTTTGTTTGCTGGGAGCTGGTTGGTGCCAGTTCTTTTCTGCTGATCGGATATTATTATGACAAACCAAGTGCAGTCTCTGCTTCAAAAAAAGCTTTCATCGTTACTCGTTTTGCCGACTTGGGATTTTTACTTGGTATCCTGATATTAGGCTATTTCGGTTACCACGTTTATGGAGTTCTGTCCGATTCCTCAACAAGTGTTCTTGCAGAAATGAATCAGTACAGCAGTACCGCTATCCAGCCTTTTGACTTTAAATTCTTGAATCATCCTGCTGTGATTGCTCAATTTGCTGACCAGGGAAGCCTGCTTGGCGGAATCAGTATGCTGACACTAGCCATGGTTCTGATTTTTGCGGGTGCCGCAGGAAAAAGTGCTATGTTTCCACTGCATATCTGGCTTCCTGACGCAATGGAAGGCCCGACTCCGGTTTCGGCTTTAATCCATGCAGCAACGATGGTAGTTGCAGGGGTTTACCTGGTCGCACGTCTTTTCCCAGTTTATGCGGCATCTGGTTCTGCATTACTGATTGTAGCCTACATCGGGGCCTTTACCTGTCTATTTGCAGCCGTCATTGGATGTACTCAGGATGACATCAAGCGAGTTCTCGCTTTTTCTACCTTGAGCCAGTTGGGATACATGATGTTGTCACTGGGAGTTGCCACCATGGCTCATCCACTGGGTTATACAGCGTCCCTCTTTCATCTTTTCACTCATGCATTTTTCAAAGCACTTCTCTTCCTTGGTGCAGGTTCCGTTATTCATGCCGTTCACAGTAATGAAATATGGGATATGGGAGGACTGAAGCGTAAAATGCCTGTCACTCACATCACTTTCTTGATTGCCACCATAGCCATTGCAGGAATTCCGCCGTTTGCCGGATTTTTCTCCAAAGATGAAATCCTTGCAGCCGCATTGGGCAATCATCATCAGATTATTTTTGGAATAGGATTGCTTGTCGCAGGACTCACTCCATTTTATATGTTCCGAATTTATTTTGTTACATTTTGGGGACCTCATCGTACTGAGGGAGCAGAGCATGCTCACGAATCTCCTCCTGTGATGCTTCTTCCTTTAGCCATTCTTGCTGTTTTAGCAGTAATTGCCGGGTTTGTGCCAATGGCAAGTTTTGTACATATAGGAGAACCTCTAGGACACCATGGTATTAACTGGGCAATTGCCATCCCAGCAATCCTGGTTGCTCTGACAGGTATTGGAGTCGCCTGGTTCTTGTATGCAGGAAACCAGGACCGTGTTTCGAAACTGGTCCAAAATCTTGGCGTTGTCTATAGAGTCATCAAAGATAAATTTTACATTGACGAAGTGTATTTATTTATTACCCATAACTTTATTTTTAAATACATTTCCAGGCCAATCGCCTGGTTTGACAGAAATGTTGTTGACGGCAGCATGAATCTAACTGGTTGGGCTACCAGAATGTCAGGCTGGATATTGAGTCATATGCAAACAGGACAAGTTCAAACTTATGCGGCATGGTACGCACTGAGCACAATTGTGGTATTTGGGTTATTAGCAGTAACTCTGCAATAACCTGTAGAACACTATTTTCTAAATCTTCTTTTTTATAGAGACAAATGGGCATATTAAGCTGGATCGTTTATATCCCCTTCATAACAGCAGTATTTGTAGTATTCACTCCTGCTCCAAAATGGTATCTAATACGTTGGATATCAACAGTTGGCACAGGCATTCACTTGATACTGACCGCAGTGTTGACCTGGAAATATTGGCAAGTTGCCTCTCCAGATTTCAGCAGTATGAAAACCGCCACTTTAACCAAGCTGTACCTGGTAGAAAGATTCCCTTGGTTTGAGAGTTGGGGAATCGATTACTATCTGGGAGTGGACGGTATTTCTGTATCAATGATCATCTTAACTTCCATTGTTATTTTTACTGGAGTTATGGCCAGCTGGCATGTCAAGAACCGTACCAAAGAGTTTTATGTACTGCTGCTTGTATTAGTGACTGGAGTCTTTGGGGTCTTTGTCAGTTTTGATATCTTCCTGTTTTTTGTTTTCTATGAATTGGCCGTTCTGCCCATGTATTTACTGATCGGAATTTGGGGAACGGGTCCTAAAGAATACTCAGCCATGAAGTTGACCATCATGCTGATGGCAGGATCTGCGCTGATTCTGATTGGGTTCCTTGCTTTATATAATGGGGCTGGCGGACAAACTTTTGATCTGCTGGAACTATCCAAAGTTGATTATCCTAAAAGTTTTCAAATATGGGTATTCCCATTGATTTTTGTTGGATTTGGTATTTTGGGCGCATTGTATCCATTTCACACCTGGTCTCCCGATGGGCATGCATCTGCGCCTACGGCTGTTTCCATGCTGCATGCAGGAGTATTGATGAAGCTCGGTGGATATGGAGCACTCCGAATGGGAATTTACGTGCTCCCTGAAGGAGCAAAATACTGGGCTCTTTTCTTCATGGCACTCACCACAATCAATATCATCTACGGAGCATTTGGTGCGGTCATGCAAAAGGATCTAAAATACTTCACCGCCTACTCTTCTGTCAGTCACTGTGGATTTGTTTTATTTGGCCTGGTTACTCTCAATCTGATAGGAATGAAAGGTGCGGTCATCCAAATGTTCAGTCATGGCATCATGACAGCTCTCTTCTTTTCGTTAATCGGAATGGTTTATGGACGTACACATACCCGGATAATTGATGACATGGGGGGGCTCGCAAAGATAATGCCGTGGTTCACCACATGTTTTTATGTCGGAGGCTTAGCGTCCCTGGGCTTACCTGGTCTATCCGGATTTGTTGCAGAATCTCATGTTTTTCTGGCAGGCTTCTTTGGCAATCCGTGGCATGATTTGGGAATCATGCGTTTTCTAACAATACTGGCAACAATGTCTATTGTCGTGACTGCAGTTTATGTGTTACGCGGCCTCGCCAAAGTATTCCAAGGCCCCATCAAAAATCCTGAATTTGCCAAGCTGACCGATGCTGATATTACTGAAAGAATAAGCACGGGTGTATTGGTATTTACCATGGCGGCTGTGGGGATGCTCCCCTGGTATTTGATTGATTTGATTGAAAGCTCATTAATGCCTTTTGTAAATCGCTTACACTAAGGGATGAAGAAACAAACGCCCTAAGGAATCTGGAGAATCTGAACGATGTTAATGTTACCTGAATTGATTGTAATTGCTGCCGGCTTTATCATTCTACTGCTGGATCTTTTTTTAGCAGAAGAAAAGAAAAATATACTTGGTACGCTGGCCTTTGCAGGACTGTTAATTGCACTGGGAAGAACACTGTTTTCCTTTGGTCAACAGGGAGAATTGTTTGGCGGACGTTTTGTTGTCGATAGTGTGGCCATATGGTTTAAGATTATATTCCTACTGGCAGGAATGACAACCGTTGCTCTTTCCTGGGACCGACTCACCGGAAAGACTACCGACATAGCAAGCCGAATGAAGCACCGGGGAGAGTTCTATACCATCCTGTTGTTTAGCACCGCGGGCATGATGTATTTGATCTCTTCCAGAGATTTAGTAACCCTGTACATCAGCCTTGAATTATCAACCATCCCATTATTTGTTCTAGTAGCTTGGGATCGAGATAATCCTCTCTGCGGAGAAGCAGGATTAAAATATGTCATCCTTGGCGCTTTGTCTTCGGCAGTCTTGCTATATGGTCTGGGAATTCTTTATGGTCTGTCCGGGAGCACTGATTTAGCAACTATTTCACAAAAAATCACCCATTCTCCTGCCCTCTGGCTTTCTGTTGCCATGATCACTGCAGGAATTGGATTCAAATTAACGCTGGTTCCTTTCCACATGTGGGCCGCTGATGTATACCAGGGAGCTCCAACTCCTGTGACTGCCCATTTATCTGTGGCCTCTAAAGCAGCAGGAATGGCTTTTATATTTCTGCTTTTCTACCGAGTTCTTGGAGGTGCTTTTCAAGAATGGAACATTCTATTTGCAGTTCTGGCAACCATCACGATGACTCTGGGAAACTTGGTGGCAATCATCCAGCAGAACATCAAGCGGTTTATGGCTTTTAGTGCTATTTCGCAAGCAGGCTATTTAATCATGGGCTTCCTGGGACCATTCCCTGAAGGCTTGCCTTCCATGCTATTTTACTTATACGCCTACATTTTCACCAACTTGGTTGTCTTTGCAGTCATCATATTTTATGCAAATGAAACAGGCCGGGAAAACATTGACGACTACCGTGGACTTTCCCGCACCAACCCAATCATTGCAGGAGCAATGATGCTTGGTTTATTCAGCCTGGCAGGAATTCCTCCTCTTTCAGGGTTTGTTGGTAAATTTTTTCTTTTCAGTGTTGCTTCCAAGGCGGGTTTTCACTGGTTGGTTGGTGTTGCAGCCATCAATTCAACCATTTCTCTTTATTATTACCTTCGTATTGTGCGTCAAATGTATATTGAGCCCACGATGGAAGATGCAACAACCTTGCAGATCAGTCCCATGTTAGCCGGCACCATCGCCATCACAACACTTGGTGCTGTATTTTTTGGAATCATTCCATTTTTCTACGAAACCATCAACCAGACTGTGGCAGCATCAGACTGGTGGAGTGTCATCACAGCAACAGCACGGTAATCGAAGAGTGAATTGTTAAAGGGTTGTAAGCAATAGTTTCTCTTTAAAAAGGAGAGAGAGGACAAAGAATGCTTTCTTCTAAACGGGACTGTTTCAATACCCGTATAGTGAGCTGCAAACAAGTCTTCCTATTGTCAGAAGCACGATCCCAATAGCTAATCTCGAGGTAAGCAATACCTTCGATAAATCGTTGATAACTCCCTTTTCCAGAACGCCTCAGAAGCATTTGTCTATCTGCATCAAATTGGTAAAAAATCTGTTCCTTCGCATCATTTAAATCTCCATCCTGATTCAAATCTGCTTTCAAAACAAGGATTCCATCTACAATTTCAATGGCCTGTCCCTTCTCTGAAGGGAGCATCCCATATCCTGTTCTTGCTAGCTCGGCTTTCAACAGCAGTTGAAAGCGTCGTATCCCCATGCCAATACCTGACTCCATTTGTTGAGTAACAATCTGCTGATGAAAGCTTCCAACTGGAGTTTGTAATGCCAATGCTAAAATGGAAACGATTGCTAACGCAACTATGACCTCCAGCAAAGTAAAGGCTTCTCGCAGATCCCCCCCTTTCACTTCAGCAGAATCACTTTCAATCAATACTGCGGTCCAGCAATATTCCGGTTTTCCATTCATGTAGTACCTTGCTACCGACGGGATCTTTAACCTGAAAATCGATACCTTTAAATCCAGGAGCCAAATCTTTTACTGTCCAAGACAACAGGTAGACCACTTGACTCGAATTGTGTATTTCTTTTTGGTGAGAGCCATGAGTAAGAGCATCAGAAAAAAATCCAACTCCTTTGATTTCGGCTGTCCAGGCGTCTAAATGATTCATGACGTCAGCCATTTTTTTTCGTTTCTGTAATTGGTCCACTCCATGATTGATAATGGAGCTGCTTAAGATGACAAATGCCATCAATATAGCGCCCGTTATCATGACTTCCAATAAAGTAAACCCTTTACTTGTGCTGGATTTCTGTAAGACGAATACTGCCAAGAGTGCTCACTTTTATTTGTACAGCATAATGCTGTGATTCCATTATGATGGTACCTGCTCTCGCAAAACCAAAAGAACTGAATGACGGCCAACGATTCGCATCTATGGTAAAACCACGAGGAAATGAGTTCCATACAATATTCTCAGGATGGTCTCCCTTGCTTTTAATCCACAACTGGGAGCCAGCTCCAACCACTTCATGAGATTGCTGCCTGGTCAACGATAAAAATTGTGCATGTTTTAGAGCTTCCACAACTTGCTTGGCGTTGAGGTCCACAGACACACGTTCTACAAATTCTTCGAAATTGAAAAGTGTTATGGAAATTATGAATCCAATGATGCCCAAGACGACTAACAATTCAAAGAGAGTGGCACCTTTTTTTGCCATACTCTTCACCAGTTGCTTGCTTGTGGTGACATCTTGTCCAACCGTTGCCTCATTTGACCTTAAAAAGCTTGTTTCCATTAAGGGAATATTGTATAAAATAAAGTTTTACTGTCAGTGATTTTTATTTGTTTATCTCTTTCATAAAGAGCATTGCATGATACAACAATTACGAGAACATTCCCAAAATATTTTTTTCAAATGCCTTCTTGGTTTTATTGCGATAACCTTTGTCATTTCCTTTGGAATAGGAACCTTTTTTGGCGATCGCAAAGAAGTGCTGGCTAAGGTCAATTCGAAAGAGTTGCTGCTAAAAGAATACCAACAATTTTATAGTCAGCAACTAGAAATTTTTAGAAATCGTTTTGGTGCCAATGCTGACCAATTAGCAGAGCAATTGAACTTAAGGCAGCAGGTACTTCAAGAGTTGATCAACCGCCACTTATTAATTGATGCGGCACAAAAAGAGGGATTTCTAGTAACAGATGAAGAACTGCGAGATCACATTCACAGCCGCACCCATTTTCACAAGAACGGTAATTTTGATTTTGACACATACCAGCAAATTTTGAAGCAAAACCGACTCACTGTGAGCGACTATGAAGACGAACTGCGAATAGACATCATGGCACAAAAATACCAGACCGCTTTTCTTCAAGGCATTGTAATCAGTGATGCCGAAGTGGATTTATTTTACAAGAGTGAAAACGAACAATTTGACGTGTCTTACCTGTATTTTGATCCGGCCGCTTTTATAGATCAAGTGAGTTATACTCCAGAAGAGTTACAAAAATTTTATGAAGCCAATCCAAAAAAATTTGAACAACCCAAACAATATAAGATCGATTACTTCACGCTCACACTGGACCAGTTCAAAGACACTGCTGTTGTCAAAGAGCGCGCAATCGCACGCTATTATGACAAGAATATAGAAAAATACACAACTCCTGCAGAAGTGAAGGCACGTCATATTTTGATTAAAGCCGGGTCCGATATGGCTGAAGAAGAAAAACTAGCCAAGCAAAAACGAGCTGAGGAGATCTGGTTTGAACTGAAAGAAAAAGGAAATTTTGAAGAACTGGCCAAACAATATTCAGAGGATTTCTCCAAAGATAACGGAGGTGAATTAGGCTGGTTTAAACCGGGGGAAATGGTGGCCAGTTTTGAGACAGCAGCATTTGCGCTCGAACCCGGTCAAATCAGTGATGTTGTTGAATCTCCTTTTGGTTTTCACATCATTCGAGTGGATGAAAAGAAGCCCGGAAACGTGCAGCAGCTGGAAGAGGTACGAACTGAAATTGAGGAAACTTTAAAAGAAGCACGTGCTGAAAAAAAATTAAACCTGGAATATTCCCGTTTAGAGCAACGAATGCAACAAGAAAAAGACTTAGCCGCAATTGCCAAAAGTTTCAATAGGATCGCAACAGCAACCGATTTTTTTGATCAAACCAGCATCATCCCCGGCTTGGGTTCTGCCCGAGCATTGGTTGATGAGTTGAAATTGAGGAAAGTTGGGGATTATGGACGTTTAAAAAGAAACCCTGTGCAAGGCTATATTTTTTACAAAATATCAAAAATCAAGGAACCTTCCACCCAACCCTTTGATTTAGTAAAAGAAGAGGTTATTCAAATTGCCAAAGAAAAGAAAGCACAAATCATGGCAGCAGAAGTTGCACAAAAAGCCGCCAATACCTTGACAGACAGCAGCTCTTTGGAATCGATTGCAAAATCGCATCAACTGACTGTAAAACAAACATCTTTTAAAGCAAATACAACAGAAATTCCAGGAATTGGAAATGATCCCGAATTCTTAAAAAATGTACTGTCATTAAAGGCCCCACAAAAGTTTGGAGGCAGCCAATATCAGGGAAAAACATATTTGTTCCATTTGGATAAACGGGAAGTACCAAAAGATGATAACCTGGAGAATACAAGGAACGCCATCCGCCAACGCCTGCTGACTAAACTGCGACGGGCATTCAGTGCCAAGGATATGAAGAGGCTGCGCGCATCTGCAAAAATTGAAATCTTAAACCCTTATTTCAATAATACAACAACAGGAACATAAAAATCGGCATAATTAAAATGGGTATGGTGTCTGTCAGGGAGCATCTTCATCCAATCACCATGCGCTGGATTGGTATTGTTATTTTTTTGTTTTCCACCATGGCTTTGGTCTATGCTAATTCTCCATGGCAGCAAAAAAAAACCAGAATACCGACTTTACAAATTTATGCAGAATTTGACAACTACCAGGTGGCTCCTAAAGATACCACCACATTAATTATCCGAGGATTTTTAGAACCCGGGTGGCATATCTATTCCATCCAATCTCAAGGAGACGATGGCCCAATCCCCACAACAATAACTTATAGTCAATCACTGTACCAGCCTGCAGCACCATTACAAGAAAGCCCTCCCTCAATTGTTGAGGACAAAGCATTGCGTCTCAAACTTGCGGTGCACAAAGAAAAATTTATTTTTAAACAAAAACTTAAAATACTGGGTTCCACATCCGTCGGCGAACAAACTTTTGAAGGAGCACTGCATTATCAGATATGCGATAACCACATTTGTGCCCCTATTCAGCATCATTTGTTCACAACACCTTTAACAGTACAATAATCTATCCGAAAAATCCGATTCAATCCCTGATCGGTGAGAGTATTATGGAAAAAAAAGAACATCACCACAAAGCACCACCACCTCATGAAGCAATCATGCTCAGTCAAGCAATTGTGGAAAAGCAGCAGATCAGCATCACCTTCCTTGATGGGGACATCTTGATTGACTATGTACGCTGGCATACTCCCGAGTATATCGGTTTGAGAGACGGAAAGGTTGTCAATAAACAAGCCATCAAATATTGGCAAACCCTGGAATAACCTTAGGGCTCGTACATAAATAACCTTTACAGATGACTTGTCTTTTTCCTCGTCTACGGTGTTGTCTTCAAAGGCAC
>JADGAT010000075.1 GCA_015231885.1 SAR324 cluster bacterium
GACACTTTTTACTCCATATTAGACCAATTTCCTGATAAACGAACAGGGGACAATACTCGTTATTCGATGCGTGATATTGTTGAGTCACATATTTTTATTCTAGTTTCTCATTTATCCGAGAACACCTACGGTAAAAAAACAGATTTTGCAGATTACTGCTTGTGATTCTCATTGGTATATTCTACAAACCAATTAGTACCTCAAAAAAAGGGTTGATGATGATCCTACCTGAAGGAAGGCGAAAATAATAACATGAGAAAGTTACTCAGAATTTTTATCGAGATTCAAGGCGTTTGATCGGGCGCATAGCAAGGCTATGTAACCGGTAACGCAGAAGATCTTTGAAAAGACAAGTAGATTTTAAGTTATTGTTTAAGCATCCCTAAGTTCATACGAGGGACAATCCCTGTAATTTTACGAGATTTTTCAGTCCTTATAAAAATGAGCCTTTAAATTCAAAGAAAAATACGTAAAACTACGGATAGACACGATAGAGCAACCGTTATAATGTTAATTTCTCAGAAATACGGTTTATCTCAACTAGAGGTGTCCTTGGGGATGGAGTGAAAAAATACAGTTTCATGCCATCAACAGTTTATTATCGATATGTAAGTATTAACACAAATATTTAAAAAAATAGAGGAATATGAGTAAGACTCTCGGAATGATTCTCGCAGGAGGAGAAGGAACACGTCTTCATCCACTCACATCAGCCCGCACAAAGCCTGCCGTTCCTTTTGGAGGGAACTATAGGATTATTGATTTTGTGCTCAGTAATTTTGTCAATTCCGGAATATTGAGTACGTTTGTTCTCACACAGTTCAAATCTCACTCCTTAATGAAACATTTACGGCAAGGCTGGAGGGTTTCAGGGGTTGCCAATGCATTCATTGATCCGGTCCCCGCACAAATGAGACTTGGCAAACGATGGTATGAAGGAACAGCAGATGCAATTTACCAGAATGTGCACTTGATTGAAGAGGAAGAATCAGACACGGTCACCATTTTTGGTGGTGATCACATCTATTATATGGACATTGACCAGATGATCCAGTTCCACAAGAAGAAAAATGCCGTCTTGACCGTCGCAGCACTGAAGGTTCCAATTCACGAAGCTTTTCATTTTGGAATCATTGAAGTGAATGAAAACTGGCAAATGATCGGCTTTCAGGAAAAGCCAAAAACCGATCCCAAAACTATCCCAGGAGATCCTCATCATGTGTTGGCTTCAATGGGAAACTATATTTTCAATACCGATGTTTTATGCAGAGAGTTGGAAGAAGATGGAAAAGACGAATCTTCCTCACATGATTTTGGTAAAGATATCATTCCTAAACTTTATCCCAAAGAAGGGGTTTATGTTTATGACTTTACCCAGAACAATGTACCAGGCATGGAAGAAAAAAATCGTGGGTACTGGAGAGATGTTGGTACTTTAGACACCTACTGGGAAGCCAATATGGATCTGGTCAGCATTGACCCTGTGTTTAATCTTTACAACAGAAAGTGGCCCTTGATCACACACCGACCTCCTTACCCTCCTGCCAAGTTTGTCTACTCCAGTGAATCTCGGACTGGACACGGTATCAATTCAATTATAGGATCAGGCAGTGTACTGAGTGGAGGGCTGGTCGAAGAGTCAGTGCTGGGACACAGTGTGCGCGTCAATAGTTTTGCCCATGTGTCACAATCTGTCATTATGGACAATGTACTCATTGAGCGAGGAGCACGAGTCAGAAAAGCAATTATTGACAAGGATGTGATCATTGGGGCTGGTACCATCATTGGCGAAGACCTAGAAAAAGACCGCAAACGATTTCCTGTTACCGAAAACGGTGTGGTTGTCATTGCCAAAGGATCTCACGTCAAAAAGAAATAAAGTAATCGGGCAGGTCCATCCAGGCTTGCCTACCCTGCTCATTTCAGTCAATCCCTCATTTTAGGAATGCCCAACACAATAACTTAGCAAATCCACTTGTCTTTTCAACGATCTTCTGCGTAGCTTTACCATGTTACATGGCAAGCTATACGCCCGATAAAACGCCTTGAATCGCGATGAAAATCCTGCGCAACTTTTACATGTTATTATTTTCGTTTTCCTAAGCATAAAGCTTCATTGCTGTTTAGGTTTTTTTAACCGTTGTGGAGTATATGGAAGCTTTTTAAGGATTTCTCTTCTCAGTTTCAATATTTCGATTGCCGCAGTGGACAATCCCTGTTCTCGATACTTCTTATCAAAAAACATATCACTTCTCTCAATTAAATTAAGGAATGCTCAAACAATAACTTAGCAAATCTACTTACCTATAACGGCATTTGGCGAGATTTCTTTAGGACTTTGTTGAAAATAACTGGGCAAAATCGAGCAGAATGATTTTTGAATGATACTCAATCGTTACTGCAGTTCAGTGCATCGAGCGCGTCTTTTTCTGAAGAGTATATGGTGAATACTGTATCAAGATGAGCCAGTTTAAATAGTTGATCCAGCTTCTCATTGATACTGCAAATCGACATATTTGCCTGACGCTTCTGCAATAAGTTAAAGCACGAAATGATGAAGCCAAGGGATTGAGAATCGATAATGGAAACTTGTTCTACATTGATCAGGATTTTAGAAACCGAGGGATCGGACACAACAGGTTTGAGGACTTGCTTCAGCTCATTAATATGTTTTACTGAAATTTTTCCAAATAAATAAAATACGTCTATTCCTGTTTTTTTTGTGTGGATTATTTTCTGAACTGTTGGAAGTGAGACGCAGTAACCGCTATATGCTTCCCAAAATTTTTTATTGGGCACTCCTTTGCTTTGTTGCAAAGTTGGCAACGGATCATGAACAATGTAGCTGTCCATTGTTCCTTTGCCTTGTATTTCCACTTTTTCACGCAGCTCACATTGGAAAAAGCTGGACACCTTATGATAGGTTGCTTCAGATATATTGACTTCCCCATCCACCCCTTGGCTTTCCATACGACTGGCCACATTAACGGTGTCTCCCCACACGTCATAAGCAAATTTTTTACTTCCAATCACCCCCGCTATGACAGGTCCCGAATGAATACCAATTCGGATTGTCCAGACATCATCTTGTTGCATTTTTCTAACTTCTCTCATGGTACGAATGAAATTGCGAATCTCCAATGCTGACAAAACACAATCAATAGCGTGGGTTTGGTTGGACTCTGGGATACCTCCGGCAAACATATACCCGTCTCCAATGGTTTTTAGCTTTTCTACCTGATACATCTCCATTACTCCGTCAAAGTAGTCATAATACCGTCCCAGTTCTTTGACTAAATCCTTGACGTCCCAAGTCGATGCGATTTGTGTGAAACCGCAAAAATCAGTAAAGACAATGGAGGCTTCCGGATAAAATTGGGGTTCCGTTTTACCATACAACAAGAGTTCATCGGCTACATTTCTGGGCAGAATGTTTTCGAGTAAACGCTGGGATCGTTCTTTTTCAAATTTAACAGATAACGCAGCTTTGATTCGTGCTTTCAACACCAGCTCCTGGACAGGCTTATTGATATAATCCACGGCTCCCGCTTCAAAACACTCATTGAGCAGCCAGTCATTGAGTTCACCAGTCACCATAATGACGGGAATTGCTTTATAAACAGGGTGACATTGCAATTGTTTGAGCAGAGTCACTCCATCAGTCCCCGGCATATTGACGTCCATTAAAATCAAGTCTGATGGATCTTTGTCCAGAATCGGAAAAAGAAAGTTAGTTTTTGTAATAAAATTAGAAGAGTAGTCAAATTGGGTGAGTAATTCTCTCAGGTGCTCCACAACGGAGCGCTCATCATCTACAATTAAAATTTTAGCCATGAAATACCTTTGTCAATCAATATTGTGAACTGCAACTTATCTTGGTTTGAAAAAGTTTCAAGATCTCTTGGATATTTAAGCTAGAGTCTGGCAACAGATGATGAAGATTACTTGCAATATAAGGAGGCTTGTGTCAGATAATACAATATAGTTGAAAACCATTTTAAGAATTTGTTTGATGAGGAAACCATGACAACAACTAAAATTATCTTACCCGAATCAGAAATACCCACCCATTGGTACAATGTCGTTGCCGATATGCCAAATCCTCCGGAACCTCCTTTGGGTCCTGATGGAAACCCAATAGGTCCCGAAGCATTAGCGCCTATTTTCCCAATGAATATCATTGAACAAGAAATGTCACAGGAACGCTGGATTCCCATTCCCAATGAAGTCAGGAGAGTCTATCAGCAGTGGAGACCGTCTCCCTTATACCGTGCTCGCCGCCTGGAAGAAATGCTGGGAACTCCTGCCAAAATTTACTATAAAAATGAGGGAGTGAGTCCTGCCGGCTCTCACAAGCCCAATTCCGCAGTACCCCAAGTTTACTATAACAAAGTAGCAGGCATCAATCGTTTGTCCACAGAAACAGGAGCGGGCCAATGGGGCTCTGCACTTGCCATGGCTGGCCAGATGTTTGGGGTAGAAGTGACCGTGTATATGGTCAAAGTGAGTTATCAGCAAAAGCCCTATCGCCGATCCATGATGGAAACATGGGGAGCGAAGGTCTTGGCAAGTCCTACAGATCAGACAGACGCCGGGCGCAAAGTTTTAGCACAAGATCCGGATTCTCCAGGTTCTTTAGGCATTGCCATTTCTGAAGCCGTAGAAGCGGCAGCAACGCAAGAGGATACCAAGTACTCACTGGGATCGGTCCTCAATCATGTTCTTTTGCACCAAACCATTATTGGACTCGAAACAAAAAAACAACTTGAGATGGTTGGAGACTATCCTGATATGATTTTTGCTCCTTGCGGCGGGGGCTGCAACTTTGCGGGGATGGCGTTTCCGTTTATTGCCGATAAAGCCAGTGGGAAAAACATCAACCTGGTTGCCGTAGAACCCACCTCCTGTCCCACCCTGACCAAAGGACACTATGCTTATGATTTTGGTGATACTGTCGGACTGACCCCACTCATGAAAATGTACACCCTCGGACATGATTTTATTCCGCCGAGTATCCATGCTGGAGGATTGAGATATCACGGGGATTCTCCCTTGATTTCCCAGTTGTATCATGAAGGAATTTTAGAAGCGCGAGCCGTTCCCAATGTGGCAACATTTGAAGCTGGTGTGACATTTGCCCGAGCAGAAGGAATTATTCCAGCTCCTGAAACGTGCCACGCAATACGGGCTACCATTGACGAAGCCCTGAAATGCAAAGAGACCAAAGAACCAAAAACTTTGCTTTTCAACCTGTCAGGACATGGGCATTTTGACATGATGGCATACGATAAATATTTTCGCGGAGAGCTTGAAGATTTTGCTTATCCTGAAGAAGCCATTGCCCAATCCATCGCCAACTTACCCAAATTCTAATTTTCATGCCCTGCCTGTCCCTTGTCTTCGAGCAAGGGGCAGGTTTCAAATACAATCAATTCTGATTTTTGGGGAACTATATTATTCTTTAGGAACACTGTAAAAATCATACAGTGTGTACCACTGGTTGATTTTGCGAACTCGTTGGGAGTCACAAATCGCCTTATAGTTTCTGCCAAAAAAAGTTTCGCTTAAACGGATTAGTAGTTTTTTTATCTGCTGCTCTTCTTCTTTTTCCAGCGGATAGATGGCTTCTATGGGAACCGTCCCGTCGACAATAGCACGCCCCTGTTCATCTTCGTGAAGTTTACAAAAATAGTAATATTCGGGATTGATAGAAACAGCGACATGAACAAAAAAGAACCTTTGCTGTTCTTCCATATACAATACCGATTGATGAAGCAGCTCTGGGGCATTCAGGTGACTGATGGTAGTGGGCATGAAGTGGGAGGTGATCACCCGGGGTTCATGGTTCAAGTCCGCTTTTAATACGGCGAAGGAGATGTCATCAATTGAGATGATGATTTTATCTGCTGCTGGTGAAATCATAGACTATCTTTATATTTTTTCTGGATAAAGAGGCATTGCATACTTTTTGGGAATACCAAAGCTTTAGCCATATGCCTCTAAAGCTTCATTGATAATAGATTGAGCCTGTTCATGATGCTTAGAAAAATAGGCGGCTTTGACTTGCCGCAACAAATCAGAATATGGGGAGTTGTATCCATCACAGAGTGTTTGCATTTTTTCGATTTGGGCGGTAATCTGACCCGTCATATAGTAAGGAATTTTCAGGAGATGATGGAGTTCCATGATTATTTCGCTTTTCATTTCGTCAGGCAGCGGGTCACTGGCCGTAGGAATGGATTCGACCTCTTCCTGATTTAAAAATTTTGCTAACAGGGGCAGGAGCTTTTCGACTTGAATGGGCTTTGTTAAAAAGTTGGTTGCTCCCGCATCAACAGCCGCGTGTTTCTGCTCTTCGAAAGCATCAGCGGAAACAGCAATAATAGGCACTTTTTTAAATTCGGGGAGACTGCGGAGCTGTATAATAGTATCCAAACCACTCATTCCAGGCATGTGGATATCCATTAAAATCAAATCGAAAGGACGGTTCTCTGCCTTGAATAGGATGGCTTTTTCAATGCCTTGCTTCCCACTATTGGCCAGTTTGATTTTCAAACCTAATTCCTTGAACAATTCTTTGAACATTTCCTGGTTAGTTGGATTGTCCTCCACGACCAAAATTCTAGAATTTTTGGAAAAGTGATAATCGTCCCAAATGTTCATACTCTGTTTGATGCTGGGAGATGCGGCTTCTATCAAAGGTATTTTTACTGTAAAAATAGACCCGCAGGGTTTTCCATCAGCCCCGTCATTGCTGGTTAAATGAATGGTTCCTCCCAGTAATTCAGTCATTGTCCTGGTGACAGCCAGTCCCAGACCGGTTCCTCCAAAACGTCGGGTGGTACTGGATTCAGCCTGTTCAAAAGGTTCAAATACAGAGTCCTGTTTGTTTTGGGGAATACCAATCCCCTCATCTTCAACTTCCAAAATCAGCCAGGAACTTCCGGATGTTTCTTCTCGCCGGGTTTGCAGCAGTATCTTTTTATTATTGGGGGTGAACTTGATGGCATTGCTCACCAAATTCATCAGAATTTGATTGAGTTTGGTTCGATCTGATATGATAAAATCCGGAATTTCGGAAGAAAAGTTGTATAGAAAATTCTGATTTTTTTCAAAAGCAGCCCCTTGGTTGATATGATAGATTCCTTGGATCAGGAGTTTGATATTCAAGGTTTCTCTTTCAATCGAAATTTTTCCTGCTTCGATTTTGGACAAATCCAATATATTGTTGACAAGCTCAGATAAATTTTCACTACTTTGCTGGATAATGTGAAGTTTGTCTTTGAAATCTGATGAAATCGGTTGATGTTGTGTCTGCCTGGTGAGAATCTGACTGAATCCAACAATAGCATTCAGCGGGGTACGGATCTCATGGCTCATGTTTGCCAGAAAACTGCTTTTGGAGTGATTTGCGATCTCGGCCTGTTCTTTTGCTGCTCTCAGTTCGTTTTCCATTTCCTTGCGTGCCGAAATATTTTCAGCAACCGACAAAATCCTGTTGATGAGTCCATTGGCACCTACCAATGGTACAACGCGATACAGCTGGTATTGAGCATTCAGCTGCAATTCAAACGATACTTCTTCCCCGGCAAATGCTTTCTGGTAATACGTTTCTATTGTTGCCAGTGTATCGGCCCCGTACTTGCCATATAAATCAGAAACCAACACTCCTTTGTATTGATCAGGATCGCCCTTTTGCTTCAAAAATTCCCTACCGGAAATAAAGCCAATCCTCATGTCTTTTCCAATGACCGACAGGTAGGAATTTGGGTAGTTTTCTGCCAATCTTTGCAGAAGCCGTTCCCTGTTCTGCAGCTCTATGGTCCTTTGCTCCACTTTTTCTTCCAATGAATCATGGGCTTCGAGCAGCATCTTCTCCACTTGCCGTCTTCTATCAATATTCATCAACAGAATAGAGATCAGGATCAGGAGTGCTGTAATGGAGGTGATCACAATCCACAAAAACGGCTTGTTGTCATGGTAAAATGAATAAGGTTGATTGAAAATTTCGCTGCCGAGGGGAAGTTTTTTCTGAGGGATCTTCCATTTTTCCAGGGCATAGTAATCAAACGCAGGTTTAGCCGGAATTTCTTTGACGATAGCAATTTTTCCGGGTTGTGCCCCTTCCAGAACCTTCTGCCCTAACAGTGCGGCTTGTTTTCCTTGAAAATACCCGTCAATCAAGTTGCCTCCAATCACTCCATTTTTTAAATAGAATTTCAGCATCGTATAAACGGGCACCGTGCTGTGATCGTTGACCAGCCTGGTGCTAACGTATGTGGGAAAATACTGTCCTGTTTGATCCCGAAAAAACAAAGTAAATAAAACAATTGCGCTGGGAGGCAGAGATTCGATATCCTGCAGCAATTCGTTGATAGCGGCATTTCTGGAAAAGATAAAATCAATCCGGGATTCAAATGCTTTAATAGACTCCTGGAATGAATTTTTCCAGGCCAGTCCCGTGGGGCTATAGTCATGCAGGACATAAATAGTGTTTGTTGTCGGATGCAGGCGCAGCGCCAGATCAATGGTCCCTTTTGCATCAAAATTTTCTAAAACCCCCGTAATCCAATCCAATCCCTCAATATCTTCGTCTTTGAAAAAACTAACGCCGCAAAAGACAACCGGTGTATTCGGAAACAGGGTATTCCGGTACTTCAGAATAAAGTCGAAAGCATTGTTGTCTGCTGCGATGATTAAATCGAATGAAATGTGCTGGAATTTGGTTTGATAAACATTGCGTAAATTTTCTATGTGCTCTTTAGAATAAAACCTCTTGGTGTCCATAGACTCTATATGCAGATCAATGTCATTTTCTATTGGCTGCAGAACGGATTGAACGCCTTGGACAATACTGTCATCCCACTGAAACCCCTGATGGTAAGATTTGAGCAGCAGGACATTATCAATATTACTTTCTTTTGCCAGAACGCGGCAGGAAAGCAAAAAGAAACAGGTCACCAGCAGCAGGAACCATTTCCAGAATTTGCATTTTTTGAATGTAGTGTGTCGACAAAACATTGTTGAGTTCCGCTTTTGATTAGTATTTTCTTTCAGACTGGCAGGTATTTTTTGAAGCCAAGTGTTCAGCTATCCGGGGTACCTTACGTGCAACAATTCCCTTTTTAACAAAGGGGACAAGGGAGGTCCGCTTGCGTGGATTGTCAACAGATAGAGAAGTTATTTTGTTCTCAGTTCCTGTGTGGAAGCAATGTGATTTTCTCTATTTTACAAATATCTGTATTGAAAATCCACTCTTATATTCGTTAATAGTGATTTGCCTCAATCTGACTCAGATTTTTGGGATAATTGTGATAGATGGGATCCTTGGAATCATGACATTAAAAATGTACCTGAATTTTGTGTCCTTCCGATCGGTTTTCTTGACAGAGCAAAATATCTGATTCAAATCTTTGAACTGGTAATTTTTCGCCCTATCATCTAAGTATTTCCCTTCGCTTTACTAACATTATTTTCCCTCGTTTCCAATGAAAGCACCTGAAACCATCGAATTACAACAAGAAGAAGCAGAAAACCTAATCGGCAGGATCCGTTCGCACAAGTTATAACGTCCCCGTAGAACGGGGAACTTAGCAATTGTGAGCCACCCACTGATGGCTTACCTGTCAGAGAGTCATTGTTTGAGCATTCCTTAATATAAAATTTTACAGGAGATTATTATGAAATTTTTTAATTGCAGTGTCCTCGGTTTAGTTGGAATCGTACTCCTTTTTGCCGGTTGTACCCACTCGACCCAAAGGTCTGGAGATGGAAATATTGAAGTTCACCACGCCTGGGTTCGGGCAGTCCCTTCCAATGCCAGAACTTCTGCGGCCTATATGAGGTTGTACAATCATGGCAAAAAAGACGATCGGCTGGTTGCAGCAGACTCTCCCATGGCTGAGGTGGTGGAGCTGCACAATGTCTTCAAAGAAGGAGACATGATGGCGATGCGTCCGGTCAAGAATATTTTGGTTCCTGCTCATGGTTCTGCTGCTCTCAAACCCGGGAGCTACCACATCATGCTGATCAATTTGAAAAACTCTCCCAAGCCAGGGAAAAAAGTGAATCTGACTTTAACATTTGAGAAGGCTGGCAAGATGGACATGATGGTTCCTGTTCAGGAGAGGCCAATGAAGATGATGGACCATGACAAGATGGGTCACGGAAAAGTTCAGCATGATAAGATGGAGAAAGATCACATGGACCACGGCGGAGTTCATGGAGGTGAAAAATGAAAAGGTATGTGACAGCAATTCCCCGTTTTAACACAGAATTCTGATGTATCGTATGGTGTCTTTTGCTCAGCTAGGTTTATTTGCATCGGCTTCGCTTCTCCTCATATTCACACCGGGACCGGACGTCCTCTATGTAATGACCAGGGGAATGTCGCAGGGAAAAAAGGCTGCACTGGCAGCCGCGGCAGGGTTTGGCCTTGGCAATCTGGTCCATACCCTGTTTGCCGTCCTTGGCTTATCAGCACTGCTGATGTCTTCTTCAATGGCATTTCAGTTGGTCAAGTATGCAGGAGCGGCCTATTTGATTTACCTGGGAATCAAACTGTTTCGGAGTCATACGGCAATTGCTGCTGAAGGAAACGGTGAGGCAATGAGTTGCATGATTATTTTTCGTCAAAGCATTATTGCCAACGTGTTGAACCCCAAAGTTGCCGTATTCTTTTTAGCATTTTTTCCACAATTTATTGATCAGGTTCATGGAAATCCCCAGCTTCAAATGATTGTACTGGGCTGTGTTTTCGTTATTTTAGCATGGGCGGGTTTTAGTATAATAGGTCTGTGCTCGGGCTGGATCAGGGAGTTTTTTAAAAAAAATCCAAAAACCGAAAAACGAATCAGCCAGGCTGCAGGAATCTTGCTGGTGCTGCTTGGATTAAAACTGGCGTTGTCAGGAGATACCCCGTTCGCCATTTCCCTGTCCCTGTAAAACTACGGGGTTGCATCGCCATAAAACCGTTATTTGCTTCAATAGATTAAAAAAACCCGTAAAACTACGGGTAGACAGGATTTCAGTAAATCTATATCCTTAGAATACGCAAGGTTCATTGCAGAATCAAAAGGCAAGAGTCGTGTTGACCAAGTGAACAGGCAACGTATTTTTAAGGAAAAAAAGTTATGGCAAAATCAACAGATTGGCATGAGAAATATGCTGGGAAAATTGTTACAGCAAAAAAAGCTGTTGCTGATGTAAAACGAGGACAACGGGTTTTTATTGGCTCTGGAGCCGCAGAACCGCAACTGCTGGTCGAAGCATTATCGGAACGGGGAAAAGATCTTGCTGATAATCAGGTTATTCATATTCGATCTTTGGGGGTGGCAGCTTATACGGAATCTAAATTCTCTGATAAATTTCGCTACAATACCTTTTTTATTGGTGACAATGTCAGGGATGCGGTTTCGCAAGGCCGTGCCGATTATACTCCGATTTTTTTATCAGAGGTGCCCCGGTTGATGTACCAGGGCAAGGCAACCATGGATGTCGCATTAATCCAGGTGACTCCTCCCGATGAACATGGATTTTGCAGCTACGGAGTTTCGGTTGATATTGTCAAAGCCGCAACAGAGACAGCAAAAATTGTGGTTGCGGAAATCAATCCTCAAATGCCTCGTACCCTGGGCAACTCCTTCATCCACGTTGATCAAATCGACCGTATTGTGGAAAATGATACACCCATTTTAGAAATGCCACCAACACCTGTTGACGAAATTGCACAGCGTATTGGACAACACATTGCCAATCTTGTGGAAGATGGCTCTACTATTCAGATGGGAATTGGAACCATCCCTGATTCGGTGTTGACAGAACTGCGGCACCATAAAGACCTTGGGGTCCATACTGAGATGCTTTCAGATGGAATTCTTGATCTGATTGAAGGCGGGGTGGTCACAGGAGCCTGTAAAACAATCCATAAACATAAGGTAGTTGCCAGTTTTGCGATTGGTACAAAGCGGCTGTATGATTTCATTGACGACAACCCAATGTTCGAATTTTATCCCAATGAATATTCCAATGATCCCTTTCTTATTGGTCAAAATGTAAAAATGGTGGCCATTAATTCTGCACTGGAAATCGACTTGACCGGGCAGGTTTGTGCCGATTCGGTCGGTAGTTACTTCTACAGTGGTATTGGGGGACAGGTTGATTTTATACGTGGTGCGTCACGCTCTGCAGGAGGAAAGCCAATCATTGCACTTCCATCTACTTATTCTGTAGATGGAAAAATGGTCTCCCGCATTGTTCCAATGCTCAATCAAGGTGCGGGTGTGGTCACTTCGCGGGGTGATGTGCATTATGTAGTCACTGAATACGGGTCTGCAGACCTGCATGGAAAAACAATCCGGGAACGTGCACTAGCATTGATCCACATTGCTCATCCTGATTTTCGTGAAGAATTAATGAAAGCCGCCAAAGAACAGCATTATGTTTATTCAGATCAGTTGGTCAGTCCAGAAATAGGGTTGCCGGAAGTCGAAAAACTGAAAACCACAATGACTGCCAAAGAAGGGATCAAAGTCCACTTCCGTCCCGTGAAACCAACAGATGAAGGAATGCTGCAGGAATTATTTTATCGATCTTCCATAGAAACCATTTATTTACGTTTCTTCACGTATCTGAAAGCATTGCCCCACAGCAAAGCCCAGCAAATGGCCCATGTGGATTATGATAAAAATCTTGCGTTGGTCGGCAGTATCATCGAAGAAGGACATGAAGCGATCATTGCTGTTGGTTTTTATGATGTTGATCCTAAAACCAAATTTGCGGATTCTGCTTTTATGGTCCGGGATGACTGGCAGGACAAAGGGGTTGGGAAGTATTTGATGAGCCGCCTGATCGACATTGCCCATGAACGCGGCATCAAAGGATTTACAGCAGACATCCTGGCACGCAATACGCGCATGCGTCATGTGTTTGATGAATGTGCTCCAGCACCCATTCAAAGTACCATGGAAGAAGGGTACTACCACCTGACTTTTCCATTGGAAAAAGAGCCATTAATGGGAAGTACTCCATGTTGAATCATGTGTTTGCTGCATTGATGATACTTGTCGTTGGATTGGGAACTCGGTGTTCCTAATCCATTTCAGCGGCTGATAAATGTCCCACACCCTATTTTCCTAAAAGCTTTATTACTACAACCTCCTACTATCCTTCCACTTCAGCCATCTCGTTTTCTCGACTTTCCAACACATCCGGCTGTCAGCGCAGGAATTGTACCCGGCAATTCTAGGATCTACAGCCAAGTGTCAAAAGTTGAAGAATTCAACCTTTTATATTGATATATACGAATGAGTCAATTATATTTTCAAAAGTTGTATGAAGGTGGTCATTCTCCTATTTTAACACGACTAGTCGCTTGTTAATGATGGCAGATTTATGATAGATATCAATTTACTCAAAGAAGGAAAACCAGGATTTAATAGTAAAGTGATGGTGATGTGCTTCTTTGCCGTAGCCGCCATGGTGGGTCTATTTTTTTATATCACAGGCAACGATACCAATTCAGCAACAGTCAATCTGGAAGCAGGCATAGGAACAAATGTGGCTCTCGTCGCCAATCCCAAGGGGGGTGTACTCACCAGTCAGGAATACCAATACCTGGTTTATATGCGTGAAGAGGAAAAACTGGCAAGAGATGTCTATCAATTTTTATTTCAGAAATGGCAACTGAGCATCTTTTACAGCATCGCCCAGTCGGAGCATCGCCACACTGGCAGCATCGGCAGTTTATTGCAAACCTATGATATCGCCGATCCTACTTTAAATTTTGGGCCTGGAGAGTACAAAAACACCCATATCACAGAACTCTATCAGCAATTAACCTCCAAAGGACAAGAGTCCGTCCTGGAAGCGCTCAAAGTGGGTGCACTGATTGAAGAAGTGGATATTCACGATCTGGATCTGGCAATACAGGCCACTGATAAGAATGATATCATTATGGTCTATTCAAATATCAGAAATGGATCCTACCATCATTTTCGGGCATTTGTGCACAGTATTGAACTATATGGACAACCCTATCAAGCAGCTGTCCTGCCTCAAAAAACGGTGGATATGATCGTACAAAGCCCATTACTTACCATGCCTTAAATCAATTATTTGCGCAGCATGAAATTTGGATCCATGGGCCCTTGTACAATAGAATCTATGGTATTTTGCGGAATCTTGACACCCTGATAGCGAATACCTAGAATTTCCAGGGAGTGGGCGAAAGAACGCAGATGGCTAATGGAATTACGTTGAAGTTCAGCGTAAACTTCCAATACTTTGGGTTGAGTGGCAGATTGGCTGACCCTTATCAGGTCAAGGATGTTGATCTCTTCCTGAAGTGCGCAGACCTTCAAAGCGTCCTGCACCGATCGTCTGCCTTGCTGGGAAAGGGACTGATAGATATCACTGATGTAAACGTTGACATACCTTCCTGGAACATCCCCTTGTACCGGATCAGGAATGTTGTACATTTGAAGCAGACCCAGCATTTTCTTCATATGTTCTTTTTCCTCGCCGGAAACACTTTTAAAAACTGACAACCCCCAAATCTGGTGCATCTCTCGGTAAAGATCCCAAGCCAACTTTTCCTCTTCACGCATGAAGACAAGGTTTTGCTGCTCGACTGTGGTCGGACCTCCGATATTGTTGACATTAGCAACTGGAATGGCTGTCAGCGGCGATCGAGCACTGTCCTTACCATCAACCAAAATCAAAATCAGCACTAAAATGCCTCCTGCGATGAGCATGGGCAGTAACGGGCGCTTTCTGCTTTGGGGCCTGCAAGAGGTATGAAATTCTGTGCCCTCCTGCTCTGGTTCAGCACTCTTGGAAAAATATGTTTTGGGGTCTACAGGCATGGCAATTACGGTCAGGTGATCAATGATAAGCAACGGTTTTTTCAGCGATGGATTCTGTAAAACCGCTATCTTATGCCAAGTGACTCACTTTCTTATATCTACCAAGTTCTCATGTCAAGATAAAGCATTGGCTGACGAATGAGGTGTCTTTGTCAGCCGTGTGGGATCATAAATAGTAACTGTCGAAGCACTGCTGCAGGCATTGATTTTCTTTTTCATCACATTTGTCTTCTGTGTACCTCAAAATAAGCGCCATGTTCGGCCATTTTTTTTGATTCATGGTATCTTCTCCTACCACTTGAGTCCCCAGTGCTTTCATAAATTTTTCTTTCTCCGTAAACTCCATACTTTGGAGAGACTTGAGCTTTTCCAAAGTTGTTTTTGGCAGTCCTTCTTGTTTCAGATCGCGCAGGATTTGTTCTGTGACCTGGAAAGAGTCTTCAGCATGTGCTAAAATCAACTCCATATAAGGTGCGTCTTCCGTTTCCTGCTGGACCGTTTTTAAGATTTGCTCAATTTCTTTTTGAAACGTTTCCTGTTCGAACTTTCGATCTTCCAGCATGTTTAATTTTTTCAAAATGATCTGAGACACTCCTTGTTTTCTCAAAGTATCCAGAGATTGTTTAGTGATCTGAAAAGATTGAACTTCGGTATGTTTGAAAATCAATTCTCGGCTCCCTAACTCAATTTTTTGCATGACCTCTTCCATAAATTTGTCTTTTTCGGAAAATTCCTTGTTTTTGAGAGAAGTCAAAGTTTCCAAAGATTTTTCGGAGAGCCATTTTTCCTGTAGAGTATCCAGGGACTGTGTGGTCAGTTTGAAAGATGGGACTTCAGCATGTGCTAAAATCAACTCCATGGTCTCCTGCTGCACCTCTTTTAACAGTTGCGTCACTTCTCCTATGAAGGCGGCTTGTTCAAATTTTTTATCTTTGAGAAGTTCGAGCTTTTCCAGTACAGTCCGAGAAACCCCTTTTTTCTTCAGTGTATTCAAAGATTGTTTGGTCAGTTGAAAGGACTGGACTTTGGCATGCTCCAAAATCAACTCTCGGCTCCCTAACTCAATTTTTTGCATGACCTCTTCCATAAATTTGTCTTTTTCCGAAAATTCTTTGTCTTTGAGAGATGCCAAGGTGTCTAAAGATTTTTTAGGAAGCCAGTTTTTTTTCATATCAGCCAAAACTTGTTCGGAGAGTTTGAAGGAAACTTTTGCATGTTCTAAAATCAGTTCCATATAAGTTTTATTTTTGGTTTTTTGTTGAACCTCTTGTAGTAACTGCGTGACCTTCCCTATAAATATTCCTTGTGCGGATTTTTTATCTTTCAGAAGATCCAATTGCTCCAGAACAGCCGGGGAAACGTCTTTTTTTCTGAGGGCATCCAGTGATTGTTTTGTTATTTGCAGTGAATGCACTTCAGGGTGTTCCAAAATTAATTTTTGATTGCCCGACTCAATTTTTAGTCTGACTTCTTGGATAAACGTCCCTTCCTCCTTGAATTCGGTTTCTTTGAGAGAAGAGAGTTCCTCCACCGTTGTTTCAGGAAGCCAGTCTTTTTTGAGATCCTTCAGGAGAGAGTCTGTGAGGTGGAAAGTCTGAATGTTAGCATGCTTTAAAATCAGCTCGCTATAAGGTAAGTCCCCTATTGTTTGCTTTGCTGTATCTTCCCCGATGATTTGAATGACGGCCTCTGTAAAAGTTTTTTTGTCTGCAAATTTTTTATCTTTTAATTCGATGAGTTGGTCTGATATTTTTTGAGGAATCCCTTGAGATTTCAGGACTTCCAGTAACTGTTCGTTCAGACGAAAGAACTGCTTACGCGAGCTTGTTAGAATGAACTCTCTTACTTCGGTTCCTATTTTTTGTGTGATGATTTCTATAAACTCTTCTTCATCTTTAAATCTTTGATTTTTAAGAAAACTTAAACTGTTTAGAGCATCTCGATGCAGTCCATATTTCCTTAATTGTGCTTCGGCATAATCAGAAAACATGAAACGTCCTAACGCCAGATTTCCTTTACAAATGGCGATGGTGATCGGGCATTTGCGCACACATAAAATAAAATGCCCCAGTTGGCGATGCCCTTGTTTTAGTTGAAAATGCCGAGTCGCTCTAATGCTTTTGTTATATCCTTTAGCAGATCTCATCACCGCATGGCTGTATTCTTTACGGCAACCACGCCTGAGGAGAACCGAGTTGGTGTTGCTATAGCACTCCAATCTCCTTGTGATAAGCGCATCAAAGCATTTCTCAATGGTAGGCTTATCCCTGTTCGCAGATACTCGGGAGGAAATAGTTTTATCCATGCCTGTTGTGGGAAAACAATTTTCGTTAATCAACTTATCTACTTGGGTAAGATGTGCGTCTGGTTTTAATTGGGATTCTTCCTTTCTCAAGACCTCTATTTTCGGGTATGGACAAGCGTTCAGACAATCAAAATAAGCGTCTTCAGAACTCTCTCCTTCTTCATCCGGTTTTGCAAAATGAGAACAGGAATTGAGACACCCAAAATATTGTTTGAACGAAGCCTCACCGGCTGCTTTTACTGTAGAGAGTTCGGGGGAGTTGGAAGGTATTTCATTGTTGCTACCCGATTGTTGAGCCAGGAGCAGACCTGGCATGAATAATATGACACAGGTGAATAAAAAAAACAGATGGCAATGGATTTTAGTCATTTTTTATATGCTTTCCCGTTTTTGCATGGTGCTGCTAAGGAACTTTCAGATCAGGGACTGGTGGTTTCATGGTGGTCATCCGCTGCTGCAGAAGTTTTCGAATTGTTTGTTGATGGTTTTATGGGTTGTGCTTCACTGATTTCAGGTAATGCGGCACTGGCTGTTGCTGTTCCGGTTTCAAAGTTTTCTGTTGCCGTGTTCAGGATGAGGGGAAGGCCATCTTTTCCTCCTCCAATCACAATAATTTTAGCATTGGGAGATTCTGCCAGCTGTAATGTTGCTTCAATGCCTTTCCATTTTAAATAATCAGCGTTTAGACTTTGCGACACAATACTTTGAAACCGTTCTCTTCCCCGGGCCTCTATAAATTTTCGTTTTGCTTCTTGTGCTTCTTTTTGCAGCCGGAATTCATATTCTAAAAATAATTGTTCATGCTTCAATTTACTTTCAATGGCATTATTAATCTGGTCTGGCAACATTAAAGTCCGAATGATAATGTCTTCAAACAGAATTGGATGGATTCCGTTTTTTTCAATAGCTTCAATCAGCATTTCATCCTGAATTTCTTCCCGTCGCAGGGTATAAAGCTCTTCTGGCCGGTATTTACCAATAACTTCACGAACCGAGGCAATGGTAACGGGTTGGATCACTTTTTCTATATAGTCCTCTCCCACACTTTGGTGAAGTTCTCCCAGTTTGTCGTAGATAGGCCGGAATCGTATAGAAACCGTCAAACGGATGATCAACCCATTTTGGCTCAGTACTTTCACTTCCTGCTGAAGCTCATGAAGTCGCGCATCATAAATAGTTAAATAATCCCAGGGAAAGACGAGTTGTAGACCTTCTCCGTAAACTTGCTCTGTTACGGTTCCTCCAAAAAGTCGCCTGTACAGAACGCCTCCATGTCCTGCAGGAACCGTCACTACAATACGATCAAGAAAGAACAGGAATCCTAAAAAACCAACACTTAACACAATAAAGAGGAAGAGGACTACATTATCTTGAAATCCAGATTTGAACGCTTGTTTTTTTTCTGGTAAGTTATCTTGAGCTTTGAAAGCTTGATTTTTTTCTGCCATAGGATGTACTGGTTGGATTGGATCTTTCCTTAAAAAATAACTCGCATCGCATTTGCTTAGGAAGGCGAAAATAATAACATGTGAAAGTTACGCAGAATTTTCATCGAGGTTCAAGGC
>JADGAT010000076.1 GCA_015231885.1 SAR324 cluster bacterium
ACCAGTTTGCCGAGTGGAATGGGTATGCAGGCGAGAATTATGGTTTAGGGGCAAATTATCTGCAAATCTGTCAGGGATGGTAGCAGCATATCTGCTGAACCGTGAGCATGATATCACAGTATTTGAGGCAAACGATTATATTGGAGGCCACACGCATACCGTATCAGTTGATGCATCAGATGGCACTTATGACGTGGATACAGGTTTTATTGTTTACAATGAAGCGACTTATCCAAATTTTATCAAACTTCTCGATCAGCTGGGTGTAGAAACCCAGCAGACATCAATGAGCTTTAGTTTACAAGATGAATCAACTGGACTGGAATACAGCAGTGATTCGCTCAATGCTTTATTCACGCAGCGAAAAAACTTTTTCAGGTTGAGCTTTTATCGGATGCTGAAAGACATTTTGAAGTTCAATCGAGAAGCTCCCAGATTATTGAGTCAAAATCAGCCTTTATTGACTCTAGGAGAATTTCTTGAACAGAATCACTATTCTCGAGAATTTCGGGAACATTATGTAATTCCAATGGGGGCGGCAATATGGTCAGCATCTCGGGAACAAATGTATGATTTTCCTGCGCAGTATTTTGTACAATTTTTTATCAATCACGGTTTATTACGGGTGAGCAATCACCTGCAGTGGCGTGTGATCAAGGGCGGCTCACATCAGTATGCCAGGAAACTAACAGCCCCTTTTGCAGATAAAATTAGATTAAACACTCCTATATCTGAGGTAAAGCGCTATCCGGATTATGTCTCAGTCACTCCAAAAAATGGAAAAGCAGAGGTTTTTGATTATGTTGTGTTTGCTGCCCACAGTGACCAGGCTCTTCGATTGTTATCGGACCCTACAGAAACAGAAACGGAGGTTTTGGGGCAGTTACTTTATCAAAAAAATGAAGTGGTTCTGCACACGGATGAATCGTTAATGCCTAAGAATCGGAATGCATGGACCAGCTGGAATTATCACTTGCTCAAACAGGAAAAGCAAGCAGTGGCCGTTTCTTATAACATGAACATCCTGCAGGGAATTCAAAGTAAAGAGAATTTTATTGTCACCCTGAATTATTCTGAGAAGGTTGATTCATCCAAAATAATTCAATCTTTCAATTATGCACACCCTTTGTTTACAGTACCTGGTGTGACTGCACAAAAACGCCATCATGAAATCAGCGGTGTCAACCGTACATTTTATTGTGGAGCTTATTGGAGATATGGATTTCATGAGGATGGAGTCATGAGCGCACTGAAAGTGTGTGAATTTTTTAACGAAAATCTTGAAAATACAGGAAAAGACCATGCACAGCTGCATATACGAAGGGAACGTAAGGCATCGTAGGTTCAGCCCTGTTCCTCATACATTCCGTTACAAAAACTATTTGGTGTATTTGGATCTGGAAGAATTGTCTTGTTTGATCGACAAGAAACTGTTGTCCACTAAAAAGTTCGCTCCTGTTTCTTTTCAAAGAAGTGATTATTTTGGAGACCCGTCATTACCTTTGGATGAAACAGTTCGTGATCTTG
The DNA here is from genome assembly GCA_015231885.1 of SAR324 cluster bacterium. Classification (GTDB taxonomy): domain Bacteria; phylum SAR324; class SAR324; order SAR324; family NAC60-12. Next base: position 1,528 of record JADGAT010000076.1, read on the forward strand.
TTGAAGATCATACAGGAAAGCGTCCCTTGGGACCGATTCGCCTCCTGACGAATTTGCGATATTGGGGTGTTGCATTCAATCCGGTGAGTTTCTACTACTGTTTCAATGAGGATGACACTGAAGTCGACACCATGATCCTGGAAGTGAGCAATACTCCGTGGAAAGAGCGCCACCTTTATGTTTTAGACAAAGGTCTCAATCAAGCTAAAGGCAGACAGCATCTACGGTTCCGTTATCATAAAAATTTTCATGTGTCTCCCTTCATGGAAATGGACATGGAATATGAAAATTATTTCACCAGGCCGGATAAAAAGTTAGTGGTTCATATGGAAAACTTTCAAAAACACAGCAAGGTTTTTGATGCGACCATGGTCTTAAAGTCTCGTGAAATGAGTAAAAATTCGCTCATGCTGGTTTTATTAAATTATCCATTAATGACGGTAAAAGTGATTGCTGCTATTTATTGGCAGGCACTGAAATTATGGTTAAAACGTGTTCCTTATTGTGAACACCCAAAGTACGAACAGATTCCTGTTGCTACCAAAGGGTAGCATCACATTCTAAGCAAAGATTACTAACCCAAGTCACAAGGGGACGCATGAAAAATTTACTGACGCAGACAACTTCTCTTTTATATTCAGAACACGGCATTTCTCTGATTACAGAAAATACCAGACGATTGTCACAACTCCAGCGGATTGCCAGGAGGATATTATTCAAAAAGATGCGAGGTATTTGTTACGGAAAACTCACTTTTGTGGATCAAGAGGGAAAAACCTGTTTTGGGAAGCAGAACGATCCTCATGATCTACATGCCACCATCTTTGTTCACAATCCTCGTTTTTACTGTGATGCTGTCTTTGGCGGAAGCGTGGGTGCCGCAGAAAGTTATATGAGAGGAGACTGGGTATCCAGCGACCTGACCCGAATTGTACGAATATTGGTTTTGAACTATGAACAACTCGAAAAATTGGATTCAGGAACAGCTTCTTTGACGATGAAGCTGTATCAGTTAGGACACGCTCTTCGAAAAAATACCCGAAGTGGGAGCAAAAGAAACATTTCGGCCCATTACGATCTAAGTAATGAGTTTTTCAAACTTTTTTTAGACCCGACCATGATGTATTCCTCTGCCGTTTTTGAAAACGAACATGCTTCTCTGGAAGACGCTTCCATTGCCAAGTTGCAACGGATCTGCCAGAAACTCGATTTACAACCCACAGACCACCTTTTGGAAATTGGAACTGGATGGGGAGGAATGGCCGTTTATGCAGCAAAACACTATGGGTGCCGTGTCACCACAACCACCATTTCTCAAAAACAGTATGAGTTTACAATTCAACGTGTGCAGGAAGCTGATTTGTCGGATCAGATTACGGTACTATGTCAGGATTACCGGACATTGGAAGGGCAATTTGATAAATTGGTTTCTATCGAAATGATAGAGGCCGTGGGTAATCAATACTATGACGAGTATTTCACAAGGTGCAGCAACCTCCTTAAACCTAAGGGGCTGATGCTGCTGCAGGCTATTAATACAGAAGATCAGAAATATGAAGATGCTCAGAAATCCGTGGATTTTATTCAAAAATACATTTTTCCTGGTGGATGCCTTCCTTCAATCACTGAAATAATAAAAACTACTACTGAATCGACAGACATGCGCTTATTTCACATGGAAGATATTGGTCCTCATTATGCGAAAACTCTACGTTTATGGCGGAAACGGTTTTTCAAAAACCTTGATCAGGTCACTCAATTGGGTTTTTCAGAAGAGTTTATCCGCATGTGGGAATATTATCTTTGTTATTGTGAAGGGCTGTTTGAAGAGCGGAGGATTGGTACTGTACAAATGCTTTTTAACAAACCCCTTTGCCGCCGCAATCCTATTGTACCGCACCTGCCATGAAGAATCTTTTAAATTTTCTTTTTTTTCAGGTGGCCTGGTTTGTCTGTGTCTGGAGTGTGGGACAGGGAATTCCCTATTATGGGGTGCTTGTGGTTGCTGCCGCACTGATTGCACATTTATGCTGGATTACAACAGATCGTGCTAAGGAGGTATTGTTCATACTCAAGATTATTTTTCTTGGCGGAATTGTTGAAACACTGTCTTCCTCACTCGGTTTGATTGAATTCAAGCAACCGTCAGTTATTCTTCAGAGTTATCCTCTGTATATGTGGGCAATATGGGCGAATTTTGCCATGACATTGAATCATTCAATGCGATGGCTGAGTGGGCGATACCTGCTCGGTTTCATTCTGGGCGGGATTGCTGGTCCGCTGGCGTATTATGGTGCCGAAAAACTGGGGGCCATTCATCTGGAATGGGAAACCACCACAGAATGGCTGGGGTTTGCATTAATTTGGGCTGTCACAATGCTGATTATTATTCGGTTTCTGATGAAAGTGCCTGCTGATCCAATGGATCACACACCATGCAAACATCCACTATCCCAAACAACACATTAAATTTTAGAAAACATGATGCTTGTCAAAATGATAAAGGTGACAATATTTTCTTTACTAACGGGGTTGGTTATGATGGCTTTTTCCAATAATGCTATGTCTTTAGAGCTTTCCACGCACTATTTGGGGAGGGCGTATGACCTGGAGTCCAACCAGCTGGCATATACTGAAGAGTACAAAGAATACTCTCGAAATGGCATGGTCGAGGAAGCAACCGTGACTTATTTTTCTCCCTTGGGCAAAGTAATCGCTGAAAAAAAAATCACCTTCCGCGATACAATCACGGTTCCTGATTTCATGATGCTTGACCAGCGCAATGGTTATATTGAAGGAGTGTCACAAGAAGAAACCGGATTCAAAATAACATTCCAAAATGACAAGGAATCTCCTAAAATCAGCAAGACGGTCCAGCCTTCTTTTCCTGTTGTCGTTGATGCAGGGTTTCATTATTTCATCTTAGAAAACTGGGAAGCTCTGACTGCTGGAAAACGACTCACGTTTAACTTTGTGGTTCCGAGTATCCAGGATTTCCTGTTATTTGAAATAAAAAAAGTAGAGAATGCCTCACAGGGTGTTTCAGAACAGGTCCAGTTTCAAACGGGAGTGAGTAACTTTTTATTAAAAGCATTTGTGGATCCCATTTTACTCACTTATGATGCCAAGACCCTTCAATTGTTAAAATATGAGGGTATTTCCAATGTCAACAATGATGATGGAAAAAGCCATAATGTGCGAATTGAGATGGTTTATCAGGACAATTTAGTTTCTTTGGAAGAGCCGCATTCACTACCTTGATCCTGCTGTGTTTTATAAAGAATGGATATGAAACTGTATCGACTTGAACGAACTCAGGAGTTGGGGACAAACCTGGAGGAAACATGGAAATTCTTTTCAAATCCCTATAATTTAGAGAGGATCACTCCTCATGATATGAATTTTCAAATTCTTTCATCGCCACCAAAAACAATACATTCAGGGTTGATCATCGAATACAGGATAACACTTCCTCCTGGTATCCCTATTTCCTGGGTAACGGAGATTAAACATGTTGAGGCCCCTTATCGATTTGTTGATGAACAGCGGTTTGGCCCTTATCGCTTCTGGTATCATGAGCATCGTTTTCAACCTTCTCAAAACGGAACGATCATGGTAGATATGGTGAGCTATCAAATGCCTTTAGGCTGGTTAGGGCGATTGATTCATTTTTTGTCCGTCCATGACCAGCTGCATCGCATTTTTAATTTTCGATTTGATTACCTGCAACATCATTTCAATAGTATAATTACTTCTAATGGAGAAATTCATGAGTGATTACCGTTTAATCTACGTCAGCAAACGCGATGAAAGTCTCAACCTGCAAGAAATATTGGATATCATTGAATCGTCTGAAATGCATAACAAGGAAGATCATCTGACAGGCATGCTCTTGTATAGCAAAAATGCGTTTATGCAAGTGTTGGAAGGCGATTTGCTGCAGATCAATCAGACGTATCAACGAATCTGTAAAGACCCACGGCACAGCGATATTATTTTGTTATCCTTTCAGATGATAGAACATCGGATGTTTTCTGATTGGCTGATGAAGCTGTATGATGTGCTTCAGATGAAGATGGATGATCGTATTTTCGACTTATCTGAGCAGTCTCCTTATTATCCTTTTCCGATAAACAGTGATTCAGCTTTCGAAATTTTAATGATGGCAAAATATGTATCCCAAGGTAATGTATGAGTCTGCCCATTGTCCGCTTCTTTTTAATCAGCACCGGAATTGTTTATTTGGGACTTGGTTTGTCTTTCATTTTTGCAACTTCAACCATGGTCAGCAAGCTCCCTTTCATGATAACTGCTCCTGCGGGAACTACAGAAATTAGAGCTGTGTATGGTGGCCTGGAACTGGCTTTGGGCATTGTGTTTATCTATGCGGGCGCACTCAACCGTTCTTTAGATTTTGCAGTATTTACCATGCTCGCTACTTTTATTGGATTAGCCACCATCAGAGGAGTTGGTATTCTGATCGATGGCTCACAAGACTCATTCACCATGAAGTTGTGGTACGTGGAAAGTTTTGGTGTCCTTTACAGCTCATTGTCATGGGTTCTTTTAAAATTAAATGAGCCGGGATCGTCGTTGTCTTTTCTGGGAGGCGAGTGATGAGAGTCATTTTCGAGGTGATGGATGACGTATTGAATAAGACGGTACTCTTTGGATATGACCGTATTGGCTATGCGATCAGGAAAAAATTGTGGAATGACACTGAAACTCAAGTTCCCATGAATGATAAAGTCTGTGTGATCACAGGCGCTAATTCGGGTTTGGGAAAAGCAGCAAGCCTCCATTTAGCCAGATTGGGAGCTTCGGTTTACTTGGTTTGTCGTAATCCAGAGTCCGGAGAAGCAGCGAGGCAGGAAATTATGGATTTGAGCGGCAATACGCAGGTTTTTTTGGAGCTGGTTGATATGAGTGAACCGCAGCAAATTAAAGCTTTTGCTGAACGGTTTGATCCCATGGAAAATCGCTTGGACATTCTGATCAATAATGCGGGTGTGCTCCTTAACACACGGAATGAAAATTCCGAGGGCATTGAAAAAACGTTTGCAACCAACACGCTGGGGTATTTTTTAATGACTAATTGGATGCTACCCTATTTGCAAAAGTCTAAAGCCGCCAGGATCATCAATGTCTCTTCCGGGGGGATGTATCCTGCTGCTGTGCAGCTGGAGGATCCTCAGTATCTCAAACGCCCTTACAACGGAGTGAATGCGTATGCTGAAAGTAAACGGGCCGAAGTGATTCTCAGTGAAATATGGGCCCATGATTTAAAAGAAAACAATATAATGGTCAGTGCCATGCACCCCGGCTGGGCTGATACAAGAGGAGTACAAAACTCACTGCCGACTTTCCACAAAATAACCCAGACCATTTTAAGAACACCAGAGCAAGGTGCCGATACGATCATTTGGCTGGCAGTTAATCCGCATCTCACTAAACAGGACAGCGGAAAATTTTGGTTTGACCGTAAACCTCGATCCATCCACCGCTCCCGTAAAACACAGCACACAAATGAACAAGCTCAGATGCTTTGGGATTTGTGCTGTGAGTGTGGGCATTGGCATGAATCGTGTTCCAACAGAACCACGCCTGTTGCTTAAGGAATAACAAAATGAAACCAACACTTCAACAAATTGAGCGGCTTGGACAACTGGACATCCAAGATGAAAAAGGAACCGTGTTCAAGCTCAAGACACTATGGAAAGAGCAAACCGCTGTATTGATTTTTGTGAGACACTTTGGTTGAGTGATCTGCCGTCGGCAGGTGGCCGACCTGATTCCCAAACAAGCGGATTTTGAAGAAAACGCTCTGAAATTGACTGTGATAGGAAACGGAAACTCTTATTTTATTCAAGCTTTTCGAGAGGATACCGGCTTTCAGGGAGAAATATATACCGATCCAACCCGGCAGTCTTACAAATTGTTGGGCTTCAAGAAAGATGTCACCTCTTCCTTGAATATGAAAACGTTGAAAACAGGACTGAAAGGTCTAATCGAAGGGCATTCTCAGAAATCCATTCAAGGAGATCCCTGGCAGCAGGGGGGCGTGATCGTGATCACTCCTGAACAGTCAGTCCCATTTTTCTACGTGAATCAGGAAGCTGGTGATTATGCACCACCTAATACCATTTTAATGGAAAATAAAGGAAGGCATCGCAAATGACAACCGCATTGTATACCTCGATTTTATCTACTCTCATCTGTATGCTGTCACTCAATGTAATCAAAGTGCGCAGAAAACATGAAATTGCTTACGGCGATGGAGGAAATGAAGAATTGCAGATTGCCCGATCGGCACAAGGGAATGCCCTTGATTATATTCCCATTGCTCTGATTCTGCTGTTTGTTTTGGAGTACAATCAGGCTAATTTGCTGTTAGTGCATTTGCTGGGAATGGCTTTGGTAATAGGGCGTATAATCCATAGCTGGAGCATCCTGCACAATAATTTCAAAGGGCGGGTGAAAGGGATGCAGATTACGTTCTTGACCATCCTGTTTCTGGCAATATTGAATTTGATCTACTTGCCCTATGGTCAGTTGTTTTAGCCCTCAAATAAAGGATAGAAAAACATGCGTATATTGGTCACCGGAGCTACCGGTTATATCGGAGGACGCCTTGTGCCCCGACTGTTGGATGCGGGCTATCGTGTGAAAGCCATGAGTCGGTCTTATGCGAAACTGGAGTCTCGCCCATGGCACAATCATCCCAATCTGGAGCTTGTGGCAGGGGATGTCCTCAATGCTGAGGATATTGATAATGCTGCCAAAGGCTGTGACGTAGCTTATTATCTCGTGCATTCGATGGTCGCTGGCCAGGAGAACTTTGAGACAGCAGATCGCACCTCAGCCCAAAATATGGTCAAAGCAGCAGAAAATCAAGGGGTAAAGCGCATTATCTATTTGGGAGGGCTGGGGTTCGATAACCCGGCACTGAGTAAACATTTACGTTCTCGCCATGAGGTGGCTGAAATTCTTCAACAGGGAACCGTTCCTGTTACCGTTTTCAATGCGGCCATGATCATTGGATCAGGAAGTGCGTCTTTTGAAATCCTGCGCTACCTTGTGGAACGACTGCCAGTCATGATCACCCCGAAGTGGGTTCATACTCCTGTGCAGCCCATCTCGGTTTCAGATGTTCTGGAATATTTGATGGATTGCCTGGAAGTCAAGGAAACTATGGGAAAGACTTATGATATTGGTGGAGCAGATGTTTTAACCTATTTTGATTTAATGAATATTTATGCACGAGTGGCGCAATTGCCAAAGCGAACCGTGATCCCTGTTCCTGTACTCACTCCACGGCTCAGTTCCTATTGGATTCATATCATCACTCCGGTTCCAGCATTTATTGCCCAGCCCCTGGCAGAAGGATTGAAAAATCCCGTAGTTTGTCGAAACAATGAGGTCACTCAAGTGATTCCACTAAAATTAAAAAGTTGTGAAGAAGCAATATCCAGGGCATTGGATCGTATTCTGGAACATCATGTCGAAACCCATTGGACGGATTCTGGAATGCTTCCCATTGAATGGTCGCAGCCTGGCGATCCTGATTGGTCTGGAGGGACGGTATTTGAAGATGAGCGTCAATTGATAATACATGCTCCAGTGGAACAGGTTTGGAACACGGTGGCGCAAATTGGCGGAGACACAGGATGGTATTATGGAAACTGGATGTGGCAGCTCAGAGGGACTATTGATAAACTGATTGGAGGGGTTGGTTTAAGGCGAGGACGACGTGATCCAGAGAAATTGATGCTGGGCGATGCCGTTGATTTTTGGAGGGTCAGTGTGGTCAAACCTCCAGAACATCTGGCCTTGATTGCTGAAATGAAGCTTCCGGGCAACGCAGTGCTGGAATTTCACATCCAACCTGCCGGGCAGGGTAAAACACGACTCAATCAACGTGCCCGCTTTTTTCCAAAAGGCATATTTGGCATGCTGTATTGGTACTCTACAGCTCTTTTGCACAATCTTATCTTTCCAGGCATGATAAACGGCATTGCTGATGCTGCGATGACTCGATCGAAGAGTTAGGCCACTTGATCACCAATCAGTGCTGCATGAACCTTCATTTCCAAATCTTGAATGGCCACAGTAATAGAGCAAGAAACAGAATTTGAAAAAAGCCTCTTTATTTTTAGAAGGGATCTTCGTTTATTTGACAATACGGGGCTCTTCAAAGCATTGCAACGATCACAAGCTGTGATTCCCTGTTTCATTTTAGACCCTGTCCAGCTGCAGCCTCATCCCTATCAAAGTCCAGCAGCCCTAACTTTCATGAAAGAATCTTTGGAAGACCTGATGCATCAGCTGCAGCAGCATGGTGGGCGGTTGTTCGTCTGCAGTGGCTCTCCTGATAGAGTTGTAGAGTCTTTAATCCAGGAGGTGGGGATTGATGCAGTCTTTTGTAATAAAGACTACACCCCCTTTAGCCAAAAACGCGACCAAGGTTTGTTAGATGTTTGTGAGCGTCACAGGATTGCTTTCTGCTCTTATCACGATTCGCTCCTCCAGCCGCCAGGGCGCGTTGTTAAAAAAGATGGAAACCCTTATTCAGTATTCACGCCCTTTTTCAAATGTGCGTCACAGATTACGGTCCCCTTGCCTGAGAAAGTAACACAACCTGTTTTTTATCAAAAAGAGATTCATGACCCATGTATTGCTGACTTGAGGGTTTTGCATGAGGTCAGCTCATTCCAAAGCCCTCTCAAAGGGGGGCGTTCCCGGGCATTGGATTTGCTTGGAAATTCGAAGATCCATTTAAATTATTCAAAAAACAGAGATATTCCTGAATATTCAGCAACCACGAAACTGTCGCCTCACCATAAGTTTGGTACATGCTCCATTCGGGAAGTGTATCACGATTTCAAAAACGCATTAGGACTTCAGCATCCATTGATCCGTCAGTTGTACTGGAGGGATTTTTTCACACACATCGCTTACTTTTATCCCCATGTATTTGGACATGCGTTTCGGTTGAAATATGATCAAATTGAATGGAATGGCACAGCAGAACATTTTGACGTGTGGTGCCAGGGAAAAACGGGATTTCCTATTGTGGATGCGGGAATGAGAGAGATGAATGCAACCGGTTATATGCACAACCGTTTGCGTATGATCACGGCTTCCTTTTTAGTCAAAGACCTCCATGTGGATTGGAGGAAGGGAGAGCGGTATTTTGCGCAGAAACTGGTGGATTATGACCCTTGCGTCAATAATGGAAATTGGCAATGGGCCGCATCAACAGGGTGTGATGCGCAGCCTTATTTTCGGATTTTTAATCCTGCACTGCAACAAAAACGTTTTGATCCACAGGAACACTATATCCAAAAGTGGGTTCCTGAATATCATCGTTCTAACTATCTCAAGCCGATTGTCGACCATAAATCGCAAAGTCAAATTGCTAAAATCCTGTTCAAAGAAATTTAGGAAAAGGAGGCACAATGAATAAGATCATCCTGATCATCAGCAGTATCCTCGTGATTACCGGGTGCTCAGCAAAGTACCCCAATCGAATTCCTGTAGGACAAACGTTTCCTTCTATCAGTGGAACCAGTTTGGCAGGCCGAGATGTTAGCATTCCTGAAGAATTTGGCGGAAAACAAACCATTCTTCTTTTAGGTTATGTCCAGGATGCTCAGTTTGACATTGATCGATGGTTGATTGGCATGGACCAAACCAAGGTACAGACCAATATTTATGAAATCCCTGCCATCCAGGGATTCTGGCCGGGGTTGTTCAAGGACCGTATTGATGAAGGAATGCGTGGGGGCATTCCAGAAGAATTATGGAAAATCGTTATCACTGTCTACGAAGATGGAAGCTTGGTTCAGCAATTCACAGGCAATGGAAATCCCCGTAATGCAAGGGTGATGGTTCTGGATGAACAGGGAATGATCCTGTTTTTCCATGACCGTGGTTTTTCTGTAGCAGCACTGAATCAACTGAGGTCTCATCTGAAATCAAACTCCAGCAAAAAAATTTCTGATGGAAACTAAATTTTTAATTTGAAAGATGAGCCATGTTCTCAATATCCCGTCATTTCTACATAACCGCGACCCTGTAGACTTTTTTTCATTTGCTGGCCTTGGACTTTTACAGCCCCTTCCCAATATAAAAAAGAAGTGGTCATCTCTTGATTGCGTACATAGGGAGTGATCACCAAATCAATTCCCAGCGATTTTTCCTGCAAACGCCACTTTATGGGGTAAACTTTGTTGGAGGGGCTACGCCAGGTATTCAGCACTTCTATCACTACCTTGTCATCAGACAGCTTCACAGGTGTTCCATTTTGTGGAACCCAAACTCCCGAGCTTTGGGGTGAGGGTTTGCCATCTTTTTGACGCAGTTGATAGTACATGAGTTCCTGCCCTGTCTCCAGCTGCAGCGCAAACCAATCCCATCCCACTTGGTTTTTTTCCAGGGCACTGGTGCTCCACTCACGGTCCATCCAACTCCAGCCCTGCACTTCAAAACGTTCAGAATCGATTTGTACGGTTCCACTGGAAGCCAGCCGGGTATAGGAATAATAATAAGAGGCATTACCGGCTTGAGAGCCCTTTTGGCTGAACCCCTGATTCCCTTGAAGTACGAGGGGTTTGGTGTTGACTAAAGACAATTGCAGTGACAACTCGTCTTGAGAAGCGGACAGGGTAACTGCCAGGTTTTCTCCAGCAGCTCCCTGAACTTCCCATCCTTCTATCCATACTCGAAAGGGGCGGGCTTGTGCTCCGGCCAGTCCTAAGGCAATGCGACTGAATCTTTCAAAGGAGTGATGTTTTTGCTGTTGAATATCGGTCAGAGCAAAATGACCCATCATGATTTGATTGGTTTTCCAGGATGAGCTGGATCGGAGAGTTTTTGCGCTGAGTGAATTCCTGAATAAAGTCAGCTGGTATCCAAATTTTCTGCCAGAATCTGTCATGAGGTTTCCTGTGAAATACCACCATTCATTCTGGAATGCCGGGTGAGGGCCATGGTCTTCGGGAAATTTGAAATGACGAGGTTTCAGCACTTTTTCAAAGGACTCGTCAGTGGTTTCACCCAGTACGGATGAAACACTTAGAGGTTTTTTCGATTCAGAGATGACGATTTTATCAAGGGCTTCTGCTAAAGGAATCCAGTCAATGGCCGGGCACGAAAAAATAAATAATATGAACAGAAAAAAGTATTTACCAGGGCTCATGCTTCCTCTTTCATAGCAAGGGTTGGGGAGGTATTGGACATCTTCCAGGCGGGATAGATGCCTGCGAGCACAGCAGCCAGTATGGCAATGATGAATGCTTTCATTATTAAGTAAAAAGGCAGAGTGAATGGAAAGCTCCATCCAAAAGAACGCAAATTGATCACATAAATAAGAATCCAAGCCAGAATGCTCCCAACCGGCAGTGCCAAACTTGCTCCAATCGCCCCCATGTAGGTACATTGCTGAAGAATAGAACTCCATAATTGCTTGGGGAGCATTCCAACCGCCCGTAGCACACCCATTTCTTTTTTTCGCTCCAGCTGCAGTGCCATCAATGCACTCAACATTCCTAAAAAGACGACCACGGCAATGAGTGTCTGCAAGATGCCTGTGATCAAAAAAGTGCGATCAAAGACATCCAGAGTATGATTACGCAGGGATCGATTCGAAAGGATACGGACAGGAAATTTCAACCTGGCAGCCAGTTTTTCAAGCTGAGAACGTACAGCCTTGGCATGGTTCTGAGAAGATAAATAAATAGAAAGGCCCTGGATGTCTGAATTTTGCCAATATTTTTCAAAATGGGGTCGATGTATCATGGCAAAACCTTGCTGTGAGGCGTAGTCATATACAATTCCCAGGATGGGAAACGTGATTTGACCTTGAGGGGTTTTGAGGGAAAGCCGGTCTCCTGTTTTTAATTGGTGCCTGTTGGCAAAAGGCTCAGAAATGAAAACGGAGGGAGTTTTGTAATAATGTTCCCATGCCTGATCGGTTTTTTCCTTGAACAAAAAACTGTCCTCCCCTTTTTCTGGAAAAGCGGCCGCATGTACCAGAACAACACCATGCTCACTGGGAACTTTCAAGCGGAGGATACTTCCGATATTATCAACGCCTGGTATCTCTTCGACCGCATGAATCCACCAGTTGGGAAGTACTTGTCCAAAGCTCTGCTTGGAGCTCTGTTCAGCGGTCAGGTAAAAATCTGCCCGTAACGAAGAGCTCAACCAGTGAACCACAGTTTGACGAAAACTATGCACCATGCCGCCCACACTGATGAATGTGGCAATTCCCAGCATCAATGCGGACATGGCGACGCCTGTCCGACTCAAATGGGCTACTATGTTTCTCAGTGCCATCACACCAATCACTTTTGAAAAAACACGAACAAGCGGAGTGAGCATCCAAACGATCCAAATGGTCCATTGTGGTAAACACAGCGTGCTGCCTATCAAAAAAAGAAACAGTCCTGCATAACTCCAAATTAAAGAATTGTTTGCTTGCCAAAGCGTTATAAACGCAAGGAACATGCACCCGTTTCCAAGTACAAAAAGCAAGAGTCGATTGCCTTTAGAGCGTGTTTCCTGGTGTGACCGGCTCAATACCAGCTGCGGGCGAGATTGACTGGCATGCCAGACGGGAGGCAATGTTGAAATGATGGTGCCCAACACCCCTAATAGCAGTCCTTTGTTCAGGGTGAGCGTGGAAAGTGTGACTGTTTGAACAGATACGGAGTAATACAAATCATTGATGGTTTGTGACACGGCTTCTATCATTCCATGAGCGAGTAAATAGCCACCCACAAGGCCTAGCATGGTTCCTCCTAGTCCTAGCAGCAGAGCTTCACTTAAAATTAACATAGCAAGCTCATTTCGTGTCACACCAATAGCCCTCAATCTTCCCAGTAGCGGATAGCGCTGGACTACAGAGAATGTCATGGTGTTGTAGATCAAAAACATTCCCACAATCAGTGTTAACAAGCTCAATGCATTCAGGTTGATGGAAAATGCTTTGGTCAATTGCGCTGCGGATTGAACACGGTCTGATACTAATTCGATCACAGCACCATTTGGCAGCAGAGAGAGCAATTGATGATAAAACGGGTGTTTGGTGTCCAACGAAGGAAGAACCAGGTCAATGTGACTCAACTCTCCTGTTTGCTGCAGCAACAGCTGAGCGTTGGCAATATCCATCACCATGATGGATGCTAACATTTCTTTTTCAAGGGCTTCCGGGGACTCTAAAAAACCCGCTAATCTGAAAGAGTGTGTTTTTTGATGAAGATGAAAATTTTGGGATTCTCCAAGTTTCCAAGACAATGAATCTGCCAAATCCCGGGAAGTTAGTATCGAATTGGACTCAAGTAAAAATTCCCGCAGGTCCAATTGGCTGTCACCCAGGGAGGGGACATAGCCGCGGATGTTTTGTTCTGAGAAAGGGTCAACGCCTAATATTTGAAATACCTTGCCAGGGAACTGCTCATGAAACACGGAGCCTTGAACCAATGGTGCAGCTTGGCGAAGCCCGGTTTGGAGACGTATCTTTGTAAACAATTTTTCGGGAAGAGTGCCATTTAAACCTCGGATAACATGAGTGGCTTTTCCATTAATGGTTTCAACAGAGTCCGCAAAAGAACGCTGTGCGCTTTCGTTGGTGATATCCACTGCTACGACAACAGCAACCCCCAAAGCAATTCCCAGAAAAGACAGGGTGAATTGCCAGGGATGGTGCATTGCGTAGCGAAGACTGGATTTCCACAAGGTGACATATGTCATGAAACCAACTCTTCCTTTAAAGCTCCATTATGCAGATGCCATATACGGTCCGAAAAAGCGGTCACGCTTTTACTGTGTGTTGCTACAATCAGCGTTTTTCCGTGTTCTTTAATGAGACGACTCATCCAAGTTAAGACACGATAGCTGGTTTGATCATCCAGGTTGCCCGTTGGTTCGTCTGCAAAAATAATGGAGGGGTCATGAATGAGTGCTCGGGCAATGGCAATACGCTGCTGTTCACCTCCTGACAGCTGGTCTGGAAACTTGTGTAGTGCCTGGTCCATCTCTACTTCCGATAGCATTTTTTTGATTTCTGAAGCAGAAGCCGTACGTCCAATTAGCTCTAACGGTAATTTTAAGTTTTCCTCAACGGTGAGTGTCGGAATGAGGTTGTATGATTGAAAAATGAAACCAATGGCATGTCTGCGTAATACGGTGCGCTCTGTCTCTGAAAGAGAGGTGAGGTCCTTTTGCAAAAGGGTGATGGTTCCAGAGGTTGGAGAATCCAACCCTGCAAGTAAGTTCAACAGTGTCGATTTTCCTGATCCGCTTTTTCCCAGCAGGGTGATCCACTCTCCTTGAAAAATAGAAGCTTCCAGGGAATAGAGTACTTGATAAGATTGTTTTGCTATGAGATAGTCCTTAGAAACATTGTTAACGTGGATTGCGATTTCTTGCGATTTCAAAACAAGCTCCTTTGGGTTCTTTGGTTTTTCCTGATTTTTTATATATAGGATGCGGTCATCCTTCTGATTCTAAAAACTTTCTTCAATTTGTGTACCATGGGATGGTTGGTTTTCAATTATCAATAAAAACTCTTGCCCATGGTTGGATATCAACAATCACATTCACTTTCGGCAGACGGTTTGATATTATCAATAATAAAATTATCACATTTATTCCCAAGATGATAAAATTGTTATTTTTTCCAATAATAAATTTATCATTGAAATTGACAGATAGCATTAAAATGAATAAATTTAAAAACAAATATCTATAAGGTGTTGTAATTATTTATAAAAATCATCATGTATTTTATGGTATGTTTTTTGTAATTAATAAACTATATCTTAAATATAAATTGCACACAAAAGTGTTTATTTGTTCAAATATCAAAAAAATTTAAAATAGAATTATTTATCTTTACGTCAGGAGAAGCGAATGGAACTGAAGCATGTGGTAATTGTCGGTGGAGGATTTGCAGGATTGAATGCAGCCAAGGTGCTGGGCAATAAAAAAGGAGTGAAAGTAACATTGATTGATCGGAGGAATCACCACTTGTTTCAACCTTTGCTGTATCAAGTGGCAACAGCAGGACTGAATCCTGCAGAAATTGCAGCGCCGATTCGGTGTATCCTGGCTGACAAAAAGAATATTACGGTTCTACAGGGAGAAGTTACCAATGTGGATTTAGAGCAGCGTCAAGTGTTCACGGAATTTGGAGAGTTCTCCTATGATTATTTAATATTAGCCTGCGGCAGCAAACATTCATATTTTGGTAATGAAAAATGGGAAAAAGACGCGCCTGGTTTAAAAACGCTGGAACAGGCTACCGAAATCCGAAGACGCATCCTCATGGCATTTGAAGAGGCTGAACGTGTAACAGACCGTAATCAACAAAAACAATTATTAACTTTTGTCATTGTCGGTGGCGGTCCAACAGGAGTCGAAATGGCCGGATCGATCAGTGAAATGAGCCGCTTTACACTTGAACGGAATTTTCGCAACATTGATCCCAAATTGACAAGAGTCATTTTGGTTGAAGCGGGTACACGTATTTTATCGTCATTTTCCCAGTCTCAGTCCAGCAAAGCGATGCGTGATCTGGAAACACTAGGCGTTCAGGTGTGGACATCCAGCCCAGTAACTGGAGTAGATGCAGATGGTGTGCAAATCGGAAAGGAACGCATACAAGCTAATACGGTACTGTGGGCTGCCGGTGTACAGGCTTCCACGCTTGGCAAAACATTGGGAGTGGAAACAGATAAACAGGGTCGCATTGTTGTGGCGCCAGATTTGAGCCTTACTGAGCATCCAGAGGTTTTTGCGGCTGGGGATCAAGCACATTTTTCTGACGAAAATAGTAACCCTTTACCTGGTTTAGCACCTGTTGCTTTGCAACAGGGACGTTTCATTGCTAAAAATATCATAAATGAGCTGGAAGGAAAACAGCGGGTACTGTTTAAATATAGGGATAAAGGACAAATGGCAACTATCGGCCGCAGCAAGGCTGTTGCCGAATTCAAAAAGTTACGGGTCAGCGGATTTATCGCCTGGATGGGATGGCTCTTAATTCATGTTTATTATCTGACCGGACTTAAAAACCGGATATTTGTACTGATGCAATGGGCCTGGGCTTATTGGACATTTCGCAAAGGAGCACGGCTGATCATGAATAGGGAGTGGCGACAGCATCGAGTCAGCCGGAGCAGCGATAGTATACCAAGTTAAATCCAGTACTATAGAGGGGGTCGTTCCATGTTATGTTTTCCTGTCTAATTTGGGATAATTGACAACCCGTCTGTGATCTCATAAAAATTTACGAATATCCATTTTTAATATCTATGACTAGAGAAAGTTTTATGCAATTCAATCAATCTTCCTACTTAAAAGAGTTCCTCAAAATGGAATCCTCTGGCGGAATTATATTAATGGGGACCGCTGTTTTAGCAATCATCTTTGCAAATACACCGTTACACCGCGTGTACGAGCTGCTCATCACCACACCCCTTGAGATTAGGATTGGCGGTTTTTTGGAAATTGCCAAGCCTTTGCTCCTTTGGATCAATGATGGATTGATGGCCGTATTTTTTTTTCTTGTTGGCTTGGAATTAAAACGGGAATTCCTGGAAGGAGAATTCAGGGATAAAAAAAATATCATTCTTCCAGGTGTGGGAGCCGTGGGAGGGATGTTGTTTCCCGCATTGTTCTATGCCTATTTTAACATGGATGATTCTATTGCATTGAAAGGTTGGGCCATTCCAGCAGCGACAGACATCGCATTTGCCCTCGGAGTGCTTGCTTTGCTGGGATCACGCATCCCGATCTCGATGAAAGTTTTTTTGACCTCATTGGCCATTTTTGATGACATTGGTGCAATTCTGATCATTGCATTGTTCTATACCTCAAAAATTTCTATAATGGCCCTGATAGTCGCTGCTTTGTGTTTACCCATATTATACTTGTTGAATCAGCGTAATGTCATTTCTAAAAGTCCTTATTTACTAGTGGGAATCATTCTTTGGACCGCTATGTTGAAGTCTGGTGTTCATGCCACTCTGGCAGGAGTGATTTTAGCCATATTCATCCCGATGCGTTCAAGACAAAACCCTGACATTTCACCCTTAATGACATTA
>JADGAT010000077.1 GCA_015231885.1 SAR324 cluster bacterium
TGCCTGATTGAAAATTTAACAGGCATCGTTTCTATACCGAAATATGCCCTATTTACTCGGGCTTATTGAGAACTTACAAGATTCCTTTTCGGACTTCTTTGTGAAATTTGTTGAAATGACATTGCGCCTTTTTTTCCTGCGTTTGCGGTGAGGGTCCTGAGAAGGAGGTTTTGATGAATTATGGCTATTCGTGCGAAGCTTGTCTTCTAAGTCAGAAACCTTCTGACGCAATTGCTTGTTTTCCAGACGCAATGCTGGTATCTCCAAAACTTGCTTGCGCAATTCATCATTTTCTTTGCGCAATGACGATAACTCTCCAACTAAGTCTTCAACTTGTTGTCGAAGGCTCGACAGTTCTTCTTCAACTTTTTTGCTTTTTGACACGAAGGGAAACCTCAAGGAATATACTTTTTAAGTGAGTTTTGTTTTCATAATTATATCAAATTGCAAATTCGTTACGCAAATGCCAGACAAAAATCCCCCCCCCTATCGAACGGTTACATTTTTTATAAGCAAATCACTTTTCAGAATGGCCTTCCGTTTCAAGTAAAAATTCCTGAAAAAAGATCAAATGATGTGACACGTCAAGCAATGGAAGAGGAAAGTCTTGAATCATTCAACTCCCCACAAGAGCTTTTTGATGAGCTAGAAATTTGATGAAAAACCTTCAAATTTACAAAACAGTTCAAAAAGGATGTAAAGCGAATTAAAAAACAAGGAAAAGATCAAGAAAAATTAAAATTTGTGATTAATGTTTTACACCAACCATTTTTCCATATCTTTTCAAACAAATCAGTAAGAAACGGGTTTGTCGGAAGGAGTGACGGTTTTGTTGGTCGGATCCGTTTTATTGCCATTTGATTTTAATATGGTGTGGGAAATCTGGAACGAGCTGGGAATTTACCAATTTGCCTGCAGTGCTGTAAAAATTCATATTTCCATTTCCCTCACACAACCAAAATTCTTTAGCACCCTGATCAAGATACAATGTTTTTTTTTCTTCCATTTGTTCTGGAGTATTGGAAGGTGAGAGAATTTCCACACAAATTTCAGGGGCTTCTTGTAATTCTTTGTCTCCTCCATAAGTTCCATGAGTTTCCATAAATTCATCCGAAGCCCAGGCAACATCAGCAACTTTGACTCCCTTTCGTGTCTGAATGGAGCATTCTGTTATCAGCTCACCATCTGGCAATAGCTGACTGAGATAGATGCTGATTTTAACCTGGAAGGATCCATGTTTATTGGTGGCTGGACTCATCACAATTTGTCCCCATTCATTGAGCTCTATTTTATAAGCTAATTCTTGTAGTGAGGAATCTGCACAAACTTCTTGCCAGTTCATCGTTTGCCTTCAAATATTTGATTTTTTTGAGAGGAATAGAAAGTGACATCAATGTTATCAGACACATTGATGAGAATCAATTATTGATTGCTGTCTGGCATGGGGTTGTGAGTGGGAAAATTTTTGATGACACGCAGCGTGGTTTTGGCTGTTTTTTAGGCAGGAGTGTTGCGCCCGATGTTGCCGGGCGCATTTTTAAATTCTATTGAATTTTTCGAATGGTATGATTGTATGTATCGGCAACAAACAGGTTGGTGCCATCGGTCGTGATTCCAATCGGTCTGTAAAACTTAGCAGAAGTTCCAGAAGAATTATCCAGTCCTGATGTAGTACTGCCGGCCAGAATGGTCACAACACCTGAGGAAATCACGATCTTGCGAATAGAGTTATTGTACGTGTCTGTAACAAACAGGTTGGTGCCATCGGTTGTGATGCCAGTCGGGTTGTAAAAGGTTGCTGCCGTTCCGGTTCCATCAGCTGACCCCTGGCTGCCGCTACCTGCCAGGGTAGTGACAACGCCTGAAGAGATAACGATCTTGCGAATCAGGTCATTACCAGAATCGACCACATAAAGATAAGTGCCGTCGGTGGTGATTCCCGTTGGCTGGTTAAACGTAGCTGCGGTGCCGGTTCCATTAGCTGACCCCGCTGACCCGCTGCCGACCAGGGTGGTGACAACACCTGAAGAAATCACGATCTTGCGGATGGTATGATTCAACGTATCTGCAACATAAAGGCTGTCTCCCACAATGGTCAATGCCGTTGGGCCGTAGAATGAAGCTGCCGTCCCGGTTGCGTTTGTTGATCCTGATGAAGTACTGCCGGCCAGCGTCGTAACAACACCTGAGGAAATAACAACTTTTCGAATCATGTTATTGGAAGAATCCGAAACATACAGATTGATGCCGTCGGTGGTAATGCCTGTTGGGTTATTAAATTGAGCACCAGTTCCTGTGCCATTAGTGGTCCCTGAATTGCCGTCACCTGCTAAGGTTGTCACAACTCCGGTTGTTGAGGTCACCTTGCGAATCAGATGATTTTCTGCATCGGTCACAAACAAATTGGTGCCATCGGTGGTGATTCCTGTAGGGCTGTTAAACGTAGCAGCTGTCCCTGTATTATTGGATGATCCGGAACTACCACTTCCTGCCAGTGTAGAGACGGATGAGGCCGTGGTCGCTAAAGCCAATCCCTGGATGGAACCGCCTATATGACTGATAGAACTAAAAATACCAGTGAGCGCTTCTGCCTTCACATTGTCAATGTTTCCTACGGTTGCAGCGCTGGCTCCTGATGCTGCTTCGACAACAGCTGAGGCGGATTTCCATACTGTTGTGGATACAGGGTAAGTGCTGGTATCCATAATATGAAAGAGTTTCTCTGTATCTATCTGGAAATATAAAATTCCGTTTGTTCGGTCAAATCCCATGGCCAAATCGTGAGAGCTGCCTACAGTTTTTGAAGAAAACGACCCACTTGCTACACTTGTGGAACCCGATTTAATTGAATAACCAGCAGATCCATCGCCAGCAACACTCAATTGGGTCCATATGTCATTAGAACCCGACATATAAGGATTGCCTTCAATAGCGACAAGATTATCATCACTAGTACCTGAAGATGAGGAAACATACATATCGGCTTGGAATGCATTAATACTTGTTGTTAAAGTGCCGCTGGTGACTGCAAATTGAACTTCGCTAGACGGGCTGCCTGTAGTGACGGCCAACATTCCGTTAGTGACACTATAACTGGATCCAGAAGGTGCGGATATGGTCCATAAGCTGCTGCTGACGGAACCGCTGCTGAAGTCATCAAATACCGACAGGGATGTGGTGGGGACTGAAACAGTGGTCATGTTGTTTGCTGTCAAAGTCGATTGAAAGTGAGTCAATGCTTCGGATGCTGTTTTCAGGGTCGAGGTTCCGGCAGTAGTGGTTGCGGTTAAAGTGGCAACATTCGTGGCAGTACTCGCTGTAAAAGCTGAAGGAGCTTGATTGAAGTCAACAGTGACATTTTTTGCGGCTGTCCGGGTCGCCTGGGTGATATTAATTCCATTATTGGCATTGCCGTCGTCATCAAGGGATTGAAGGAGGCGCAGCATATTGATTACCCGTTGATCGCTTTCATCGGTGGCTCCTGCCACATCAATCGGGGTCACCGTTGATTTTCCTGAAGCCGTTCCTAAAGCGATTCCTCCAATAGAGAAGGTGACTCTGCTGCCCGGGCTGTAATTGAAAGTACCGCTGGAAGTGGTTGTGCCTGAACCACCAGCTCCTGAATAACTGACTCCTTGAACCGCCGCGTCTAAAAATACACCTTGAAGGAGGCCGGCTGCTCCTGCGGCTCCTCCTGCCACAACTCCTCCACTGGTGACAAACGCCAGGTCATTGTCGTCATCATCATCGTCATCATCGTCATCTATTATTTTATCGATTCCGTTGATTTCGCTTACGTTTCCGCAACCTGAGATGGTGAGACTTGCTGCCATAGTAATAATAATCAGCATTAACATTAATTTAAATAAATCTTTCATGAATTCTCTCCGGTAAGGAGTTGACAAATAGGCCTATGAGTAATCAATAAGAGCATATACCAAATACAAGAGGTATTGTCCATACAGATTAAGTATTTTTTTTTAGAGTAAAGAAAAATTTTTATGTGAAGAGGGAAAAACTTTCTGAAAGGGAAGCAGAACACGGAGTGTTCTGCTCAGTCGATCAATGACCGTGCCAGGTTTTGCACAAGTGCTTGTCCGAGATAGGAAGGAGCGGAACGTTGCTGAGAAATTTCAGATAGCAAAGGAAAAAAGCTCCTGCAAAACCGAGGGTGATCAGAATTTCATGGAAACCAAAATAAAAATGATAATGCCCTTCATGCTGAAGAGAGGGGACAATCAGAAAATACATGGCCAGCCATTGACCGGCTGCGACGTAAATTCCCATGATGCGGATAAACCAGGGAGTTCGGCAGGTGGTTTTTGGCAATAAAAGCAAAAATACGGAAATGAAGAGCCAGAAGATAAGGACCAGGAGCAGCGTTTGCCAAGGCTGTTCAAAAGATCGTATTATCAGAAATGGTGTTTCTTCAGGAATGTTGCCGTACCAGATGACGATGTACTGGGAAAATCCCATGTAGGTCCAGAGGAGAGAAAAAGCAAACATCATTTTTGCCAGATCATGCAGACGATTGATCGTGATATACTCTTCCAGCTGGAATTTGCTGCGGCATGTTACTGACACTGCCAGTAAAATTCCCAGGGCGGATTGTAAACTGCCAATTATAACAAAGACACCAAATAAGGTGCTGAACCATTCCTGGTCTAATGTCATGATGAAGTCCCAGGCTAGAAAAGAGGCCCCGATGGCATAGGCCAATGCGAGAATGGGTGCTAATTTTCTGGAGATCAGCTCCAAACGAACCACTTCGTTTTCCTGCCGGCCGTAGCCTTTTAATAGAAAATCACCGAATTTGCCGCCCCACCCATCGGAAAGTTGACGGGCCAGGCCAAAATCAGGCTTCAGGGAGGTGATCACAAAGAGGTAAGAAATACCATAGAGCAGAACGAGCCAAAAAATATTTCTAGTGACAAAAAAGTGCATGTTGAGCCAGCCTTGCTTGACTGCAACGCCATGATGCATGAAGGGGTGCTCTACCCATTCATAAAGGACATGGCTTCCAAAGAAAACCAGGATGAACAGGAAAAAGCAAACGGGTAAAAATGCTCCAAATCCTTCTGCCATCCGCTTGAATGGCCGTGCCCATTTTGCATCGGTGAGCTGCCAGATGACAGCCCAGATCACACCAGACTGGGCAAGACCGCCCCAAAACATTACATTGATCAGGAGTGTTTCCCACGTGCGGACAAGGCCATCATGGTCTCCTGTTGCCAGACCAATAATGAACATTAAAATCCCCAGTGCCACACAAATCCCAAGTCCTATTTTCACACCGCCAGGAATTTCAAACCCAGACTTATCCAGTATTTCTTTCATTTAGTTTGCCTCCTTACCAAAATTTGGACTCTTCATATAGTTAACCATATCCCAGCGATCCTGAACGGATGTTTGTATTCCATAGGGCGGCATCAAACCAGGTGTTGCCTGATAGCTGCCTGTGTTATAGGCACTGCCGTAGCGTATTTTATTATAAAGGTGAGTTCCGCTGAACGCCTGAATCAGAGGACCGATATCGGGCGGAATTGCCAGTTTGCCTTGTGCCATTTCTATCACGCGATTGACGGGCTTACCATCTACCATGGATTTTCCATCCTTGCCATGACACACAATGCAGTAGGTATTGAAAAGAATTTTACCCTGTGCAATGGAGTCTACTGTAGCCTGGGTGGGGTTCTGCGGTTCGGCTTCTCGTTGGGCTAAAGGAACAATCGGTTCATAGATTGGTTTGATTTTGCCAAGAACCACCTGAACAGGCACCGAGCCTTTTGGAAACATCTGATATGTCCCTTCTTCCTGGGGCTTGATTCCTTTTCCATTAAACATTTCCTGGTAATAAGGGTATTCTTTCCCGTCAAACCAGGGGCTTGCGTCATTTTCGATTCCGTATCCGTCTTTTTTAGGGTCAGAGTAGGGACGGTTGGGTGGATCTGCCCAGCTGGTATAGCCAATGGACGAGCAGATCAGCAGAGCTGCGGTGAATTTGATTTGCTTAGTTATTTTCAATGTGCACCTCCTCTGCTCCATAAGATTTAAAAATTTCTTCAAAGTCTTGTGTTTGAGCAGGATCGCAATCCACAACGACACCAAAACGATCTCTTTGAAAGCGAGTGTATTTTTTAACTGCTGGAGGAAGGGGATGACGCAGTGTGTCAATGACACCCAGCAGTACCATTCCTGCCAATGTGAAAAGAGCCGTAAACAAGATAGTCAGCTCAAATCCGATGATCGTAAATGGAGGAATCGCAACGATTGGTTTGCCACTGACCGGTAAAACCCAGTCCGATGCAGTCCAGGCCGTGAAACTGTATCCAGTCAGACAGCCGAGCATCCCCGCAAATAAAGAGATGAAAGGCAGCCTTGTCTGAGGTTCTCCCAATGCGTGATCAATTTCATGTCGGGGACAGGGGGAAAGAACCGTGGGTTTCTTTCCTTTTTCACGTATCTTTTCAACAGCATGGGACATTTCGTCCAGGTACTCAAAAGTTGCCCATACTCCGGAAAACTTAGCCATGTGCCTCCTTTTTCATTGGTGGATGAGCGGCTTCTTTCAATTCCATAATTGCCATTGGCGGTAATGCTTTTACAAACAAGGAAAATAGAGTGAAGAAGAAGCCAAAGCTTCCAACCGTAATCCCGAATTCAACGACAGTGGGCCAGTAAGAACCCCATGCCGCTGGTAAAAACTCTCTTTGCAGAGAGCTTCCTACAATGTTGAATCGCTCAAACCACATTCCTACATTAATCAAGCCGCAGATGATCCAAACAGCAACCAGATTATTGCGGATTTTCCAGCGCCAGAGAGGGATGGGAGCGATTACGTTACAAAAAACCATGAGAAAGAAAGCAATTTGTGGAAACCCAATCGACTGCTCTCCTGTTAATGTCCATTCTTCCATCAGTCCAAAAGGCCGGAAGTAAAAAATAGCTTTTTCAAAAGGGCTGCCACTGTACCATCCGATAAAAAACTCGGTGGCATAGGCGTAACCCACAATAATTGATGTGAAAATGATGACACGGCAAACACTTTGGACGACATGGTCGGTGATGTAATCTTCCAGTCCAAAAACAACCCGTACCGGGATTAACACCGTCATCACCATGGCCAGTCCAGAAAAAATAGCTCCAGCCACAAAATAGGGGGCGAAAATGGTGGTATGCCATCCAGGGATGCTGGACATGGCAAAGTCCCAGGATACGATGGAATGGACTGAAAAGACGAGAGGTGTTGCAATGGCAGCATAGATCAGGTAAGCCCGCATGTAATGCATCCACTGGTAGTTGGTTCCACGCCAGAATAAAGAAAGAGGAGTGAAAATCATCGCTCTCAGCTTTTGTCCTTTTCGGATGGCTTCATCTCGCAAAATGGCAATATCTGGAATGAGACCGATCATAAAGAACAGGATAGATACGGTCATGTACGTAGACACCGCAAACACATCCCAGGCTAGTGGGGATTTGAAGTTGACCCACAGCATTCGTTGGTTGGGGTAAGGGATCAGCCAGTATGCCAGCCAGGGACGGCCCGTATGGAGCAGAGGGAATAATCCTGCTGTCATTACCGCAAAGACGGTCATGGCTTCGGCTGCACGATAAATCGCGGTTCTCCAGGGAGCACGGGTTAAATAAAACACGGCAGAAATCAGGGTCCCTGCATGGCCAATCCCGATCCAAAATACGAAATTGGTAATGTACACCCCCCATGCGATGGGATGGTTGATACCGCTGTATCCAATACCAACATTGACCTGTACGGCAAGACTGAGCACTCCCAATCCCAGTGCTGTCAAGAAACCGAGCAGCAGCAAGAAATAAGAAGGATGAGGGCGCTCCAGCATGCGGAGCATGTCGTCGTTGATTTTTCCATAAGTAAAAGTGGTCCCACTCATGTTTATGTCTCCTATTGGTTTTTGAGGAATGGGTTAACTATGTGCCTTTTTAGCGTGTCCTGCTGATTTTTCATGATGAAGATCCGCTTTCTTTTCCTGAAGGTTCACTTTCTTCAGGTAAGTGATGGCTGGTTTAAAATTCAGTTCCGGTAAAATTTCGTATTGACGGTCACGATGCTTCATTTCTTCTTTATCGCGTTTGGCAATCTGGGCAACTTTACTTTTGGTATCCATTAGATTTCCAAATGTGATTGCCTCGGTGGGGCATGTCTGCTGGCAAGCTGGTGTGATCTCACCATCCTGGACATCACGTCCCATTTTACGTGCGGCCATCTGTGCTTCTTTAATACGCTGCACACAGAAGGTGCATTTTTCCATCACACCCACTTCTCGTGTGGTGATGGTGCTATTGAGCTGTTGATTCAGCGGTGCTGGAAACTCATAATTGAACCAATTGAAACGCCGGACTTTATAGGCGCAGTTATTGGAACAGTATCGGGTTCCCACGCAGCGGTTGTATGCCTGGATATTCAAACCTTCCGGATTATGGTAGGTTGCGTAGACAGGGCAAACCGTTTCACAGCCTGCGTTGGCACACTGCTGACAGGTCATTGGAGCAAAACGTGTTTCAGCAGAGTCTCCCATGCCTTCAATGTAGCGCTCGATGCGTATCCATGACATTTCACGCCCGACCCCTGCTCTTTCTTTCCCAACAACAGGAATATTGTTTTCCGCATAACAGGCCACCACACAGGCAGAACATCCGTTACAGCGGTCGATGTCAATCGTCATTCCCCAGCGATAGGGTTCATAGTAGCCCGCTGTTTCTTTGCGGTCCGGATAAACTTCTCGACGGCGCTGATGATGTGCACCACCGTGGTCCTCTCCATGCAGGAGTGCATCAATAGTAGTGGCTGCCGCAATATCTCTGCCCAATTGACGTGCGTTTCCATCCAAATTGGTGGCGTAGGATTTGCGTGAGCTGGTGGTCAGTTTGGCGTTGACGCTCAACCAGGCGAGCTCCCCGGAATGTTTGTCCACTTTTGCCGGGAGCAGGTCTGTTACATTGATCCCGAAACCATCGGCTGCCAAACCAGAGTTGGTATGGCCCTGACCGAAGGGAAGGGCGACCGCATCTTCGTGAACGCCAAAATGGTAATAAGCTGTTGCTTCAATGGTGCCATGTGGAGAAGAAACTTTGACAATACTGCGATCCTTGATTCCCATGCTTTTAGCAGTTTTGGGATTGATTTCCAGCCAGGAGCCCCATACGATTTGAGTCATGGGGTCTGGAGTTTCCTGAAGCCATGGTTTATTGGCTCCGCTTCCATCTCTCATTAGAATGGAGGTGGAGGGGAGCAATGCCAGACCATCTCCCTTAAGTTTTGGTACCTTTGGTGTGTAATTGGTGACATCAGAGGACAAACTCACGGAAACACTGGAAGTGTTTGTGAAAACCCCTCCGTTTTCTAAAGTTTTGATCCAGAATTGTTCAAAAGAACTAGTATCACCAATTTCCAACTGGATACGTCTCCAGGCACTCTTTAAATAGTCCAGATAGGTTCCAGCATCGTCAAACTGCCCGGTGTTCAACAGCTTGTTTACTGCCAGCAGTATATTTTCTTTTGCCTTGGCATCAAAAGTATTCACGGGAACCATCACGGGCTGGATAATGCTCCGGATGCCTGCTCGCGGAGCAGAATCTCCCCAGCTTTCATAAGCGGTCAGCGTGGGCAGGACCAGATTGGCTTCATGGGTTGTTTCATCCTTCGTAGAGGAGAGAGAGACAACAAATGTTTTTTTCAATGCTTCTGCAAGGCCTGCAGTTTTAGGCAAAGCATAAACAGGATTAACATTATCAATAATTAATAATTTGATTTTTTCCGCGTTCAAATCTTTGATTAACTGGGAAATGTCCTGATGGGAGTAAGCCGGTGTCTGGTGTTGTGTGATAAAATTGACAGTTTTTCCAATATTTCCGGCAACGGCATTCAGGATATTAATGGCAACCAGTGTTTCTGTACTATGCTCGGTTGCTGTCATGTTGCCTCCTCCAATTGCTAAACTGGGGGATTGGCTCATGAAATCTTTTGCGATATGCTGGATGGCTTCCGCCGTTGTGCCAATCTGTTTGGCGACTTTTTTAGGGGTGTATGCTGCCAGATAGCCATTTAAAAAGGAGTACGCTCCTGTTGATTTTTGGACTTCGTGGGCAATTGCCAGAGCCATGATGCCTTCAGTACCCGGCTTGATTTTGACCCACTGGTCTGCTTTTGCGCCTGTCAGCGAAACGTGAGGGCCAACATGCACAAATTTATTTTTGTGTTGATTCTGGTAGGTGTGCATGTCTGTGAATTTGCGAGTATTTTCTACGACATTTCCCCACGTTTCCATAAAGTCGGTACTGAAATTGAGCAGGTATTTGGCTTTATCCATTTCATAGAGAGGGATATCGGCACGCCCAAATGCAATGTCATTGGCTTTTTTTTGACTGGCCTGGGTGAGGGCTTGAAAGCGAATACGTTTTCCACCGCCAACCGCCTGTAGCCACTGATCAATGAAGCGGTCTGTATTACCGGTTACCGGTTGTCCCAGATAAACGACTTGGCCCTTGGCTGCCTTTAATTGATCTGCCAGCGTTTTTTCTGCATCAGCCCAGCTTAGCTTTTTTTGTGATTTGTCATGAGGTGATGCGATGCGGTCTGGATTGTATAGGGTTTGCAGGGAAGATTGTCCAAGGGCACAAAGGGCTCCTTTATTCAGTGGATGGTTTGGATTTCCCTCTGCTTTTTGGGCTCGTCCTTCACGGGAGGTGATCATCATGCCGCATTCACCCGGACATTCTTGACAAACCGTCATGTAATTATAAGACGTATGAGGTGTGTATGCGAACTCATCAGGAGCCACTAAAAGGGGAATGAGTTTTTCAGGCTTTTGTTCACAGCTGGCTGCAACTACCGTCGCCCCACCCAGTCCCATGTATTTTAATAAGTTTCTTCTGCTAAGACCTTTGTTCATGGTGATGTCTCCTAATAGTGGCAAGTATAACAGTCGGTTAACAGGGGATTATGATAACCTTTTGGATTTTTTAACTCGATGGTCTTTGCCCGTTCTTCTTCTTGTTGTTTTGCATTGAACCAGCCTCCCAGAGTGCTGATTGCTGATTTTCGCTCAGCCACTCCTTTGATCTGCAGATGGCATGTTAAGCACCATCCCATCTTTCCAAAATTTTCATCCACCTGCTTGATAACAGGCATGGTTTTAATACTTCCATGACAGGCCGCACATCGATCATCGCCATCTTGTTGGAATAGTTTGACCATACAAGCGATTGAACGTGCATCCGTTTTTTCATCACAGGCGGCTGCCACTGCCTTGAAGCGGTCAGAGTCTGCATTGATGTGTTGTTTGTGGGGAAATCTGACATAATCGGGAATATCATGGATTTTGACCCAGGGGATTGGCTCTTGTTTTGCCCACAATTCCCGCATTTTATTCACTTCTACACTGTCAGGCCAGATCAGCGGGGCGTCCTTGGTTCCATGGCAGCCGACACAAACACTCATTGGTGGTACTCCGGAAGAAAAGGAACGTCTTGCATAGATATGACAATACTGACAAGGAATTTGATTTTGAGTTGCATGGAGTTGATGACTGAATGCAATGGGCTGTTCTTGTTGGGCCATTGCAGAAAGGGGCATGAACAGGCAGATCAAAGCGGTCGCAATTCCTGCTGCTTTTGGCCGTATCACAAAATGCTCAACGGATTGTGTTACGAATTGTTTAATTACGGCATAAGTGGACTGTTGCATGAGGAAACCATAAAGTTTTAGGAAGTGTTTACTTCAAAGATTTAGTTCTACCAAGTCTTCATTTAATTCGTGCCGTCACAAATGAATTTGGATGGGCAGAGATCTTTACATATAATGAGGTTTATGAGACTGCTTCGGCGGGAGAGCCGGGCCGGCGTTGCCAGTTTCCCCGTGCGGCTGTGTCTGTATAAAAGCCCCCATCTTCGACAAGATTAAAGATTACAAATATGATGAAGAAGATAGTAATTTAAGACCCCCAATACAAACCACACTGCGCTATCAAAATCAATATATTTCTTGAATTTATTTTAAAAAGCATTCTTAATCCATTTTTTTTTTGTTTAAAATTAGTTTTTGCGCAAAAAATTTTTTTTTGGAAGAGAAGTGTGATAAGAGTATGCTGAAAATTGTAAATATCTTGATATACCCATGATTCGGATTGAAATATGGATGAAGAAAAAAATATGGTTACAGCCAACCTGATTGATATTGATGGAGATGGCAAAATTGACATGATTTCTTTCATGAATAACAAAGGAAGTGTCGGCTTGGCTGTGGACAGTGATCAAACGGGCAGTGTGGATAGAATTTATATTTTTCAGGATGTGACAGGAGATGGCGTACTCGACCATGATGATGAGGTTCGTTTGAGGGAGAAAGCCAATGATTTGTTTGAAAAATATGCCGATAGCGGCCCGCAGCAGATTACGATAGAGTTATGAATTGTGTTCAAAGAAATTTTACTATAGGGGCATTGGCGTTCATATGGGTGTTGCTTCCTTTTTTACTTTCGGCTGATCCTGTGAAAAGAAGCAGACTGCTGCTTGTTCCCAAGTCGACTATGAACTCGATGGGATCGGATGCGTTCAAGGAAATAAAGAAGAAAACTCCTCAGGAAAAGGATCCTGCAGTCAATCAGCATGTACAATGTATTGTGGATCGGCTGCTTCGACACACCAAAGATAAAACGGGAGTCAAAAAGTGGGAAACGGTCGTTTTTCAAGACAAGGCAATCAATGCGTTTGCTTTGCCTGGAGGAAAGATCGGGGTCTATACGGGGTTGATGCAAGTTGCTGAGAATGCTGATCAGCTGGCTGCAGTCATTGGGCATGAGATAGGGCACGTGATTGCCCAGCACGGAAACGAAAGAATGTCCGAAGGGGTTCTGGTGCAGGGCGGATTTGCCTTGCTTGGCGGTGCACTGGGAGATAAAGACAGCTCCAGAAACAAAACGATCATGGGTGCGTTAGGATTGGGTGTTCAGTTTGGGGTGCTGCTGCCGCACAGCCGAACTCATGAGAGTGAATCGGATTTAATAGGTTTGGATTTAATGGCCAAAGCAGGTTTTGATCCCAGGGAAAGTGTGCAGCTTTGGAAAAATATGGGTAAAGCCGGAGGAAATCAGCCTCCAGAATTTGCCTCTACCCATCCTTCTCACAAAACACGGATTGATGACTTAAAAGACGAGATGAAAAAACCATTGCGGCGCTATGAAAAACTGGTGCAGGCCGGTCAAGCTCACAATTGCGGTGCCAGTCCCTTTCACCCGCAATCTGCTTTGCAAAAACCAGCTATCGCACCTTCCCAGGCCCCTCTGAGTGCTCTTGCTCCAGTTTCTGCTGATACGCCTTTGTCTGCCTCGTGTCAGCCGGCATCAGGTAAAAATTTTCAGCACTGTGATTTTGCTAATCAAAACTTGGATGGCGCTGATTTCCGTAAGGCTAATATTGCAGGAATTTCTTTTAAAAAGGCTTCTCTTAAAAAAGCAAATTTTGCTGGTGCTCAATGTCAGGGCACCGATTTCTCTCACAGTTCTGCAAAAAATGCCTCTTTTAAGCATGCTCACTGCAAATCGGCTAATTTCAATAAAGCCAATTTGGGGAATGCTAATTTTCAATATGCTGATTTACGAAGTGCAAAATTTCGCAAAGCCAATATAGAAAAGGCCGACTTCAAGAAAGCAGACCTCCGCCAAGCTAATATCAAACTGGCCAATAACCGTTCTTCCGCCAATCTGAAAAAAGCAAAAAATTAGGAAAAACGTTGCTAACGTCCTGGATCTCCTCTCATAGAAACTTTTTTGTCTTTGCCGCTCTGGCAATCCTGGTATCTGTTGTCTATCATCCGGCAATTGAAGGGACGTTATTGTGGGATGACTGGCAGTACACAGTCGGCAATCCATTACTGGGCTCCTGGGAGGGTTTGTGGAAGATCTGGACTGCCTCTTATCTGGGAAAACTGCCTTACTTTCCCCTCACATTCAGCACGTTCTGGCTGGAACACTATCTGTGGGGGGGAGATCTGTGGATTGATCACATCATCAATATTGTCCTGCATATTGGCAACGCATTTTTAGTAATCAAAGTTCTGCAAAGATTACAGTTCTCAGGAGCGGTATGGGTTGCTGCTTTGTTTGCCCTGCACCCGGTTCATGTGGAATCAGTAGCCTGGGTTAGTGAGCGCTCCAATGTTCTTTCCACTTTTTTCTATTTGCTCACACTCTATTATTATATTGGCTTTCAACAAAATGTTCGCTGGAAATTCTACTGGGCCGCTTTGGCCTGTTTCCCTTTGGCCCTTTTTGCAAAAACAGCGACCTGTATGTTGCCCGTCGTCCTTATTTTACTCACTCACTATATCAAAAAACGCATCTCTATTAAACTCCTGTTGCCTTTGGGGCCATTTTTTGTGTTCGCATTAGTGGTGGGGTTGCTGACCATCCATACGGAGTCTCAAATGGGAATCAGCGAGGTTGTGAGTTTAAAATTTAACGGGCTGCAGCGTTTTTTGCTGGCGAACCATATTTTTCTCTTTTACCTCTCAAAGCTTTTTTTGCCGTATCCCTTAATGGCCGCTTATCCTTTGTGGGATTTGAAAGTAGACAAATGGTCCACGTTTTGGCCCATTTTGGTGAATTCAGGCTTGATCATCAGTCTGTCCATTTTGTGGTGGAACAATTATCGCAAAGCAGCTTACGCCTTTTTATACTTTGGAATTTCTTTGTTCCCCGTACTGGGCTTTTTCAATACAAGCATTTTTACCAAAACCTATGTTGCCGATCATTTTCAATATTTGCCGAGTCTGGGGATATTTGCCCTGGTGGTGCAGACAGGCATGTGGGGGATTAAAAAAAAATACTGGAACAAAACGGCATGTGCCTGGACGGGAGTGATGATATGCCTGGTGCTGGGATTCCTGTCATGGAATCGCAGTTTGGTCTTCCGTTCCGGTGAATTGCTGTGGCAGGATGCCATTGCCAAGGATGCCACTCTTTTTACTCCTTACCATATGCTGGGGAATATTTACCTGCAGCACAGGAAATACCAACAGGCAATTGAGGAATTGAACCAGGCCATTGCAAATAAGAAAGATTATGCAGATGCCTATCTTGACAGGGCGGTGGCCCATTCGTTGCTACAGCATCATAAAGAGGCCATTGCCGACTTCACGCAGTTCATTCAATGGAATAAGAATAATTATAAAGCCTACTCCAATCGTGGGGTCATCTATTTAAATACAAAAAGATATGCAGCGGCCATTGCAGATTTTACCAAAGTGATTGAACTGGCTCCCAATCCGGCAAAATCTTATCATGGGAGAGGGATGGCCTATTTTCAGTTGGGTAATCACCAGCAGGCCGTTGAGGATTATACCAGAGCAATAGCACTCTACCCAAGCCCGCAGTGGCAGATATATTACAATCGCGGCAGGAGCTATTGGCATTTGAAGCAATACCAGCACACTTTGGCCGATTTTAACAGAGCGAACCAATTGAATCCTCAATTTGGGAAAATTATTGAAAGCCGGGGTTTACTTTATATCAAAGAGCTGCATGATCCAATCAAGGGATGCCTGGATTTGAAACTGGCGTGTCAGTCGGGCTATTGCCAGAGTTATCAAATGCTGCAAGCAGATAAATATTGTAAATAAGGCACTGTAAAAATGCGTTTTATGTTATTTCCCATTTAGAAAAAGCTTGACTCTAAATGCCCTGTTGTATAATTCTTTCTCATTTTCAATTAGAAAAAAAACACTAGAAATAGTGCATAACGTAGCAAAAAACTTACAAAAAAGACTTGACTCTAGGAGTGCCGTTTATTAAACGCTTCTGTGAGGATATGTATGAGTGTGATGAAAGCCTCAATAAAAAATATTTTGGAGGGTATATATTTTTTTAGAATTTGGGAGTTGAAAAAATGCAGCTTCCGTTTTTAATTAGTGTGGGAGAATGTGAAGTTCACCTGCAGTGGTATTGATGTTGCACCAAAAGTGCGGCATTTCTCATATCCTAGAATGTAGTATATGATCGGGCAGTGTTGATATCCCGGTCATGTTGTTAATTCAATTAAAAGTTAGGAGTATTATGAATCAACAAAAGAAATGGAAAGCCTGGAGCACAGCGTTAATACTCGCAGGTGTCTTAACCTTCGCCGGTTGTCAGAAAGGTGTGGTAGAAGGTGATGACAGCGACGAAAACCATGTAGCAGGTGAAACGAATACCCAAGGTAATGTGGAGTATGTCGGCGGCAGCAGCAGCACGATGACCGTTAGTATTACCGGGGTTATAACGGATGATTTAGGTTATCCACTAGAAGGTGCTTCTGTGTATGCTGCGGGGCAGAGTGCGATGACTGGAGCAGGTGGAATTTACACCTTGGATGGTTTGCCCATAACCCAGGTTGTTAATGATATAGGAACCTTGGAGGCGAACATTACGGCTACTGCTGGAGATTTTAACGATCAAAACGCAAATCTTGCAACAGTACCAGTTTCAGTTGCTTACAGTGACCACACTCCTGCAGTTGTCTATGTGGGAACTCATATGGTGGTGACTGACAGTTGTGAAAGTGCTACCAATGCAGGTGGTGCGGGTACTTGTACCTCAAATTCTCCCAATACAATCATTGTCAACGGCCTGGCCGGAGACAGCGGAAGTGTTGCGTTGAAACGATTGGCAGCAAAAGTTAGAGGTTATCTAGAAAACTACACAACGGGTGCTCCGGCTCCTAATGTTGAGATTTCTTTGGTACCTTTCGATAACAATGTTTCCAATATAACGGGTGTTCCAGGTGTTGCTGCTCCTTATACAGCAGGTGCTGTAACGTGGGGACATAAAGCATCAGATCTGGTAACAACCACCAATACGGATGGTTACTATGAGTTGACTGGCATTGCTGTCGATACTAATTATGACATTTTTGTAACCAGTACTGGTTACAGGAACGCATTAGCCTCTGGTTTAGCTGCAGTGGCAACAGGCCGAACTCTCACTCGTGATGCTGATACCGGTGCAGAATTTACCACAGATAATGTTTCACAATGTGCTACGACAAATGGGTCTACAGCTTGTATTGGAACAGTGGATACTCGCGGTGGAATCATTGACATGCCTATCATGTATGTTGTGAAAAGTACGCTTGGCAGTTCAGGGCAAGATAATATCAGCCCATACATCAAATCAGTTGCTGGTGTCTCTACTCTCGCGAGTACATCGACTTCTGGTATTCATGGTGGCGTTGGTTTTTTGCAATTAACGGAAGGTATTTTCACTACAGCAGAAACAGATGTTGCCTCGTTTGCGCCTAGTGCATTGTCAATTACATTTTCTGAAACAATGGACAGCAGTCGTTTTCAGCCAGATGCCACAACAAGTCAGGCTCCGGTTTCTGTAGTTATTTTTGATACTGATGGTAATGAGTATGCTGTTGATGCAACTAATACCTCATTAAGCGGAACTACCCTGACATTGGCAATGAGTACAGCCAGTATGCCGGTTTCTAAGGGAACTGCTTTATTAGTACGCTTGCGCTCCTATGATCACATTGATACAGGAAGTCAGGAATTGACTATTTCAAATACTCTCAATACTACCATCACCAATGCAAATGCTGGTGGGTATAACGTAGCTAGCCCAACTGGTTGGGTGACTTTGCGATTGAGAACTTTCATCGAAAATGAGACCACTGCAACAGCTATTACATTGACACAGTCAGACTATACAGCTTACAGCACGGGTTCAACGACCTTGTATCAATATGAGGGATTGTCTACTTACCTGGTTCCAATGGAACTGCGTAATGCTTATGGTCTCAATGAGACTGCTGATATCAGCTTAAATGGTACAGCCGGTATAGTAGGTCAGTTGAATGCTGGAAGTGCATCTCGATTGGAGACATTAGCCGAGTCACTGAGTATTGCAGCTACTGTTGATACCACGATCGTAGAACTTGGTTTTACTGGAACAAAGGCAAAAAATTACTATTTGACCGTGAAAGATACGAGTTCTGATATAGTAGGAACAAGTAATTATGCAGTGGTTGCTGGTAAAACTTATACAAATACTACCATAGCAACGACGGCCACTGGTGATGGAATTGAAGCAGGCAGCACTCTTAGTGCCTCTTATAAGATTACGGCAACAGATGCTACTCAGAAGATTTGGCTCAAAGGAATGGTCACTGGGTACACTGCGGCACTTTATCCAGTGAATGACTTCGGTGATCCAGTAATAGCATCGGGGAGTTCCGTAGTCTTGGCGGATAAAATTCCTCCAATGGTTACTGTTCAGCAATCTTTGACTTCAGCTGCAGCTGTACCGCAAGATGCTCCTGCTGATACGATTACCACAGATACTTCTGGTACGGATAGTACAACGAGTGCCGGAGATAATATTGGTGGTGGTATCGTCACTACGGATACAACGGTTTTTGAATATCCAAACTTTGACATGGAAGCACGTTTCTATGTGAATGCAAACAGGGAAAATTCATCGACTTATTTAAGCCGTCCTTTGTTAGGAAAC
>JADGAT010000078.1 GCA_015231885.1 SAR324 cluster bacterium
TAGCTATTATTATCACCGTAAATTGAGCAATCCATTGCCTTTTATTCTTTTTCTCTGCTATTTTCGAAAAAATTATCTTCAATTTTTCTCATTGACATGCAATAAAACACAGGTATAGTACACGTTGATTTATACTGACAATGAAATATCTGTACAATTTATCCATTCAACCTGCTTTCTGCAGTTTTTTAATTATTTTCAGAAAAGCTCGTCTGAAGCATCAGACGAAAACACAAATTTAACATAGGGTGTGATATGAATAAGATTAAATTCGGAATTTTTGCTTTATTCCTAGGAATATCGTTAGCACTGATGGGCTGCGAAACAACAACGGGTGTCGTTTCTCCATCTGATGATGAAGATTCAATGAGCCAAACAGACTCAATGGATCAACAATCTCGAATGGCTGATGCCGACAAAAAAGCTGCGGAAGAAGAAATGACTGCAAAAGTAGCAGCTCCTGCAGAAGAACCTGAGCCTGAGCCTGAAAAAATATATGAATTGCAGACGGTGTATTTTAAATTCGATAACAGCGACATTCAAGATCAATTCAAACAAATCATTGAAGAAAACTACGAATGGCTGAAAGACAACCCAGAAGTTAAAATTCAGTTGGAAGGCCATGCTGATGAGCGGGGGACCAATGAATACAACCTGGCACTTGGAGAGCGACGCGGCAAATCGGTCCTGAATTACCTGATTGCACTGGGAGCCGATCCTGAGCAGTTCACCATCATCAGCTTTGGAGAAGAGCGCCCTGTAGAACCTGGGCATAGTGAAATGAGCTGGGCACAAAATCGACGCGTTGTGTTTACCCGCCTGTAATCTTTATCCTCTATGACACCTGTAAATTTCCCTAAAACTGCCAGCTTTGGGGAAATTTTCACACCTTTCCATTCTCATGGTACCCTTCCGCAATGTCATTTGTTGAAAGTTTGTTTGACGAAAAAGGGATTGTCAGCTTAGTGCTCCAGGGCAGCGGGATCACTCATGCCATCTTAGTCATTCTGTTATTGATGTCTTCCTTTTCCTGGGCTGTCATTTTCCTCAAATGGATACAGTTCCGCCGTGTTATGGGAGAAAACGAAGAATTTTTACAATTGTTTCACAAAGAGCCCAAGCTGGAACACATCCACAACCTTGCCCACCAATTCGAATACTCCCCATTAGCCCGTATTTTTGAACACAATTATCAAGAAGTGATGGATTTTCGTGAAAAAATAGCAGACATATCGGCCAAATACCCATCTGTCAAAGACATGCGTGATCATTTGAATGAGCGCCTGGAACGTTCTTCCGGCCAATGCATTACTGATCAATATACCATCCTGGACCAGCGTCTCAATCCCCTTGCCAGCATCTCCAGTTCTTCCCCATTCATTGGACTGTTTGGTACAGTGCTGGGAATTATTGATGCATTCCAGGGTATTGGCGTGAGTGGTGTCACCAGCCTGGCTGTTGTTGCACCTGGTATTTCAGAGGCATTGATAGCCACCGCAGCAGGCCTTTTGGCTGCGATTCCGGCACTGATGGCTTACAACCACTATCGTTCCCTCACACGTCGTGAAGGCAATGCCATGCGTAATTTTTCATTGAAACTCACCAACCGCCTGGAATGGGTGATCGCATGATGCCGGCTCCCTGGGAAGATGATGAGATGATGAGTGATATCAATGTCACTCCGTTTGTTGATGTGTTACTAGTCCTTTTGGTGATTTTTATGATCACGGCTCCCATCATCCACCAAATCGTCCAGGTTGATCTGCCGGAAGACTCTTATTCCAAGGATGGCGCTTCTTTGGACAAAACCCTAAGAATCATTATTGACCAAAACGGTTTGATTTATATCAATAACGATTTAATCGGCAAGGGACTGTCCGGAAAAAACCAGGAGACTTTTCAACAGCGTATTGAAGAATGGACCCATAATAAGAATGGCTCGCTTTTCGTGGATATAGAAGCCGATGAACAATCAAAATACGGCATGATTGTTCCTGTCATTGCTCGATTGAAAGAAATGAATATCAGTCTCAATTTAGTGATCGACCCGCTCTCCAAACAGTAGATGCTATTTGCCTTCATAACTATATCTTGAAAACAAAACGACTTGACAATTCCCCTATAAATCTCCATCCTATGAGATTTTCTATTCCTTTATTTTTCTCTTTTTCAAAAAGAAAATGTTTGACAATTTATCCCAAAAACTAACGGGCGCTTTCAGAAAGCTGCAAGGGCGTGGACATCTGACGGAAGAGAACATAAGTGCTGCTTTGAATGAAGTCAAAATGGCTTTATTGGAAGCCGATGTCAATTTTCGTGTCGTCAAAGCATTTTTGAAGTCAGTCAAAATACGTGCTGTTGGAGAAGAGGTTCAGAGCAGTCTCACCCCAGGGCAACAATTCATCAAAATTGTTAATGATGAATTAACCTCATTGATGGGAGAAAAGAATGTCGGATTAACACAGGCAGAAACTGCGCCAACCATCATCATGCTTGTTGGCCTGCAAGGCTCTGGAAAAACCTCATCTATTGGGAAACTGGCAAATTATTGTCAAAATTCTTCCAGCACTTCTTACCTGATTCCGGCCGATGTGTACCGACCAGCGGCCATTGATCAGTTGATTGTTCTGGCAAACACACTCAACCTCCCTTTTTACCCATCCACCACACAACAAAATCCAGTCGACATTGTACGTGAAGGCCTAGCCGACGCAAAAGAAAAGGGGATGGATTATGTAATGATTGATACTGCTGGACGGTTGCACATCGATGATGAACTGATGGGAGAGTTGGAGCAAATCAAGGCTGCTGTCAATCCACATGAGATTTTCTTTGTTGCAGATGCTATGACAGGACAAGATGCTGTCAACATGGCAAAAGCCTTCAATGATCGTCTAGATATTTCTGGCATTATCCTTACCAAAATGGATGGAGATGCAAGGGGAGGGGCGGCTCTTTCTATCCGAGCCATTACCAAAAAACCCATCAAATTCATCACGATTGGAGAAAAGTTGGAAAGTCTGGAGTCATTTCACCCAGACCGTCTTGCTTCTCGGATTTTGGGCATGGGGGACATGGTTTCCCTGATTGAAAAAGCACAGTCCACTTTCAATGAGAAGGAAGCACTGGAAATGCAAACCAAATTCCAGCGCAACGAGTTCACCTTGGAAGACTTTCAATCACAGCTACGCAGCATGCGTCAAATGGGGTCGATCAAGGACCTGATAGGGATGCTGCCAGGGGTGGATTCAAAGATGCTCAAAAATGCCAATGTGGACGAAAAACAGATGGCCCGAACCGATGCCATTATTTCGTCGATGACTTTGAAAGAGCGACAGAACCATACCATTATCAATGGTTCACGCCGTTCCAGGATTGCCAAAGGAAGCGGTTCTCATGTTCGCGAGGTGAACCGTCTGCTAAAGCAGTTTGCTCAGATGCGCAAAATGATGAATAAATTATCAAAAACAACAAATCCTCGCAAAGCAATGCAAATGATGCAGCAAATGATGCCTCATTAATCAATAACCTAAAACCAAGAGAACATTGTGGTAAAAATTCGTTTAGCTCGAGGTGGTGCTAAAAAAAGACCTTATTACCGTGTTGTGATTGCAGATGCACGCTCCAAACGGGACGGTCGTTTTATTGAAAAAGTCGGAACATATAATCCGATCGATAAGGCCAATAAAGTCAATTTAGACATGGAACGAGTCCAGTACTGGATGTCTGTTGGAGCTCAACCGACAGAACGAGTCCATAAACTGATCAAAGAAGTAGAAGGTGCCCAAACCGCGACAGCACCGGCATAATCGCCAGGAAATATTCAAAGAATACAATGACTATACTTGGATTGGTACTATTGTCAATTGTCACGGCATTCAGGGAGAAGTAAAAATCAATCCGTTGACAGACACTCCTGAATATTATCTAAAAACAACATGTTTTTTTATTGAGCAAGCAGACAATTTGTTTCCATTTCAGGTTGAGAAGATGCGCCTCTACAAAAATCAGTGGTTTGTTAAATTCGCAACCATTGATGAACGAGATGCGGCAGAAACATTCCGGAAATCTCGTGTGATGTTAGAGGATACTGAGCTAAGACCATTGGAAGAAGGTGAATTTTTTTTACATCAGATCATCGGCAGTCAGGTTCAAGATTTGGAAGGGAAATTATTAGGAGAAGTCATTGAAGTTTTACAAACCGGTGCAAACGATGTGTACTCGGTAGCAGGAGCACAACATACTTTTCTGGTTCCTGCCGTTCCAGATATTGTAAAAGAGATCAATATTGAACAAAAAACAATCCATATTGATCCAATTCCAGGTTTGATTGAATAACAATAGTTGGCGATGCAATTTGAGGTACTGACTTTATTCCCAGAAATATTTTCATCTTTTCTGGGTGAAAGTCTTATCAAGCGAGCAATCGAAGAAGAATTAATTCAAGTAAACCTCTATAATTTTCGCCAACACGGTTTGGGTAAGCATCTAAAAGTGGATGATACCCCTTATGGTGGTGGTCCGGGAATGGTGCTTCGGGTTGAACCCATTTATGAAGCTTTAGTTGCAAGGGATCAACATTATCAAAGTCGGCACCTGAAAACTTATAAAATTTTACTAACCCCGCAAGGAGTCCCATTCAATCAGAAAAAAGCAAGGAACTTCAGTCAGTCTGATAAAGTCTTACTTTTGATATGCGGACGTTATGAAGGATTTGATGAGCGGGTGCGCTCCTATGTTGATGAAGAAATTTCAGGAGGAGATTTTGTTTGCCTTGGAGGCGAAGTCATTGCCATGACGCTGATTGAAACCATCAGCCGCCTGGTTCCAGGCGTACTTGGCAATCAACTGTCTTCCCTGGAAGAATCTTTTGCTCAGAGGGCTCTGGAATATCCTCAATACACCAGACCCCCTGTTTTTGACAGCGTTACAGTTCCTGAGGTGCTGACATCTGGAAATCACCAGCAAATTGAACATTGGAGGCAAGCACAGTCAAACAAAAGGACACGTCAACAACGACCAGATTTGTTTAAAAACACATGAACCTTATCAGGAGAACAGTCTCATGAACACATTAATGCAAACGGTGGAAAACTCTCAATTACGAAGTGATCTTCCTGAGTTTCGGGTTGGTTCGACAATTCGGGTGAACTACCGAATTGTGGAAGGAGAGAAAGAACGCATTCAAGCCTTTGAAGGAGTAGTTATCCGAAAGCACCGCGGAAATCAGAATAATAAAGCATCCTTCACGGTACGCAAAACATCACAAGGGCATGGAGTGGAACGGATTTTTCCTCTGCACTCTCCACGAATTGAAAGTATCAAAATATTGAAGGTTGGTTTGGTACGGCGTGCTAAGTTGTATTATCTTAGAAATCGTCGTGGAAAGGCAGCAAGAATTGCCGAAAAAATCACGCACCGTCCCAAGTCTTAAACTAGAACAACAGGCGTGGCGTGAAGGGTACGTGCATGTTGCTGGAGTGGATGAAGCAGGACGCGGCCCGCTTGCAGGCCCTGTTGTGGTAGCAGCTGTCATTTTAGGAAAAAATTGGAATTCTCAACATCCGTTGAATGATTCTAAAAAATTATCCACAAAGTTACGAGAGAGTTTATTTGATCTGATTCGCAAAGAGGTGCAGGCTTACCGGATTGTCGCTGTGTCTCCCATGCTGATTGACCAAGTAAATATTCTTCAGGCCACCTTGCTTGGTATGAAACGGGCAATCAACGAGTTAAAAACAAAACCGGACTTTGTGCTGGTGGATGGGAAACAATATCCTTCTACCCCGATACCAGGAAAGCCTGTCATCCGGGGCGACACTATTTCGTGCAGCATTGCTGCAGCATCTATCCTGGCAAAAGTAGCTCGAGATCGTGTGATGAAAGGATATCACCAAATCTACCCTCATTGGGGTTTTGAAAAACACAAAGGCTACCCGACTCAGCAGCATCGAGACGCCATTGAACAATATGGAACATGCCTCATACACAGGCACTCTTTCCAATGTCGATCACAAAAAATGAAAACGGAGCAACTGAAATTACTGTAACTGCTCAGATGACAAAATCGCGCCAGCATACAGGACAACTGGGTGAGCAGCTTGCCAGCGAGCTGCTGGAACAAAAGGGGCATCGCATTTTGGAACGCAATTTCCGTTGTAGACTTGGGGAGATTGACATTATTACACAAATTGAGGAGTATTTGGTATTTTGTGAAGTTAAAACGCGGACAGGGAAGAATTCAATCCATCCTACCGCATCCATTACTGCCAAAAAAATTAAAAAGTTACGCCAACTGGGCTTACTATATATTCAACAAAAACAATACTATCATCTCCAACCCCGTTTCGATGTCATTGCAGTGCAGTTGACACGAAATGGATCTCCAATGGTTGAACACTTCATTAATGCTTTATAGGAACAAAGTATGGCACATCATAAATCAGCGTTAAAACGAATCCGCCAAACCGTCAAACAGAACTTAAGAAACCGTTCACTGCGTACCAATTTGAGGACAGCGATTAAAACATTCTATGAATTGCTGGAAAACGGTGATGTAGAGCAAATCAAAAAAGGTTATTCCCAAGTACAACAGTCTATTGATAAAGCGGTTTCTAAGGGAATTCTTCATGCAAAAACGGCCTCTCGCAAAAAATCACGTCTGATGCATGAGGTTCAAAAAAAGACGGCATAATCACATCCTGTGCCTTTTTTGAACCATCGAATCGTTTGTACCATGCCAAGTACAAGCATTTGCTGAAATACATTCGGTCACACATTCAGGCATGAAGAACAAGATAATATACCATCTTTCTGGTCTTTTATGACGTAAGCTCCGTTGCTTGATTTTTGAAGGTAGCCTGCATTTAAGCAATCAAACTCTATGCTTACCCTAAAAAATTCTGTAAAGTTCAGGTCAATTATTTCATTCCTCATGCCTTCATCGGGACATGTTATTAGTATAACCGAGCGGTGTCACTGTATTATCAAATTTGTCAATAACATCAATATGGTTCCACTATAATATGGACAAAGCCATTCATCACTATAATAAAAGCTAAATCAGGAGTTAGGTATATGAGTGAAAACAAAGAGATCCATGAATATCAAGCAGAGATGCAGAAAGTTTTAGATATTCTTGTCCATTCTTTATACACAGAGAGAGAAATTTTTCTGCGGGAGTTGATCTCCAATGCATCAGACGCCTTAAGCAAAGTTCAATTTACGGCTCTTACCGATGCCAATCTAAGAGATAAAGATGCAGCCCTGGAGATTAAAATTTCCTTTAATGAGGAGGAAAAGTCAGTGACCATTGAGGACACAGGCATTGGCATGAGCAAAGAAGAAATTATCAACAATATTGGTAAAATTGCCAGTTCTGGAACCCTTAATTTCATCAAAGATCTCAACGCTAATGACAAGCAGAAAGTCGATAATTTGATTGGGCAATTTGGTGTTGGTTTTTATTCCGTCTTTATGGTCGCAGAAAAAGTAATCTTAGAAACCTGCTCTGCTCTGCCAGACAGTCAGGGGTGGGAGTGGACTTCGAAAGGCTCTGGACAATATGAATTGAGGCCTATTGACAAAACAAACCGAGGTACCAAAATCAAGGTTTTTTTAAAGGAAGATGCCCATGATTTTTCTAGTGAATTCCGTTTGGAAACGATTATTAAAAAATATTCCAATTATGTTCCTTTTCCCATTATTCTTAAGGAGAAAACGGTCAATCAAGTCAAAGCACTCTGGACTCTATCAAAAAATGAAATCAAAAAAGAAGATTACGAGGAATTCTATAAGCAGTTGACTCATGACATGAAGCCTCCTTTTTTCCATCAGCATCTTTCCATTGATGCCCCCATTCAATATTATGCTTTACTCTTTGTTCCTGAAGAAGTCACTAATGAGGTGCTGTATGCTCGCGAAAGCACAGGCGTGAATTTGTATGCTCAGCGTGTTTTTATCCAAAGCGAGAATAAAAATATATTGCCTTCATACATGAGATTTATCAGGGGGGTTGTTGACTCAGAAGACTTGCCCTTGAATGTGTCTCGCGAAAATATCCAGCACAATGCTTTGTTAGAAAAAATCAAAAAAAGCTTAGTGTCTCGCCTCCTCAAGGAGCTTGAAAATCAGGCCAACTCCCATGTCGAAAAATACAATCAATTCTGGAAAAAATTTGGAATTTTTCTCAAAGAGGGGGTGACTTCTGATTTTACGAACCGCACCAAGTTGATGGAACTACTGCGTTTCAACTCCTCAATTTCTGATAAGGAAGACGATTTGACCTCCTTAAAAGATGTGGTGGGGCGTATGCGTGACGAACAAAAAGAAATCTATTACGTGGTGGGGCCTTCACGGCAAGCCATCCTGCACAATCCAAATCTGGAATATTTCAAGAAAAATGGATTGGAAGTCCTCTACCTTTATGACCATATTGATGATTTCCTCATGTCGGATCTGAGAGAATATGAAGGGAAGCCTTTGAAAAGTATTTCTCAAGCCGATATAGAAGCAGTAAAAGACAAAACGACAGAGGATGCTAAAGACGAATTACCCAAAAATGATGCTGATGCGATCATCAATTACTTCAAAAAGCAGCTGGGTGACAAGGTCGCTGATGTATTGGAGTCCAAACGGCTGGTAGACAGCCCTTGCTCCCTCGTCAACCCCAAAGATGGCATGAGTTCCCATATGGAAAAAATGATGAAGGCCATGAACAATGATTTTGAAATTGGGAAGAAAAACCTGGAAATCAATATGAGCCATGAACTCATTCACAACATGTCCAACCTTTTGCAAAAAGACCAAGAGGCTCCATTTCT
Source organism: SAR324 cluster bacterium (assembly GCA_015231885.1). Taxonomy (GTDB): domain Bacteria; phylum SAR324; class SAR324; order SAR324; family NAC60-12. The sequence continues at coordinate 8,823 of JADGAT010000078.1, forward strand.
GAAGGAATACGTCGAGCAATTATTCAATAATGCTCTTTTAGTCGAGGGACTTTTGGAGAATCCTCTGGAGCTTCTACCCAGAATGTATCGTTTCATGGAAGATGCCTCGAAATATCATTTGACTCATTGATCCTGTTTTTCGAGGTAGATCAATATTCTCTTCATTCATACGCCGACAAGAATTAACCTTCCACTGTTTCCCCGCGAATTCTTGTCAGCGTTTCGTCCCAGGAGCTGCAAATGGTTGCAAAAAAACGATCAGCAAATCTACCCAGAAAGCCAAGAGATAAAAGGGAAAATATACTCCTCATCGATTCTGACGGAAACGTCATCACCCTTGCTGAACTTCCTGCAAAAATCCCCATCCTTCCTTTATACCACCGCCCCATGTTCCCTGGAATTCTAACCATGGTTGGAAGCAGCATGGCCGCCAGTGAATGGATCCAAAGCACCTTAAACAAAACTAACAATATTGTAGGCCTGCTATTACTGGATCCTGATAAACATGAAGGCAGCAGCGAATTGGGAAACATTGAATCAACAGATGATTTCTACCAGATGGGAACTGTTGCTTATGTGCTGAACTGGGTCGAATTGCCCGATCACAGCTGCCAATTCATGCTGAGTACCCTCAAACGCTTTGTAGTAGAAAAAATGACCAAAAGGAAGGGAAATTTCATGGCGGATGTGCGGTACCTCGAAGAAACTGAACCCGAAATGACTGAGGAAATCAAAGCATGCGGTGCTGCAATCATTTCAGGGATTAAAGAAATCATCCCGCACAATCCTATTTTCTCGCAGGAAATGAACTATCTGCTGTCTCAGGTAGATATCAATGATCCTGGGATGCTTACTGATCTAGCAGCCTCTGTTACCAATGCCAAAAGTATCGATCTGCAAGAAATTCTGGAAACTCCCGACTTGAGCACACGAATGGAAAAAACCCTGCTTTTGCTGCGGGAGGAATATGACCTGAGTTTACTCAAAGAAAAAATAAATCAAAAAATTGAAGAAAAAATTTCTAAACACCAGCGCGAGTTCTTTTTGCGGGAGCAGCTGAAAGCGATCAAAGTCGAACTGGGACTGGAACAAGACCGCAAACAGGTCGAACTGACACGCTTTAGAAAAAAAATTGGAGAATTGGAGCTGTCAGAAGAAGCAAAAGTACGCGTTCATCAAGAGATGGAGCGTTACGAAATACTGGATGAACATTCTCCTGAAATTCATGTGATCTTCCAATATCTGGAATGGTTGTCATCACTTCCCTGGGGAATCTATTCCAAAGATCGTCTGAGTTTGTCCTATGCCCAAAAAGTTCTCAACGAAGACCATGATGGGCTGAAAGACGTCAAAAAACGAATTTTGGAATTCATTGGGGTCAGTAAATTAAAAGGAGGCGTATCGGGCTCTATTGTCTGCCTGGTTGGACCCCCAGGAGTCGGAAAAACTTCATTAGGAAAATCAATTGCCAGGGCACTGGGACGAAAGTTTTATCATTTTTCACTTGGGGGCATGCATGATGAATCAGAATTAAAAGGGCACCGACGCACCTACGTTGGGGCATTGCCTGGGCGTTTGATTCATGCTCTGCGTGATGTCAAAACTTCCAACCCTGTTATCATGCTGGACGAGTTAGACAAAGTCGGCAACAGCTACCGGGGAGATCCTTATTCTGTTTTATTGGAAGTCCTAGACCCTGAACAAAATCAAGAATTCCTGGACCATTATCTCGATGTTCGTTTTGATCTGTCCAATGTCCTTTTTATTGCAACAGCCAATATCTTGGACCCTATCCATCCCGCATTGTTGGACAGAATGGAAATAATCCGTTTGTCAGGATACATTCTTGAGGAAAAAGAAAGAATTGCGCAGCGGCATTTGCTTCCTAAATTAATTCCTGGTTGCGGTCTCACGCCAGAAAATGTTTCTTTTGAGCAAGGTGCCATTAAGAAAGTTATTTTAGAGTATGCCCGAGAAGCAGGAGTGAGGAATCTTGAAAAACAATTAAATGCTATTTTGCGTGCCGTTGCCACACGCCATGCACGTGGTCACAAAAAAGGAGTAACCATCAAAGCAAGCAATGTCGAGTCCTATCTTGGCAAACCCATTTTTACAGAAGAAACCTATCATAAACAGCCCATCCCGGGTGTTGTCCGCGGATTGGCCTGGACCCCCCTTGGTGGATCCGTACTTTACATCGAATCCTGCATCCTGTTGAACAATAAAAAAACATTAAAACTGACAGGGCAGCTAGGCAATGTGATGCGGGAATCGTCAAGTATCGCGCATACCTACATTCAGTCCATACTGAAAAAGATTAATAAAAAAGATCATTTTCTAAAAAAACATGCGGTTCACCTCCATGTACCTGCTGGTGCGACCCCCAAAGATGGGCCCTCGGCAGGAATTGCCATGGCAACCAGTCTGCTGTCCCTTGCCTTGAATCAGCCCATCCCTGCTGATTTAGCCATGACAGGAGAATTGACCCTGACTGGGTATGTGCTGCCGATAGGAGGAGTTAAGGAAAAAACGATTGGAGCCAGATTGGCAGGAATCAAGACCTTAATTTTTCCCAAGGAAAATGAAAAAGACTATGAGGAACTTCCCCCTTATCTAAAAAAAGGACTCACTATTCATCTAGTTTCTCATTTTCATGAAGTGATCAAAATTGCATTAGGTCTGGAATTGAAGTAAATCAAATTGATTTTCTGTCCATTTTTGGGGTTTTGTGGGAAATCGCATGGCAGCCTGGAGGCGTCGCAAAAATTCTTCCCGTTTTACTTCGTGGGCGCCCAGACTTTTTAAATGCATGGAAGATACCTGGCAGTCAATCAAATCCACTCCCCAATTTTTCATTTGCTCGACCAAGGAAACAAACGCAATTTTGGATGCATCGGTTTTTTCCGTAAACATGGACTCCCCAAAAAAACATTTGCCCATAAAAATGCCATACAATCCGCCCACCAAGTTGCCATCATACCAACTTTCTACTGAATGAGCGTAGCCCAGTTCATGCAGTCTGATATAAGACTTTTCCATTTCAGGAGTGATCCATGTTCCTTTTTTGTCACGCAGCCGCACTTGTGCACAAGCACGAATCACATGGGCAAATGCGGTATCGGTCTTGATCTGGAAAGTCTTTTTCCTCAAAACTTTGCGTAAACTTCTCGAAACTTTCAACCGGGTTGGCTCTAAAATCATGCGTGGGTCCGGGGTCCACCATAAAATAGGCTGCCCTTCTTCATACCACGGAAAAATACCTTGCTCGTAGGCACACAGTAAACGCTCTGTTGATAAATCACCTCCAACGGCTAACAACCCCTCTGGTTCAGCATGGCTTGGGGGAGGAAACAGAAATACGTCTTCTAATAATTGGTAAATGGGCATAGCGAAGTCACTTGGTTGACAGAAAAAATTTCCCTGTATACACATCTCAAAACTTGTATTTTACCTTAAAAATAAAGTAGAGAGACACATTTATCAAGTGATTCAAACAATTTTAGACTCTCGATTGAAGGTCACCATGAACTGGAATAAAGAATCTGTCCTCCGCTTTTTCCAAAGTCATGAAGGAAAAACGGTATCCATCCGAGAAAAAACATCACGCATCAAAATTCATGGAAAAGTGGCAGATATCTGCGAATTGGATTTGTGCAGCAGCACCTTATTTGAAGCAACACTGGAGCTTCAAACAGCAGGACTTCAGGTAACCCTCACCTTTCACAATGATGTTTTGGCCACTCACCTGATCAGTGCTTTGCCAAACTCCAGGAACCCTGAGATGTTCATTCCCTATCAAATTGCCTACGATCAACTGATTGTTGAGTCCATCTAACAGCCTGTCAAAATCAGAATCTAAAATGTATGATTGCCGCAGCAGAAAAAATTCTGTATTCTGGAAGGAAGAAAAGTTGCACGTCACTTCAATACAAATAAGGGAGGAAGAAGAAAATAAATTACCTGAATTGCGTAGCGGTTTTCGAGGAAAACAAGACGCTTGATTGCACACATATCGGAATATTTGAAAATCAAACAACGCTGTTTTTGATGGAAAAAACAAGCAAGATGGTATTTTATTTATTCCCCATCCCTAAGAACATCATACTGTTTCAGATATGGTAGATATTTATAACCGGGCCCAGATTGTTGATGAAAATTTCACACGATTTGTCCAGCAAGAACAGTTTCCCGAGACCTCTGTTACTTGGAAACCGGAAGAAGTTGGTTTAGACAGAGGCAGCCTCCTCGATTTATTTGAATCTCAATGCATCAGCCGTCATCTCGATCTGCAGGCACGTTCACTCAGGAAAAAAAATCATTCTTACTACACCATCGGCAGCAGCGGTCATGAGGGCAATGCCGTACTGGGAAAAGTATTTCGGCATACCGATATGGCGTTTCTGCATTATCGCAGTTGTGCCATGATGATACAGCGGGCAAAACAAAAACCAGATTCCACTTCAATCGAAGATCACTTGCTTGCTTTTGTTGCTTCTGCTCACGATCCCATTTCTGGAGGACGGCATAAAGTTTTTGGCAGTGCTTCTCTTTTTGTGCCACCGCAAACCAGCACCATTGCCTCCCATTTACCTAAATCTGTCGGAGCAGCCTTTTCTCTCCATCGTGCAAAAGAACTGAACATTGAGTCAAAGATTCCCTTAGACAGCATCATTCTATGCAGCTTTGGAGACGCATCAGTGAACCATTCCACCGCACAGGGAGCTTTCAATGCAGCACAGTGGATCTCCTTCCACAAATTTCCCCTGCCTCTGATTTTCATTTGTGAAGACAATGGATTGGGAATTTCTGTAGAAACTCCACCTTCCTGGATTGAAACTTTGTTTAAAAATCGTTTTGGAATCAAATACATCGCAGGAAGCGGACTGGATCTGCTCGATGCTTACCGCATCGCAAAAGAAGCAGAAGCCTACGTCCGTAAAAGCCGAAAACCTGTATTTCTGCATTTGAAAATGGTCCGATTGATGGGACATGCCGGATCAGACATTGAACTGCAATACCGTAGACCAGAGCAGGTTGAAAAAACAGAACAAGACGATCCATTGCTCCACTCAGCCCGAATTTTAATGACAAATCACTACTTGCACGCAGGAGAGATCATTGCCCTCTATGAATCAATAAGAACGCAGGTGGCCGAATGCGCACTTCGCATGATACAGTACCCCAAGCTGCAGAGTGCTGAAGAAATCATGAGTTCGATTTCCCCAAAAATTGAGACACCTCAGCATATGCTATTGCCCACAGAAAAAGAAAGGGGCTCCATCTTTGGCAAGGACAGTAAACGTTTTGAACAACAAGGAAACTTGGCCGCTTTGTTGAACTTAGGATTAGCCGACATTTTACTGCAATACCCCAACACCTTGATTTTTGGAGAAGATGTTGCGTCAAAAGGAGGTGTGTATCAAATCACAGCCGGTCTGAGTGAAAAATTTGGTTTCAAACGGGTATTCAATTCCATTTTAGATGAACAAACTATTTTGGGTATGGCCATTGGGCTGGCCCATAATGGATTCCTTCCCATCCCTGAGATCCAATTTTTAGCCTACTTTCACAATGCGGAAGATCAGATCCGTGGAGAAGCGGCCTCCCTTTCCTTTTTTTCCAAGGGGCAATTCACCAATCCAATGGTTGTCCGGATTGCATCATTTGGCTATCAAAAAGGATTTGGCGGACATTTCCACAATGACAACTCATTGGCAGTTCTCCGTGATATTCCAGGAATCATCATTGCGTGCCCTTCTAATGGTGCAGATGCCGTGCAAATGCTCCGAACTTGCACTGCCCTGGCTTATGAACAAAAACGAGTGATTGTATTTTTGGAACCCATTGCATTGTATGCTTCCAAAGATTTACACGAAGCTGGAGACAATCAATGGATGTTTTCCTATCCTGCCATAGACAAAACGATTCCTTTTGGAGAACCAGGAGTCTATGGTGAAGGAGATGAACTGGCCATTATCAGTTACGCCAATGGGCATTATCTATCAAGGCAGGTAGAAAAAATTTTGAAAGAACAGCATCAAATTACAGCAAAAATAATAGATTTGCGTTGGCTGGCACCATTGAATAAAGAAGCTTTAATAAAAGAGATCCAAACGTCAAAACGCGTCTTGATTGTCGATGAATGCCGTCAAACTGGATCACTGAGCGAAGAATTAATTACCATGATGGTAGAAAACTTTCCGAATCTTCCAAAGATTCGCAGAATCACAGGGCATGATTCCTTCATTCCACTGGGGGAAGCATGGAAATATGTCTTGCCCGACCAGAAAAGAATCCTTAGTGCGGCATTAGAATTATTGAAATAAAAAAAACATTTTCAACTTTATCCGTTTTTCGTTACTCTAATAGTATTATAGTTCATCTCAAGAGCAAAAAATATCATCAAGCATAGGCATGAATTCAAAGTTTCTTAAATTTTACTCTGCGGTCATTCCTTCTATGATCACGGTATTTTTTATCGTCACAATCGCCATTGGACTGGGATTTTCTAATGAGTCCTCTGCACAGGTAATCACAACAGGAGAACTCAAAAAACGTGAACTATTAAGGAAGTATAAAAAAAATACGGGGAAATACAAGGATTTTGTAGAACGCAGTGCAGCAAACGCCAAACACATCAGCAATACTAAAAAAGGAAATACAGTAGATAAATCAAACGACTATGAAGATTTTCTAAAGGCTCGAAATAAGAAAGTTCTAAAATCGACCACGATCAGTCCTGAAGTTAAAAAGAAAATGACAGACAACCGTACTGGCTTCATGGCACGTTATGCTGAGAAACAAAAACGCTTGAAAACATCTACAGTCGGAGTTGTTGTTGTCCAAAAACAACTCAACAGGATGCAGCAGTTTATGAACGATCAAGAGGAAAAGAAAAAAGTAGCAGGAATAGGGGACGCCTACAAAAGAGCATTAGCTGCAAAAAAAACTCAACAAAGCAAACCTCGATTTGACAGTTTCCTGGCAAGAGAAAAATCCAAGGTACAACGGCTCTACAACAGGGATAGCAACAAACCACGGCCTAGCATCAATATTCCCCCATCACGGTAGTCTCTGCAAAACAATTGAGGTGGTTAAATCATTCCCTTGGAACAGGTGCGATGATCAACAACCTTCAGTTTAATGGTGCCTGAGCTGATTGACTGGCACATCTTTTAATCAAAACACGTAAGTCAATACTTCGCCAATTGATCTGAGCCTCTATATTCAAGGGCCACAGGCATATTTGGTACAATATCCTATGAAATCATTATAACCGCTACCCCATATGGAATAAGGCTTCAGTAATTAAAAATGACCCTTGGATTTGCAGGATCTATTTTTAATTCAGTTCTTTCCGAGCCAGCCCAGTGTTCTTGGGAGTAACCTATCTCAAATTTGGCGAAGGTATTGATATAATGTATTCCAATCAAAGAATAATAAATATAGATAAAGTATCATTGAGGTTTATACATATTGTTCAAGGAAAGTTTTAGCTATAGATTAGAATTAATACTTTTGCTTTTCACACAATAAAATAAGAGGTTTTATATGAAGTGTCATGAAGTGGACTACGAAATATTTGGGGATGACATGCAAACTGTGGAAGTTGAACTGGATCCTCATGAAACAGTTATCGCTGAAGCCGGAGTCATGAATTGGATGGAAGATGGTATTCAGTTTGAGGCCAAGATGGGAGATGGTTCTCAACCAGACAGAGGATTGTTTGGTAAGTTGCTCGATGTGGGAAAAAGGGCTCTTACCGGTGAATCAATCTTCATGACACATTTTACAAATGTAGGGTCTGGGAAGAAAAGAGTGGCCTTTGGAGCACCCTATCCTGGAAAAATCATTCCGGTGAACATGGCCCAGATAGGTGAAGAACTCATTTGTCAAAAGGATGCTTTCTTATGCGCTGCACTAGGGACTGAGGTGACTATTACTTTTAACAAAAAACTTGGTGCCGGCTTTTTTGGAGGCGAAGGATTCATCTTACAGAAACTTCGTGGTGATGGTATGGCCTTTGTCCATGCTGGCGGAACCATCGTCAAAAAAGAGCTTAAAGGAGAAATCTTACGTGTAGACACGGGGTGCATCGTAGCTTTCTCATCTGACATCGATTACGACATTGAAAGGGCTGGAAATCTAAAGTCTATGTTTTTTGGAGGGGAAGGTCTCTTCTTAGCTACCCTTCAAGGTCATGGTGCCGTTTACCTGCAAAGTCTTCCTTTTTCCAGAATGGCTGACAGAATTTTGCAGCATGCTCCCAGTGCTGGTGGCTCAGATAAAGGAGAGGGCTCTATTCTTGGTGGGATCGGCCGCCTAGTGGACGGTGACTGATATTGCATAAGCAATTTGAACCACTCTTTGGTAAAACAGGATTGGTTCAACCATTACCCGTTTTTATAATGAAGTATAAGTTTCGTTGAAGTGTCCTGATTTTTTTGAGAAGGAAAGCTTTTGTGATTAGGAAGGAGAAAATAATAACATGCGAAAGTTACACAGGATTTTCATCGAGATTCAAGGCGTTTTATCGAGCGCATAGCTTGCTATGTAACTGGTAAAGCAACGCAGAAGATTGTTGAAAAGACAAGTAGATTTCTAAGTTATTGTTTGAGCATTCCTTAGCGTTATCGAAGAATTTCTACTTTGGGGTTGTCTGGAATAGCATTTTTCCTGCACAGCAAGCCTACCAAGGTGGAGATCATAGGTGAAATGGAACTATCCCACCAATATTTACCTTTAATATTCAGCAACTTAAAATATGATCAAGCCCGACAATGTATAAAAATTTACTATTGGTTTTCATCCTCATTTTATCATTTGTTCCTAATGTTCCAGCACAACCGTTAAAGATCCAATTAACAGAAAAAGAACAAGCTTTTCTTCAATCTCATCCTCTTATTCGATTTGGAACGGACGAAACCAGAAAACCTTATGTTTCTAAGAATTCAAATGGTGAGCTGGAGGGATTAGATATCGATTTTATCTTATATATCAATGAAACCACCGGAGCAAATATCCAACTTGTCACAGGCCAATGGAGAGAAATTGTCGAAAAAGCCAAAAGCCGTGAAATTGATGGACTGGCAACCTCTGCGCCTTTAGAGGCAAGAAAACTTTTTTTTGCTTTTTCACAAACATATGTCAGTGAATATCCAATTGTTGTCATACCTTCTGAAAGTCAAATCAATATTCAAACAATTAAAGACTTGTCAGGAAAAAGGATTGCTCTACAAGAGGGAAATGAGTTCTATGCTTCTATTATCAACCCCCACCCTACCATAAAAGCTATTGAAGCCCCAGATGAACGTGACTCCATTAAAATCATGCTGGAAGGAAAAGCAGATGCCAGTTTTTCTTCTACGTCAACATACTATGATCATCAAAAACATTTTCTCAAATCAATTAAAATCGGTCATGTCGTTACCGAAACACCATTAGAAGTTGTTTATTCGATACGTAAAGATTGGCCAGAATTGGTTTCAATTATTAATAAAAGCCTCGTTGCAATGCCAACAGCAACATACAATACTATTTATCAAAAATGGTTTTGGGTCACCTCTCAGGAGAACTCCCTGAAAGAGACAGAGTACAGTATTCATTTACAAGTTTGAGGTTCACTCAAATGCTGCTCAACCAAGAGATTCAGATCAGTATGGACGGTAAAGGTCGAGCAT